>JAEWPQ010000060.1 GCA_023460575.1 Bacillota bacterium
ATATTTGAGAACAAAGGTACTGAAAGTACAACTTTAGAAATGCTCTCATCTTTTGCTTTAAAGGGAATAAAAGCAGATAAAATCCACAGACTGCAATCCTTTTGGAGTGCGGAAGGAAAACTCAGGACAGAAACTATTGAGGAACTGCACTTAGAGCCTTCCTGGAACAGATGTGGTATGAGGGTTGAGAAATTTGGCAATTTAGGATCTATGCCAGTACGGAAATATTTCCCTTTTATTGCCTTGGAAAACAGTGAAACACATGAGTTTACGGCGGTTCAGTTATACATCCCATTCTCCTGGCAGATTGAGATCCTGTGCAAAGAGGATGAAACTCTGTCACTTGTGGGTGGTATTGCAGACAGGGATTTTGGACACTGGTTTAAGAATATTGCACCGGGGGAGACCTTTACTGCCCCCAAAGCGGTCATTGCCAGGGGAAGTTCTCTCAATGAGGTGTGTGATAAACTGGTGAAGGCACAAAAGCCTGAGATATCTGAACTGGATCAGGATATGGGTATCATGTTTAATGAATATTGTACTACCTGGGGTAACCCAAGCCTTGGAAACATCAGTAAAATCTGTAATAAGTTAAAGGGCAGGGCGGTTAAGTACCTGGTAATAGATTCCGGCTGGTATGGTAAAAATGAGGGCTGGTGGGCCAGCATCGGGGATTGGGATGTCAATGATGAAAAGTTCCCGGGCGGCTTAAAAAAAGCTGCGGATTATATCAGGGAATGCGGGATGATACCCGGTCTCTGGTTTGAACCGGAATCCGTGGGCAGACTGTCAAAACACTGGGACAATACGGAACATCTGCTGAAAAAAGATGGCGTGGTACTTACGGTGGGAGAGAAACGCTTTTGGGATATGTCCGATCCCTGGGTTATGGAGTATCTGAATAATGCGGTCATAAAAACCCTGAAAGAATGCGGATTTGGCTATATTAAAATTGATTATAACGATAGCATCGGCATTGGCTGTGACGGGGCCGAAAGTCTTGGGGAAGGCTTAAGGCAGAGAATCAGGGCAACCCAGGAATTTTTCAAAAAAATCAAAAGGAAGATACCGGATATTGTAATTGAAAACTGTTCCAGCGGAGGACACAGGCTGGAGCCCTCCATGATGGAACTGGTATCCCAGGCAAGCTTTTCCGATGCCCATGAAACCACGGCCATACCGATTATTGCGGCAAATATGCATAGAGTAATAAAACCGTCCCAAAGTCAGATCTGGGCAGTTATGCGCAGCGGTGACAGCAATAACAGAATCTACTATTCCATTATCAGTACTTTTTTGGGCAGAATGTGCTTAAGTGGTGATATCTATGATCTGACCGGAGAACAGTGGGAAGTCATTGAGGCGGGAATGGAATTTTATAAAGAAGCAGCTGATATCATAAAATACGGAATTACAATAAAATATGAGAACAGTACGAAAGGCTATAATAATCCCCAGGGAGAGCAGCTTGTTATCCGGGAATTTTGCAATAAACAGTTAGTGATTGCCCATAGATTTGAGAATTCCAGAGAAATCAGCCTTGATTTTCTGCAGAATAAAAAAATTATAAAAGAATATGGGGTTATAGATGGTGATTTTACTGCCAAGGCCTGGCTGATAGGATAAATTCATTTATGAGGTTGACAAACGTAAAAAATTGAACTAGTATAAAGACGAATATTCGGTAGGTGAGGCTACTACAGGGATACGGGCTGTTGCCGCAGAGTTGTGGAGACACAATGAGATGGTTTGAACAGGCTGCATCGAGATTAAGGTGCAGCATAACACAGTTACATTGCCCTGTAAAGCTAAAACTCAGACGAAAATATAAGAAAATGTAATTACATTCTCGTATATTCTTTGCGGATATACGAGATTTTTTATTTTATTAGGAAAGGATGTGACTGTGTTGGATAGTAGTAATTATCACAGTTGTTTGAAAAGAATGATGGCAGTATATGAGTCCGGTGACAGGCATCCTTTGCCTGTTGCTTAGTTGTGCTGTGCAGCCGGATTTCCGATCCGGCAGTTCAGGCTCTCTATATGGCAACGTTTCAGGCCGGCTGGTTTATTGAATCCATGTGGAGCCAGACACTGGTCATCCATATGATCAGAACGCCCAGAATACCATTTATTCAGAACTGGGCTTCCAGACAGGTGGTATGTCTTACTTTTGCAGGGATTGCAGTTCTTACCATGATCCCGTTCACTCCGGCAGCGGAGGCACTAAAACTGGTAAGGCTGCCCGGAATCTATTTTGCATGGCTTGCGCTGATTGTAGTCTGTTATATGGTGCTTGCCACTGTTTTAAAAACATTTTATATAAAACGGTATGGAGAATTGCTGTAAAAAATAAGAAAAGAAACCGGATTATATGATATACTGGTCTAATCAAAGCTTTCCATGGGAGCCACGAATAAAGAAAGGAAGATCCAAATGAAAATTATTATGTATGGGACAGAAATCTGTTCGGAATGTGTAGCAGCAAAAGCCCAGCTGGGAAACCTTACTGCTGTTGAACTTGACTACAGAAATATTACAGAAAATACAGCAACAATGAAAGAGTTTCTTCGCCATCGGGATCATGATGAGATGTTTAAACCGATTATTGAAGCGGGTAAAATCGGAATCCCTCTGTTTATTCTGGAAGATGGGACTCAGACCTTTGATATTGATTTTATGGATGAGATCAAGTCCCAGCCGGTTCAAAATGCCTGCTCCATTGACGGAAAAGGGTGCTGATCACTGGTTTTTTCATATCCTGTATCAGGATAATAATTATATCAGGAGGTAATTTATGAATACGTTTCAAACCATTACTGCAAAAGAGTTTGATTACAATCCATTTCAGTTAATCGGGGATGAGTGGATGCTGATTACTGCTGAAAAAGACGGGAAGGTAAATACGATGACTGCTTCCTGGGGCGGATTAGGGATTATGTGGAACAGAGATGTCGCCTACGCAGTGATCAGAAAGAGCCGTTTTACTAAAGAATTCGTAGATGGTGCAGACTGTTTTTCCCTCTCGTTTTTGGATCATAAGGCATATGCAAAAGAACTGGGATATTTAGGCAGCGTATCGGGAAGAGACGAAGATAAGATAAAAAAGACCGGGGTAACTGTTAATCATGAGGGCGGTGTACCGTTTATTGATGAAGCTTCCAAAGTTTTAATCTGTGAGAAACTGTTTGTAACAGATATGAAGCCGGAGAATTTTGTGATTCCTGAAATAGACAGCAAATTTTATGCAGATAAAGATTATCATCATCTGTATATTGGAGGCATCACAAAGATACTGAGCAGATAAATGACTGGCGGGCATACATAGGATTCCGAAAATGACGAATAATAAATAAAAAATGAAAGGAGCCTGTTTATGCCAAAAGACAGTCAGCCGGATAATAAGGAAGCCAGAATGGAAAAATGCAATGGTCAGACGCCCATAACAAGAGAGAATCAGAATAAGAATAAAAATGCAAAGCGTAAGTCCATTAAGCATAATGATGTCTAGACGTATAGCCCCGGAGCTCATCTCTGGGGCTTTCGCTTTGGTGTGCCTCAGATTTATCACAGATATATTTATTTAAGCATACATTAAACCGTAGTTTAATCTTGAGAAATGTATAAGAGGTTTAAAAAGTGAAAGAGCTTAATTCTCAAAAGGTATTTGTGCAATATCGGGATACTATGGAACCGTATGGGCCTGTTATGGGCAGATTATATACTATTACTCATTCAGATATAACCGCAGAACTATATGTGTTTGTAGCCCCCGATTATGCGGATGATCAAATCACAAAAATGCGTGACGAGGTTAGAATTGCCTGGGAATTATATAAAGAAGGAATTGCTTTAATTGGCTCCGTGATTGTTGATGGTAATGGTGTAACCGGAAATGCATCTATAAGAAATAAGATTTTCTATAACGAAATGCCTACCGCACTTCAGGCATTACGCCAGGCTGACAGATTCTTGTTTGACAAAGAACCTGATCTGGACAATACACCTGTATTTATTCAATTTATCTCAGACAATCCTGAATATAACAAAACATATGATTTTGGAGTTATTGGTATATATAAGTAAAAATTCGCTGTGATGTTTCGCCAACAGGGTAAAAAAGCCTCAGAAATCAATTTCCGGGGCTTTCATCTTGTTTTACGAATGAAAGACATTGGATAAATAAAAACGATGTGATATAGTTAAGTATATGTGATACGGGGTTACCCCTTATTCTGGATAGTAAAATAAGGGAGTGAAATGCGGAGGAAAAGTGATGGATAGAAAATTAACAATAATGTATTTTAGTCCGACTGATACAACTGAAAAAATTGTAAATGCTATAGCAAAAGGAATGGATATTAATTGTGTTCAGACAGTTAATCTGACGGATCCCCAGGCCCGCAGACAGAATTATGCTTTTAAGAGAGGTGAGATCGTCCTTGTGGGGGTTCCTGTATATGGTGGAAGGATACCTGGTTTTTTGACGCCTGTATTTGAAAACATAAAGGGTGAGGATACGCAGGCGGTCTTTGTGGCAGTCTATGGAAACCGGGCTTATGAAGATGCTCTTTTGGAATTAAAGAATACATTTGAAGAAAATGGTTTTGTGGGAATCGCAGCAGGAGCATTTATAGGGGAACACTCAAATACTAATAAGGTCGCAGGTGGAAGACCGGATGTCCAGGATATTGAAACAGCAGAAAAATTCGGAAGAGAAATTGCCGAAAAAATGAAGGGAATAATAACCGGTAAAGTAACCGTCAAAGGAGATTTTCCGTATAAAGAAAGAAAAGCAGCCGTACCAATGGCACCTGATACATCTGAAAGCTGCATACAGTGCGGGATTTGTGCAAAATACTGTCCGATGGAAGCAATTAGTTTCAGTAATGCGAAAAAGACAGATCCAACGAAATGCATTCGCTGCAGCAGCTGTGTGAAACGCTGTCCCCAGAAAGCAAAATCGTTTCATCATGAAGCTTTTAATAAAATAACGGAATGGCTTGTAGAAAATTTCAGTCAGGTCAGATGTGAGCCAGAATGGTTTATATAAATCAGGGGGCAAAATAAGATTACTTATAAGCGGTGAAATATTCAAAAATCGGAGGCGTCTATGTCAGATCATTCCATGGAACTTTTTCAAACAGATACAAGGCACTGGTTTGAAGGTGCACTTGGTACACCTACCCTGGTTCAGAAACAGGCCTGGCCTGAAATTGCATCGGGCAGACATACGCTTGTTTCAGCACCGACCGGAACAGGTAAGACACTGACGGCCTTTTTGATATTTCTTGACAGGCTTTTGGAGGAAGCTTTAAGAGGACAGTTAAATCAGGAACTGCAGCTGATTTATATCTCGCCGCTAAAATCTCTGGCTGGTGACATCAGGGAGAATCTCCGGCGGCCTATGGAAGGAATTGTTGAGGAGAGAAAAAAATCAGGAAATTTTAACGGACAGGAGCTGACAGTGGGAATCCGGACCGGCGATACCACACAAAAAGAGCGAAACCATATGATTAAAAAACCTCCCCATATTCTCATTACAACTCCGGAATCCTTATATCTGATGCTGACCAGTAAATCGGGACAGAAAATCTTAAGTACTGCAAAGGCGCTGATCATCGATGAGCTGCATGTGATGATTGATACCAAGAGGGGAGCCCATTTAATGCTTTCTGCGGCCAGACTGGACAGGCTCTGCAAAAAGCCTTTGCAGCGTATCGGGTTATCCGCTACCATTGAACCTCTTGATCTTGCGGCGAAGTACCTGGCGCCGGGGGAGGTTTCCATTGTTGCGCCCAAAATGAATAAGGAGATACGGATTGAAGTAAAAAGTCCTTTTTCAGACGGCAGCGTCCAGGGAAAGGATTCCGTCTGGAAAGACATTGCTAAGACGGTATATTCTTTTATAGGCGGAACAGGCAGTTCTCTGGCATTTGTGGAAGGACGGGCATATGCAGAAAAGCTGGCTCATTTTATTAACGAATTAGGAGGGGAAGGCTTTGCCCGCACACATCATGGAAGCTTATCAAAAGAGCAGCGTTTTGAAGTGGAGCAGGCTCTTCGTGATGGCTCTTTAAAGTTTCTCTGCACCACCTCATCCATGGAACTTGGCATCGATGTGGGCGAGATTGAACAGGTATTCCAGATTGGATGCCCCCGGTCTGTCTCCAGCACCATGCAGCGGCTGGGGAGGGCAGGGCACAATCCCGGCCGCGTCAGTGTGATGTATATGTTTCCCAGAGAGGCTGCGGAAGGATTGTTCTGCGGGTTTACTGCAGAGGCAGCCAGAAACGGTAAAATTGAATACGCCAGCCCGCCCAGGCTGTGCCTGGATGTTCTTGCCCAGCATCTTGTTTCCATGGCGTGTACGCAGGAATATGGCGTGGATGATGTGATGGATATTCTTTCCTCAGCGTATCCGTTTTATGATGTAACTGCTGAGGATGTGAAAGGTGTTCTGCGGATGCTGGCAGGTGACTATGAGCATGAAAGGGATATTCCGGTGAGACCCCGTATTATTTACGACAGGATTCATGACCTGGTAAGCGGGGATGCCTACAGCCGTATGCTGGCAGTCAGCGCAGGGGGAACCATACCTGACAGAGGTCTTTATACAGTCCGGTCGGAAAGCGGAGTCAGGCTGGGAGAGCTTGATGAAGAATTCGTTTTTGAAACCAGAATCGGGGACCGGTTTTTACTTGGGACATTTGCCTGGCAGATCGTAAGTATTATGCGGGATACCGTGATTGTGTCACCGGCAAATCCTTCCGGTGCCAGGCTGCCCTTCTGGCATGGAGACATCAAGGGCCGCAGGATGAGAACAGGACTTGTGTTCGGAGAGATTCTGCGCAGATTCAATCAGGCCGGAAGTACAAAAGCATTATTGAAAGAATTAATAAAGCTTGGATTAGATGAACAGACAGGGGAACGTGCCCTGGATTATCTGCTCAGCCAGCAAAAAAGCACTGGGATTCTTCCTGATGACAGAACCATTCTGGTGGAACACTTTATGGATGAAAACAGCAATCATCAGGTGATGGTTCATTCTGTATTTGGACGCCAGGTCAATGAACCCCTGTCCCTGCTTATGACAGAAGCGGCAAAGAATCATGTGGAAACCACTATTAACTGTACAGCAGATGACGATGGCTTTTTGCTGTTTCCTTATGATGGAAAGCCGCTGCCTGACGGACTTATATATGAAATATCTCCCCAAAAGGCAGGTCAGATTGTGGCTGCATTACTTCCGGCAACGCCCCTGTTTAACATGAATTTCCGTTACAATGCTGCCAGGGCGCTGATGATGGGAGTGAGGAATCAGAAGCGTCAGCCTCTCTGGATCCAGCGAATGAAAAGTGCCCAGATGCTTTCTTTCCTGGTTAAACAGGAAGAACATCCCATACTGAAGGAAACAAAACGGGAATGTCTGGAAGACTTCTGGGATTTAAAAGGATTGGAAACTATTTTATATGAAATACAATCGGGAAAAATTCAGATACGGGAGATGTATTTAGAGATACCTTCCCCCATGTCATTGCCATTAAGACGCCAGACGGAAGCTTCCATGATGTATGATTATTCTCCAACGCCCCAGAACATCCATGAGGCTGCAAAGGAGGCGCTTCATGAGGCAGCAGGAATCACGCCGGAACCGGAGCAGCTGGCCCGTGTTTCCAGACGGATTCATCTTCCGGAAGATGAAATACAGCTTCATACTCTTCTTATGATAGAGGGGGATTTAGAAGCAGGAGAACTTGATATTCCAATCGAATGGCTGGAAAAACTGACATCGGAGGGAAGAGCACTCTACGTAGAGCCTGGTTTATGGATTGCAGCAGAGCATGAAAATGATTATGAAAATGCCCTGGTTAAGGGGCTGAAGAACGCTGGAAAACGTCTTGTACAAAGATTACTGAGGTATCGGGGAGCTAAATCTCTGGAAGAAGTGGCAGATCGGTATCTATGGACAGATGACAAGACGCTTGATATTTTATCTGCTTTGTGTGATCAGGGGAAGGTGATACTGCAGGATGGCATTTATTATCATTTCGAGCTTTATGACAGGGCCAGAAATGAAACGATAAAAAACCGAAGGAAGCAGATTGCAACTCTTCCGCCAAAACGGTATGCAGCCCTTATGGCAATGCGCCTTAAGATATCGGCATCTCCTTTAGAACAGCTGGAAGCAGCGGTAAACGGGCTTTTGGATCAGCCCCTTCAGGCGGAAATATGGGAGACTTTACTTTTGCCTGCACGGGTTAACAATTATCGCCCGGAACTCATGGATTCTCTTTTGGCAGCTGGAAACGTGTTCTGGCAGCTGGGGGAGGGCTTTTGCCTTACCTTTCATCAGACTGCAGACATTGACTGGACTGCAGATTTAACAGAAGTTTGTGAACTGTTGGAAGGAGAGGAGAAAGCCGTGTATGGAGCCTTGTTAAAACACGGGGCCAGCTTCATGCAGAGACTGGAAGAAATCCTGGGAAAGTCCCCTTATGAAGCTCTTTTTTCACTGGCAGAAAAGGGGCTTGTAAGCGCAGACAGTCTGATTCCGGTCAGGCAGCTGATGAACAGGGATAAATTAAATAAGGGGACTGTACGCCAACGGGTAAACGCAAGGACAAAGATTCTCTTAACCGGCAGATGGGAAGTTATCCGCCCACTTAAGAATTTTACAGTTGAACAGATGCTTAACCGTAACTTTGATAAAACAGTCATTGTCTGCCGGGAGACAATAAAAGGACTGACATGGAGTGCAGCACTGGAGACACTGCGGATTTGGGAATATACAGGCAGAGTGCGCAGGGGATATTTTATCGAAGGCCTGTCCGGAATTCAGTTTATCCGGGACAAGGACTATGAAGGGACCATGGTAAGCCTTTTGAGTCCCAGAGAAGAAGTGGTATGGCTAAGCGGAGCTGATCCAGTCCAGCTTTGGGGGAAAGTGCTGCATCATCAGGAAGGAAAAACATTTTTAAATGTACAGGGAACTGCGGTTGCATTAAGAGCAGGAACCCCGGCAGCAGTTTTTGAACGCCAGGGCAGGGTTCTTCGGATATTTGATATGGATTGTGCCGGAGAGGTGCTTGCGGAGTTTGTCAGGGATTTTATGGCACACAGGATATTCCCATCCCGAAACAGAATTGTGATAAAGGAATATCCAAAAGAAGCGGAAAGTTTTCTTCGTACTGCCGGGTTTCGCCGTGAGCTTCAGGATTATGTTCTGTACAGCCTTTAGAGACATGGAAATCATGAGGGGATCATAGAATAAAAAAATATGATATTGAGGGTTAAGAGTATGAATATTTTGATTTCAATATGTGAAAGTTTTTTAACACCAGCTAAGGTAATGTTATATTCACTTTGCAGATTTCACCATGATGTTGATGTCTACTTATTATATGGGTCTTTGAAAATAGAAGAAATCAGGGATTTGGAACTTTTTCTGATCAATAAGTGCAATGCACGGCTTCATCCAGTCTGCGCTTTCGGATTCTTTACCAATGTTCCCCTTTCCAGCCGCTATAAAAAGCCGGAATTGTATTACAGACTGCTTGCACCGTATTTACTTCCGGCAGAACTTGACAGAGCACTGTATCTGGATGCTGATATTATTATCAATGGATCGCTGGAAGAGTTTTATAATCAGAGTTTTGATGGCAGCTATGCAACTGTCGTCACAGATCGGTTTGATGACATAGATAAAATTATTATGCTTAAAACAAAACTTGGCTTAAAAAAAGAGGATGCATATTTTAATTCGGGAGTCATGCTGTTTAATCTGGTATTGTTTCGGGAAATGATTAAACTGGAGGATATTATGGCTTTAATTGAAGAGAAGAGAGAAGTTCTGTGCTATTTTGATCAGGACATTTTAAATTGTCTTCTAAAGGAGCATAAGAAGCTTTGCAGTTCTGAGTATAATACCCAGACTTATCCATTTGACCAATATCATTTATCTGATATAAAGGCATCCACAGCAGTGATTCATTTTACAGGAGTTCCCAAACCGTGGGATCCGGATTATGACGGAACTCTGGATTATTTATACTGGAAAAATGCCCTGAATGCCGGATTTGTGGATGATTATCTGGAATACTGGGAGAAAAAATGCGGGCAGATTACCTGATATTCCGGTTTCGTCTGCCCGCATAAATTCAGTTATTTATAATGTTTATTTTTCGTATACTTTCCATTCAAGAATACCGGTTGAACTGGTTCCCTTTGAATCCATTACGATGGAAATCGCCCTTGTATTTACAGGCGTAAAGGTGGTTGTATTATATTGATTAATCTTTGTACCAAGGCCTTTTGGATTCTGAACCTCCTGCCATGCACTTCCATCCCAGTAATAGATGTGGCAGGAAGCCGGTACGTCAATTCCCTGACCGTCTTTAAACCAATAGACATCACAGCCTGTTATGGTGTGATTTTCATCAAAGGTGTACTGAATCCATTGCGATCCGGTTTCCGGCCAGTTTCCATAAACAGCACCGCTCCGGTCATTTGAATTGGAAGGATCAATCCCATCATTCAGTGCACTTATGTTTTCCCAGTCAGATACATAAGAAGCTGTGGCAGCAGCTTGTCCGGCTATGTTTTTAAGCTGAGGGTCCGGATCTGGGTCTGGGTCTGGTTTTTGGCTGGAGGCGGACTGAACAAATGTCATTTCCGTACCAAGACTGCTGATTTGTGATAATTCCAGACCGGATTCCCATTGATTCCACCACTTGGAACCGGGAGTTGTAACGCTGGTAAAAGAATCTCTGTATCCTGCCCGGAATAAATCGCCTCTGTTTCCTCCGTTTACATTTCTTTCCAGATCATAATTTCCATCTGCCTGTTCAAGAGATACTAAGTAATGACTGCCGGATGTCATTTCATTTTTGGAATTATTTCCTTTTTCATCCACGTGCCAGATGGCCAGTCCTGCATCCGGTACATCAGCATATCTTCCTTTCCTTTGGATGTTTTCTATTAAGAAATATTCATTTGACTGACTGCCCGACCATTTATAAGTATAGGAATTTCCATTACTATCAGCAACTGCAGTAAATTTTGTTCCGGCGCCATATTCGTTCATGCTCATGGGCAGATTCCAGCGGGATATAATATTTCTGCAGTATGGATCCGGCGGTGCCGGGTTTTTATAATTTAAAACGGTGCTCATTAAGCTATATGCTCCGGTGCCCTGGGAATCACCATCGTAATCATAAAGATCCGGATATCCGTATATCATATGACCACTCTCATGACATATTGTGTAGAGTGACATATCACTGCCTATTTCAGACATCTCATATTTCTGGATTCTGACACCGTTAATATAATCAGACTTGGGATACCAGGCCTGATGGGGCCATAGTCCCTTTGCCCATCCGGCATCTGGCGTTCCTGCGTAAAGGAGGTTAACGGCTTTTATGTATCCTCTGGAATCAGTGGTAAGAGAGGACAGGTTAAATCCGGAAGACTTAAGCCATTGAAAAGTCTCCTCAGCAAGTTCATCTGATTTTGCATAGGAACCGGTTTGCTCATAAATGTCGTCGTAATAGGATTTGGGGTGCTTCGCTGTATAAAATCCTATTAATGTATTGGTATAAGTGACTTTTCCGCCGGAAACATCATAATAATAATCTTTTACAGATCCGTTGTTGTGAAAGCCTGTGTAACCTGTTTCGTTAAAGAAACGGTCTATTTCTGACTGGTCGATATCACTTTTTACATCAGGAAAATCAACTAAAATCGTCAGGCCTTTCACATCGCCGGATGCCTTTATTTTTGAATCCAGGAGCCCTCTGCCCGATTCACTGTCTGATTCCGGAGCATTTTTTAGGTCAGTTCCATGGAGTCTTTTCCTTACTTCATCAACTTTATCTTTGATTGCTTCTTTTTTAATTTTTACATGCTTTTCCAGGTTATTTCTTCCCTGATCTAACGAACTTCGGCTATTAATTCCCTTATAGACAATTCCTGCAGATATATACTCTGTCTTGTCTTCATTTAATTTGGCATAACAAATCCAGCCGTTTTCATCACGGCAGAGAGTATACCCCTCCGGTGTCTCTATCTGCTGGAAATATTCATCTCCTGTGGCATTAACTAAAACCTTACTTCCATCGGGCTGTACCAAATCAAACTGTTTGTTGTCATAGGGAGCTGCTAAAACGCTGGAACTCATAATTGTAAACATCGCAGCAGCAGCAACACCTGTTGTTAATAATTTGTTTTTTCTTCGCATTCTTATTTCCTTTCGTTTTCATCTTTTGCTTTTCATACCCCTGTTACCTGAGTGAGTGTCAGCTGGTTATTGTAAATTCCGCAATGGAACCACCCCCCTGTAAAAATATTTACTTCACAAAAGCTTTATCGTATTTATTTTTGAATTAATAACATATGTCAATAAATATTAAGAATTATTAAAAATTGTTAATAATATGTCTATAAATGAAAAAAGTCATTAAAATATCTAAGAATAGTTAGAGAAAACACAAAAAAGAATAGATGTAACAGATATAAAAAATAAAAAAACAGGCCGATTTGCTAAGAATCGGTCTGCTTCATATCGGTTTGGTTTCCATATAATGCTGATTTTTTTGCCATCCATATTTACACCTGTTTTTAAATCATGTATCATATTAATAAGTGTTGCTGGTTGATCCTGGCTTAGCAATAGATTGAAATATGCCATAATCAGGATCTGGATTTCACAGATTAATAGTAGAAGAGGAGAGTTTAAATGATTCTTAGTGCAAGCCGCCGGACAGATATTCCGGCGTTTTATTCTGACTGGATGCTGAATCGTTTAAAGGAAGGGTATGTGCTGGTTCCAAATCCAAGAAATCCTTATCGGTTAAGCCGTGTACAGTTAAGCCCTGAAATCGTGGACTGCATCGTATTCTGGACGAAGAATCCAAAAGTGATGATTTCGAAGCTTGACACCATATCCGCAATGGGATATGATTTTTATATGCAGTTTACTCTCACGCCTTATGGAAGAGATGTGGAAGAATATCTGCCGGATAAAAAAGAACTGATCGCCACATTTCAGGAGCTTGGCGCAAGGCTGGGTCCGGACCGTATCATCTGGCGTTATGATCCGGTTATTTTAACCGGTGGGATGGACGTGGCATATCATTTAAGATGTTTTGATAGAATGGCCGGCTTACTGCAGGGCAGCACAAATAAATGTATTTTCAGTTTCCTTGATTTTTATGCCAGGCTGAAAACTCCTTTACGGGAGTTTGGAGCCCTTCCCATACAGGAAGAGGAGATGTACCGGATCGGTGAAGGGTTCTCTCGGATTGCACAAAAGTACGGCATACAATTATCTGCCTGCTGCGAATCTGCTGATTTAAGCCGGTTTGGAATTACCAGAGCTTCCTGCATTGACGGAGATTTAATTGAAAAGCTTACCGGATGCAGTCTTCGTAAACGGAGGGATACAGGGCAGCGTCCCGGCTGCAGCTGTATGGAAAGCGTGGATATTGGCAGTTATGACAGCTGCGTTCATGGCTGTAAGTACTGCTATGGAGTTTTTTCACTGGAACGGGCTCGCAGAAACAGCGAGAGCCATGACCCTAATGCACCTGTTTTGTTTGGAACCTTGCCTGAAGATGCAATTATAACAGAAAGACCCGTAAAATCTCTAAAGGATGGCCAGATGGATTTCTTTCACCTCATTTAGCAGCTAATTAACATACATGTCTGAACCTTTCTTTATGCTGACAACCATCTTAATTTTCCTGACATAAAATCACAAGACTAAGAACATAAAACTAAGAGCATAAAACATATATTGGAAAAGGCTGATTAACTGACAGACAAGCAGGAGATCAGTCTGATAAAAGAGGGGTGACCTGAATTATTTTTGGAAAGGGGGATTCAGATTCTGATAGACAGAAAACGGATAGCCGGAAAAAAATTCAGAGTGCTTCCATTGAGCAGCAAATTTACATTGCTCATACTTGGTGTCTTAATGGTGCCGATTGGTATTTTTCTTCTGCTGTTTTTTCATAATATGGAAACATCCTTATACAAGGATGGACAAACACAGATGATCTTCGAGCTGGATAAAAGCTGTCAGAATGCGGAACAGATAGCAGTAAACTGTAAATTATCTGCTGAGATAATTGTGAATAATGAGTCCATTAATGACTTCTTAAATCAGATTGCTTCTGACAAAAAATTTAGTTTTATGGACATTCTGGATTTTTATGGAAAAGAGATCAGCGGAGTGCAGAAGATTGTTAAAAGCAATCCCTATATTTATAAACTCAGAATATTTGTGAATTCCAATTGTGTTAAGGAAATTATTCCTCTTCTCTACAAACAGGAGAGAATCGCAGACTTAAAATGGGGAAAGAATGGCGTTCCTCCAACTGGGACCTGGTGTTTTGATTATGTGGATACACTGGAACAGGAGAATGATCCAGGCAGCGTACCAAGAATTGCCTCTC
The DNA here is from genome assembly GCA_023460575.1 of Bacillota bacterium. Taxonomy (GTDB): domain Bacteria; phylum Bacillota; class Clostridia; order Lachnospirales; family Lachnospiraceae; genus Lacrimispora. The sequence goes on from JAEWPQ010000060.1 coordinate 14,460, forward strand.
TGATAACAAGACTGAATGATTACCGGTACGGCCGTTATGGAATTGTGGAGTCTGCGGTGACCATGGAAAATATGTTTCCTGATCTTTATCATTCAACAGAGTCAGACAGAACATGTTTTGTGGATGAGGCAGGCACCATTTACAGCAGCCCGGAACTTTCCGCACTGTGGGATAAGCAAAAGGATGAGATAATGGATTTTTTACATAGCAATGAAGAATCAGATTCAATTCAAAGCGGTGCTGTCTGCAAAAAAACAACAATCGGAGGGGAAGAGGTTTTAGCCGGATGCGTAAAGATTAAATCCATTCAGGGATACTTAATCCGGATCGTTTCCACCAGGAGTGACAAAATGGTTCTTCGCTCTTCCAAAATACAGTTTTTTCTGCTCTGGATCGTGATTGTCGTTGTGCTGCTTCTTTTTTCCAATAGGCAGGTAACCCACATATTAAGGCAGTTTTATGAGATCTATGACACAGTTTACCAGGTTCAGCAGGGGGATTTAAAGGTAAGAGTCCAGAATATGAGCAAAGACGAGTTTGGAGTACTGGGAATTGAACTGAATACCATGCTGGACCGGATACAGAATCTGATGGAGGAGACCCTGCACCGGGAACTGCTTGTAAAAGATTCACAGATTAAGGCATTGCAGAATCAGATCAATAACCATTTTATTTACAATGTACTGGAATCAATAAAAATGATGGCGGAAATAGATGAAAAATATGAGATTGCAGATATAGTGGCTTCTTTTGGTGAACTTTTGCGTTACAGCATGCGGTGGAAGTCAGGGTATGTAACAGTGGAAGCGGAAATTGATCAAATCAGGAATTACCTGGCTCTGGTAAACTTGTGGTATGACGATGAGATCAGCCTGAATATGGAGATTCCACAGGAGATCCTGTGTCAGAAAATACCCAAGATGTCACTTCAGCCAATTGTTGAGAACTCAATTGGACACGGAATGCGGGAATTTACAGAAGATACCTGTATTTATATGGAAGGAGAGATTGTTGAAGATGACTGTTACATCCGAATCACGGATCACGGGTGCGGGCTGGGAGAGGATGAACTGGAAAAACTGCATAAACGGCTGAACGGTGATATAGAGGATACATCCGGGCAGGAGAACGGGATTGGATTAAAGAATGTCCATGACAGGCTGCAGATTGGTTTTGGTCCGGCCTATGGAATCACTGTCGATTCCAGTGAGCATCGTTATACCCGGGTTACAGTAAAAATTCCATATCAGAAAAGAAAGTGGGGGATTACATGAAAAATGTGCTGGTTGCAGAGGATTGTAAAATTATCAGAAAAGGAATTTCAGCCATGATTGCGCGGTGTCAGGTTCCGGTTGACCAGATTCTGGAATGTAAAAATGGTCTGGAGGCGCTTGTGATTATGGGGGAAATGCCCATTGACGTCCTGATTACTGACATTCGGATGCCTGAGATGGATGGAATCACACTGGTAAAAGAACTTCAAAAAAGCCAGTACATACCAAGAATTGTTGCAGTCAGCGGTTATGATGATTTTTCCTGTGCCGTTGATTTACTAAGATGCGGTGCCCGGGAATATCTTTTAAAGCCTGTCAAGCGGGAAGAGCTGAATTCAATCATGGTGAAGCTGGAGAAGGAGATACAACAGGAACAGACTGAAAAACGGGCAAAGAAGGCATTGTGTTACAGCCAGTTAAGACGGATCCTGTTATCCGAGAATGTTACCCGGGAGGAGATGGAAGAGGCAGGGAGATTAAGCTGGTTTAATAAAAATGAATTTTCAGTGGTCTGCGGAGGAAAAACACTGACAGACTTACAGAATACCCAGATATTCTCCTTTCCTGATCTGGAGGGCTGCCATGTGTTACTGATGACTGCAAAAGATGCCAATGATCTTATTTTGAGCAGGGGAGACGGGTGCAGCCTGGGAATAAGCGATTCCTGTCATGGGCTTTGGAATTTAAGAGAAGCATATGAGCAGGCCAGGCAGCGGAGAATTCATGCGTTCTGTATGCAGAAAGAAGGAAGCAGAACCGGCAGCAGCTGTCTGATGCCTCCCAATGAACTGGAGTGTTTCGTACAGCGGATCGGTACCCAGAGAATCAATAAAAATGAAACCTTTCTTCTTGAAATTACAGACAAAGTAAAGGCAGGCGATATAGAAGGAGTGCAGTTTCAGGCGCTGATCTGCCAGATTATTTCGAGAGTAAAAGATTTTTACGGCAGAATCCTGACAGTGGAAGAGATAGCGCCGGACAGACTCTGCCATATGCTTGAATTTGACAACATTGATGAATACTGCACGGAAATCAGACGTGTATTTTCCTGTATCAATCAGAGGGCGATCAGTGAAAATGATGACTATAAAAACCGGATTAAGCTGGAGCAGGCATTGGCTTATATCAATGAAAACTATGGGAGGAATATCAACATGGCGATGGTATCCAATCACGTTTCCATGAATTATACGGTATTTTCCATTGCTTTTAAGGAATATACAAGAGATAATTTTGTCTCTTATCTGCGAAAGATCCGTATGAATGAAGCAAAGAGGCTGCTGTCGGAAACGGATTATAAGATCGGACAAATCGGGCAGATGACAGGATACGAAGATCCAAAGCATTTTATGAAAACATTTAAATGGGCGGCTGGCGTAACCCCCAGTGAATACCGGAAAAATTCAAGAGTGAGAGATGGAAAAACTGAAAATATCACACCAAAAACGAAAATAGTAACATTTTAATTAAGCCTATTAACACCTACAATAGAAATGTAGCAGATAAATGCCCCGGTAAAGATCCGGGAGATTAATGGGTGGAGGTTTATGAATGAGAAAGAGACAGAGCAAGTGGACTGCGCTTCTGACTGTTGGCGCAATGACGATGACCCTTCTTTCCGGCTGTCAGAAAGCAGTGCCGACCGAAGGAACCGGACAGACAGGCAAGGCAGAGGAGACGACACAGACAGCTGCAGAGACATCATCTGCAGAAGAAAAGAAGGATACGGCAGATGCCGGTTCCACACCGAGGAAGGAGACCCTGTACTTTAACGGACAGCAGTGGGGGACAATCAATGACTGGAATCCGTTAAGCTCTAATTCAAACAATGCAATGGCTGTAACCCAGCAGGATAATGCCAGGGAGATTGTTTATGAGACGCTTTTTATGTATAACATGCTGGATGGAAAACTTTACGGACTTTTAGGAAAGGATTATTCCTGGAACGACGGACAGACAGAACTGACCATAACTTTAAACCCGGATGCCAAGTGGAGTGACAAGTCTCCTGTTACAGCGCAGGATGTGGCATATACCTTTGACTGTCATAAAAAGTATGCTACTGCCCAGGGCAGTGATTATTCCAATTACATTGATTCCGTTGAAGCGAAAGATGATCATACTGTAATTTTTAAAGCGAAGTTGGATGAAAAAGGTCTTCCTGTGAACCCGTTAAAGGTTGTGGAATATGTTCCGAAGATCTATGTTCTTCAGAAAGCCTATCTAGAGAAGGTGGAGCAGCGCAATGGCGGCGATGCAGACAAAATCAAACAGGACCGTATGGACGATTTCGTTTCTTCCGGACCTTATAAATCCTATTACAATGACGACCAGAAAGTTGTTTTTGTAAGAGATGATAATTACTGGGGAAAGGCTTTATGGGGAAAGCTTCCTGCACCCAAATATATTACTCATGTAATCTATGAGAATAATTCCGCAGGGGATACTGCGTTTAAGTCTGGAGAGGTTGATGTTTCCCAGCAGTTTATAACCAATGTGCAGAAGCTTTGGGAAGAAGATGGTCTGCCCATCTCCACCTATATTGATGAGGCACCTTACGGCGTCTGTGCCACTATGCCAACCGCTTTCTTTAATGTGGAAAAACCGGGCCTTGACCGGAAAGAAGTGAGAAAGGCCATTGCCATGGCAGTTGATTATGACCAGATCATCGCTTCCGCCATGTCCAATCAGTCCCCCAGCTTTAAAGATGTACCGCGCTCCATCATGAATCCTACTTCCGGAGAGCAGGCGCTGGTGAATCAGGATGCATTAAAGGACTATCAGTTTACAGGCAATGATGTGGAAGGAGCAAAGGCACTCTTAGACAAAGCCGGAATTGTGGATAAAGATGGAGATGGAATCCGTGAAATCGACGGCAAGAATCTTGCATTTAAAGCCGAATGCCCGGATGGCTGGACTGACTGGAATGCAGCTTTGGAGATTGTTGCAGCGGCAGGCAGCAAAATTGGAATCGGAATAGAGACTTATTTTCCGGATGCCAATACCTTCTATGATGATATGACAACCAGGAAGTTCGATATCTGTATGTGGAACCCGCCTGCAGCTTCCGTTGCAAACCCGTGGGGCAGAGCCATGGCTTTCATGTCCACCGATTATGCAGGCCTTAAGGTTAACTGGACGGGTAACTACGGCGGATATATTAACGAAGATGCCAACAATCTTTTAAAGAAGATTCCTTTAGAGACCAATAAGGATACACTGAAAGAATATTATACGGAACTGAGCAGGATTTACCTGGATGAGGTTCCTTCCTTCTCCCTGATGTACAGACCGATGCTGTTTCATGCAGTGAATGAAAGTGTATGGACCGGGTTCCCGCAGCTTGATGACGGAGATAATATTCCGCCCACGGACTGCACCGATGGCTATGGAATCGCAGCACTTTATAATCTGGTGAATGTAAAATGACAGGAAATACAAAAGGGGTGAGACTTTGATGGGATATAAAAAATATTATACCAATAAAATCATCTGGTATCTGTTGACTCTGGTAATCGCTGTTGTGCTGAATTTTGTTCTGCCCAGACTGATGCCAGGTGATCCGGTCTCAGCCATTGCGGCCAGAGCGGTAGACGGCATGACCGATTCTACCGCCATCCAGGCCGTATATGAGGACTATGCGGAGAAGTTCGGCGTTAACCTGCCGATGAGCACTCAGTTTTTCATTTTTATAAAGAATGCTTTAAGAGGGGATTTTGGAGTTTCCTTCAGCCAATATCCCAGAACAGTGGGGAATATTATCGCTTCATCCGTATGGTGGACCGTCTGTCTCCAGCTTCCTGCAATTTTGCTTGGCTGGATCCTTGGGAATGTTCTTGGAGCGGTTTCTGCCTATAAAAAAGGTATCTTTGATAAAGGAATTCTTCCTGCATTTCTATTTATGAGCAATGTACCGGCCTTTGGCATGGCAACTGTTCTGTTATATGTATTTTCGCTGAAGCTGGGACTGGCGCCTTCCAGCGGAGGTTATGGATTCGATTTGATCCCTTCAGCCAGCATCACATTTTTCCGCTCTGTGCTGGCTCATTACCAGCTTCCATTCTGGTCTGTTGTCCTCATAACCATAGGAGGCCAGGCGATCGGTATGCGTTCCATGTCAATCTACGAATTAAATGCGGATTACGTGAAATACAGCCGGTTTATGGGAATCAAAGACCGGAAAATCGTAGGATATGTATTTCGCAATGCCATGCTTCCCCAGATCACAGGTCTTGCCATGTCCATCGGAACCATGATCGGAGGGGCGCTGGTTGCAGAAATCATCTTCAGCTATCCTGGGCTTGGAACCACACTGCTGGCCGCTGTCAAAGGGAGAGATTACCCATTGATATCTGCATGTACACTGATTATTACAATTATGGTTTTACTGGCTAATTTATTTGTGGAGCTGATTTACGGAGTCATTGATCCCAGGATCAAGGCAGCACAGCAGGATTAGGAGGGCGAGTGATGAAAAACCAGATCAGACAGATTTTCCATTCCCCTAAATTTACAGTGGGATTTGTAATATTTGCGGCATTGCTGCTGCTGACGTTTTTTTATCCTTTGATTGTAACCGATGATCCTTTGGAGATGGTTGGCCAGGGTAATTTTTTTAAACCAGGAACCTATATTTCTGTTACAGAAGCGGTAAACACAGATCCATATACGTTAAATATGAATGCATCATCCGGCAGGCTTGAAAAAAATTTAAGCCTTGAAGAACGTATGGCAATGGCGGACTGGCTGGAGCAGTTTGCAGGTGTGTCTCCAAAGGAGATGGATGTGACGGATGCAGACGGGCTTGTTTCACTGTGGAGTAATTATTATGATTCCGCCAGTGAACAGAAAGGGCTTATCGCAGCCAGGAAAAAGTATTTCAGCCGCCTTGATAAGAAGATTTCGGGACTTCTTGAGGACAGAGATGTTCTTGTGGCTGATAAGAACGGGGAGACGGGGGAATTGTCAGTAAAAAAGACAATACCATCTACCTCCTATGTGAATGTCTCAGATGTGGGAAGCAGACGTGTATTTATTCTGGGCACAGATAATTTTGGACGTGATGTTTTAACAGAACTGGTGGCAGCGATAAAAACATCTTTAAAGATTGGATTTATTGCAGGACTCATTGCAACCACCATCGGTCTTTCCCTTGGTCTTATCGCCGGTTATTTAGGCGGATTTATAGATGATCTGATTTTGTTTATCACCAATTTATTTACTGTAATACCCAGCTTTATCCTTCTCATTCTCATCTCCTACAGTATCGGCAAGAATGCCAGAGGTGTAATGATGGTGGCGGTTATTATAGGGATGACCTCATGGACCTGGACTACCAGATCGGTTCGTTCCCAGGTGATTTCGCTTCGCAACAGGGATCATGTAAATCTGTCTAAGCTGTCGGGGCACAGTCTGTTTCGGATTATTCTGACGGACATTCTTCCATATATCGCATCTTATGTTGTAATGGCACTGATTTTACAGATCTCATCAGGGATTCTTGCGGAGGCCCAGCTGTCTATGATCGGGCTGGGGCCTGCCACAACGACCGTATCGACTCTCGGACTTATGATGAACTGGGCGATGTCCTACAGCGCACATTTAAATGGGGACTGGTGGGCATATTTTCCTGTCATTATCTCCATTGCACTGATTTCGTTTTCCTTAAATCTGATGAATACAGGCCTGGATCAGATATTTAATCCGCAGTTAAGAGAGTGAGGGGGATGAAAAAGTGGGAAAAACAATGCTGGAAGTGGATCATCTGAAAACAAAATATATAACAAGATTTGGAGAAAATATCTTTGCAGTTGACGGAGTATCGATTAAAATAGAAGAAGGGAAATCTCTTGGAATCGCAGGGGAATCAGGCTGCGGAAAATCCACACTGGCGCTGAGTCTGATGGGGTATTACTTTGCGCCCCTTCATTATCAGAGCGGGACCATAAAAGTGGATGGAGTAAATATAACGGGTATGAAGCCGGATGAGATACGCAGGAAAGTACTTGGCAATGAAATTGCCTATATCCCTCAGGCGGCCATGAATGCCCTGAATCCAACACAGAAGATTATTTCCTTTATCGAGGATGTGATACGAGCCCATGATCCCGGTGTTACGAAAAAAAATATCTATGATCTGGCAAGGGAGCGGTTTGAAATTCTGGGGCTTCCGGAAAGCGTCTTAAACAAACACGCAGTGGAACTCTCCGGAGGCATGCGGCAGAGGACAGTCATAGCCATATCTACCATATTGTCACCAAAAGTACTGATTGCCGATGAACCTTCCTCAGCGCTTGATGTGACTTCTCAGAAGATGGTAATCAAGATGCTTAAAAACTTAATGGAGAAAGGATTCATTAAATCCATGATATTCATAACCCATGAGCTTCCTCTTCTTTACAATGTGACGGATGAAATCATGGTGATGTATGCAGGGCAGATCGTGGAGCACGGGACTGCCAGGGAGATGGTCTTTGATCCTCTCCATCCATATTCCAAGGGTCTGATGGGTTCGATCCTGGTGCCGGAGAAGGGGGCAAGAGAAGCGAAGCTCACTGCGATACCGGGTACTCCCCCTAATTTAAAAAATCCGCCCAAAGGCTGCCGGTTTGCAGACCGCTGCAGTTATGCAAAGCCTGCCTGTATGCTTCACCAAATTGCAGAAAGCCATTCAGAGAACGGCCGTATGTACCGTTGTTATCTGGAAGAAAAGGAATTGAGGGAGGTTTACCGGGATGAATGAAGGAAAGAAGTCAGAACAGAATATCTCCTGTTTAAGCGGAACCGGTGTTACTAAGATCTTTGGCATGGGGAAGGAAAAAATAGTGGCGGTAGACCATGTGGATTTTCAGTTTTGCGAGGGGGAGATTGTATCCATTGTGGGAGAGAGCGGTTCCGGAAAAACAACCTTATTAAAGATGCTGCTGGGGCTAATCAATGTCACGGAAGGAGAGATTTGTTTTCAGGGAAAGCCCCGGGATATAAAGGGTTATAGAAAGAAAAAAGAGTACTGGAAGGGGATTCAGGCCATATTTCAGGATCCGTTTTCTTCCTTTAATGTTTTTTATAAAATAGATCAGGTGCTTCTGGACTGCATTAAAATGAGGGGCGGGACCAGACTTCCCTATGAAAAAAAGGTGGAGATGATGGCGGAGGCCTGCAGCTTTGTAAATCTTAAATTTGAGGAGCTGACTAACAAATACCCCTTTGAGCTTTCCGGCGGACAGATGCAGAGACTGATGATTGCCAGAATCTTTCTTTTAAAGCCGGCGATTCTGCTGGCCGATGAGCCGACTTCCATGATTGATGCCTGTTCCAGGGCGACAATACTGGATATGCTGTTAAAGCTGAGAGATGAGACCAACATGACCATTATTTTTATCACTCATGATATCGGGCTTGCCTTTTATATCTCTGATTCCATCTATATAATGGAACATGGAAAATTCGTGGAATCGGGAACTGCGGAATCGGTGATTCTGAATCCACAGGCAGCTTATACAAAAAGACTGATTAATGATGTACCCAAAATTCATGAGGAGTGGGACTTATCGACGGTCTGATTCCGGACTGGAAGGAGATTGGATGAAAAAAAGGGTAATAGACAAAACATTTGTAATGAGGATTGCATCAGAAGAGACATGGTATCCGGCAGCAGTGCCGGGCAGCGTATATGGTGATCTTCTGGCCAATGGGGTGATGGAAGATCCTTACTGGCGGGACAATGAGTTAAAGGCACTGGAACTGATGAAGGAAGAGTTCGAATACGTGGGCATCTTTGATGCAGATGAGGTGATACTGGAGCAGGAAAGAGTCTATCTTCACTTTAACGGGCTTGATACTCTGGCTGATGTATATTTAAATGACACGGGACTTGGCAGTGTAAATAACATGCACCGGGAATGGGAGTTTGAAGTAACCAATTTGATAAAGCGGACAGGGAATGAGCTCCGTATCATGTTTCATTCTCCAACCAGATACATAGAAGAAGAATATGAAAAGGAAAAAATCGGTGGATCCGAAGATGCCATGCGGGGCTTTTCGAAGCTGAGAAAGGCACATTGCATGTTTGGCTGGGACTGGGGTCCCAGACTCCCTGATGCCGGTATCTGGAGAGAGATTCATTTAACCGGTGCAACCGGTGCCCGATTTAACAGTGTTTCTGTTACTCAGCGCCATGAGCAGGAAGGTGTTTATCTGGATTTTAAGGTTGTTGTGGACTGTATCAGTGATAACAGTCTGATTGACTTAAGGGAGCATGCCAGGGAGTTTATGAAAGATGGCTATACTCTGTGCGTTTCGGTTACAGACCTGGCAGATGGGAGCCGGACAGTACGTACCTTTGATGGAATGATAGAAGAGATTCTCATTGAAAACCCCAGACTCTGGTGGCCGAATGGGTATGGGGATCAAAATCTTTATTCTGTAATGGTTCAGCTTCTGAAAGATAATGAGGAGGTTGATTCCTGGGAAAAGAAGATAGGTCTTCGTACGCTTACGGTACGGAGAACAAAGGATAAGTTCGGTGAATCCTTTGCACATGAAGTCAACGGAATCAGCTTTTTTGCAATGGGAGCCGATTATATTCCTGAGGACTGTATTTTAGGCAGATGCAGCGAAAAAAGAACAAGAGAGTTGTTAAACCAGTGCAGGGAAGCTAATTTTAATGTAATCCGTGTCTGGGGAGGCGGTCATTATCCCTTTGATGCATTTTGGGATATCTGCGATGAACTTGGACTGGTGGTGTGGCAGGATTTCATGTTTGCCTGTGCGCATTATGATTTAACGGAAGAATTTGAGGAGAATGTCCGAAGGGAATTGATTGATAATATCAGAAGAATCCGCAGTCACCCCAGTCTCGGGCTCTGGTGCGGCAATAATGAGATGGAGATGTTTACGGATACCGGGATCTGGGGGGGTACTCCCAGACAGAAAGCTGATTATATTAAGCTCTATGAATATATAATACCGAAGATCTTAAAGGAAGAGGATCCACAGACTTTTTACTGGCCGGCCAGTCCCTCTTCCGGAGGCAGCTTTGATAATCCCAATGATGAAAACCGCGGTGATGTCCATTATTGGGATGTGTGGCATGGGAATAAACCAATTACGGAGTATCGTAAATTCTATTTCCGGTATGTTTCAGAATTTGGTTTTCAGTCATTTCCTTCTTTAAAGACAGTGGAGACATTTACGCAAAAAGAAGACAGAAACATCTTTTCCTATGTGATGGAAAAGCATCAGCGCAATTCCTCGGCAAATGGAAAAATCATGAATTACATGGAGCAGACCTTTCTTTATCCGGGGGATTTTGACACGCTTCTTTATGCTTCCCAGCTTCTGCAGGCAGAGGCAATCCGTTAAGGGGTGGAGCACTTTAGAAGAAACCGGGGACGCTGCATGGGAGCGATTGTATGGCAGCTTAATGACTGCTGGCCGGTTGCCTCATGGTCTTCCATTGATTACTGCGGAAGGTGGAAAGCACTTCATTACTATGAAAAACGATTTTTTGCACCTCTCATGATTTCCTGTGAGGAAGAGGGGATTCTAACCCAGGATACCAACCCCAACGCCCAGCCTTATGAGGTAATCAAGTCCATACGTCTTTGTGCATCCAATGAGACCAGGAAGGATGAAAGGGTGACGGCCATTTGGGAGCTGAGAAAGAATACCGGTGAAATAGTAAAAAGCGGTCAGGAGGAATGCATGATTCCAAAGCTTTCTTCCCTTTGGTTTGAAAAGGTTTCATTGCAGGAAGCGGGCCTCTATGAGGATTATGTGAGTTTTAAGCTGGAACAGGAGAGTGAAATCCTGTCCCAGGGAACGGTTTTATTCTGTCCGCCCAAACACTACCGTTTTATTGATCCGCAGTTGACTGTCCGGTCAGATGGAGACTACCTGATTGTAACAGCTAAGGCTTATGCCCGTTCCGTAGAGATCCGTAATAAGCAGGATGATCTGCTGCTTAGCGATAATTTCTTTGATATGAATCCAGGAAAACGAAAAATCAGGATTTTAAAAGGAATGCCGGAGGAGCTTACTGTGAGAAGTGTTTATAACATCCGATAGCAATTAATCACGATAGAAGGGGTAGATAAAAATGGATATTGAAAAGATAATTGGGGAGATGACACTGGAGGAGAAGGCAGGATTGTGTTCGGGAGCGGATTTCTGGCATACAAAGACAGTGGAACGCCTGAATATTCCGGCCTCCATGGTAAGTGACGGCCCTCACGGATTAAGAAAGCAGGATGAAAAAAGTGATCATCTTGGAGTTAATGACAGTATAAAAGCAGTCTGTTTTCCTACCGCATGTGCAACTGCCTCATCCTTTGACAGGGAACTGCTTACAAGTCTGGGTGAGGCTTTGGGTGAAGAGTGTCAGGCGGAGAAAGTCAGTGTTATTCTGGGACCGGCTGTTAACATTAAACGTTCGCCTTTGTGTGGCAGAAATTTTGAATATTTTTCAGAGGATCCATACCTTGCTGGTGAAATGGCAGGAAGCCATATTAAGGGAGTCCAGAGTAAGCAGGTGGGAACCAGTTTAAAACATTTTCTTGCCAATAACCAGGAGCACAGGCGTATGACTTCTGATTCCGTCATAGATGAAAGAACGCTGCGGGAGATATACATGGCTGCTTTTGAAGGAGCGGTAAAATCTGCAAAGCCCTGGACAGTGATGTGTTCTTATAATAAAATAAACGGAACTTACGCATCGGAAAACAAACGCTATCTCACGGATATTTTGAGAGATGAATGGGGCTTTGACGGATATGTTATGAGTGACTGGGGAGCTGTCAATGACCGCGTGGCAGGAGTCGAGGCAGGACTTGATTTAGAGATGCCCTCATCAGGCGGAATTAATGATACACTTTTGTTAGAGGCAGAGAGAGAGGGAAGGCTTAAAGAAGAAGTTCTTGACCAGGCAGTCACCAGAATTCTGACGATTGTAGACCGCTGCTTAAAGAACCGGAAGCCAGAAACAAAGTGGGATAAGGATGCCCATCATGAACTTGCGAGAAAGATGGAGGGAGAGTGCGCAGTTCTCTTGAAAAATGAAGGAATACTTCCCATTTCTGATTCCGACGAGGTGGCATTTATCGGTTATTTTGCTGCTCACCCAAGATATCAGGGGGGAGGCAGCTCTCATATCAATTCTACAAGGGTGGAGTCTGCTGTGGAGGCGGCCAAAGATAAGAGGATAATTTATGCCCAGGGATATGAGATTGATGCAGATCAGGTCAACAAAGCCATGCTTAAGGAAGCTGTTGAAGCAGCAAAGAAAGTAAAAACAGCCGTTATTTTTGCCGGACTTCCCGATTCCTTTGAATCGGAAGGCTATGACAGAACCCATATGGGTATGCCGGAATGCCAGAATGCTTTAATCGAGGCAGTGGCAGCTGTTCAACCAAATACCGTGGTGGTGCTTCACAACGGTTCTCCTGTGGAAATGCCTTGGATTGACAAGGTGAAAGGAGTTCTGGAAGCGTATTTAGGCGGTCAGGCAGTTGGCGGTGCAGTTGTTGACATTTTGTACGGTCATGTAAATCCAAGTGGAAAACTGGCTGAATCGTTTCCTCGTAAACTGGAGGATAATCCGTCCTATCTTTATTACGGAGGAGAGAAAGATCGATCAGAATACCGGGAAGGGGTATTTGTAGGATACCGGTATTACGATAAAAAGAATATGGAAGTGCTGTTCCCGTTTGGTCATGGATTAAGCTATACGACTTTTGAATACAGCAATATGAAGGCAGATAAATCCTTTGTGAAAGATGATGGTACTATGACCATTACCCTTAACGTAACTAATACAGGTAAATTAAAGGGCAAAGAGGTAGTGCAGATTTATGTGGAAGCACTGGATAGTCAGATAATCCGCCCTGTGAGAGAACTGCGTGAATTTGCAAAGATTGAATTGGAACCGGGAGAAACAAAGACAGTTGCCTTTACTCTTGGTAAACGTGCTTTTTCCTACTATCATGTCGGATTGAAAGACTGGTTTGCTAAACCAGGTGCGTATCTTATACATGCAGGCTCCTCTTCCAGAGATCTTCGGCAAAAAGTAAGCGTGAATGTGGAATCTGCAGTGAAGGAACCGGTAGTTTACCATTTAAACAGCACCATAGGGGATATTCTGTCAGATCCGGATGCTGCAGAGATAATCAAACCTCTTATTGAACGTTATAAAAAAGGAAGTGCAATAGGAAATTCCGATGGGGATGCTGCAAAATCGGCAATTACACAGCAGATGGATGATGCCATGTTCCGGTATATGCCCCTTCGCCAGATCTTAAGCTTTGCTCCGGATGTCAGTTCTGTAAAAGAACTAAATGATTTGGTAGACCAGATTAATGAAAAGAAATAACACCGTAATGAAATAACATTGAGGAAGAGACGAGCAGGAATTGTGCCCGTCTTTTCTTGTTTTCCCGGTTATCATTGAATTGTATGATTTGTTTTGGTATGCTGATTATGATATTAAATTGTCAGCTTAAGCCTGTTCGGACAAAAGTATAAGATCATGTTCGTGATATGGTATGGCAGAACGGAGACGATTATGGAAAACATGTTGTATATGAAAGATAATATGGACTCACCTAATTACGAAGTATTTTATAAGGATAATATCCCTTCTGTGGATCATCCTCTCCATTACCATGATTTTCTGGAAATATATTACCATGCGCAAGGGGACTGCGATTATATCATTGACAGCCGGATCTATACCCTGAAGCATGGAGATATCGTATTAATTAATAATCAGCGTTTGCATCGTGCGGTTATAAAAGACATGACAAAACCCTACCGGCGGTTTGTTCTGTGGCTGGAATATAATTATATCGAAACATTGCTGGGTGGAAAAATTGAGTATAATAAAATGATAGGAAGAGAAAGCAGGACAGAGATATTTAGACTTCCCAGACAACAGAGTGAAGAAATTGAATCCATTTTCAGAAAAATATGCAGGGAGAGTGAGGTGGAGGATTTTGCCAGCTCCTATCTTCAGGAGAGTTATTTAAGCCAGCTGCTTTTGCTTTTTTGCCGATACAGTCAGAATTCTCAGTCGGTAGAAATAACCACGTTTGAAAATGATGAAATGATTCAATCAATTATGGATTATATTGACCAGCATTATATGGAACCGATTACGCTGGACATGATTGCCCGGCATTTCTTTATGAATAAATATCATCTCATGAGAAAATTCAAAAAGCATACGCGGATGACCATCATGGATTACTGCAAAAAGAGGCGTCTGATTATTGCAAGGAATTTTCTGATGGAGGGAGCAAGAATACAGGATATCTATAAATTAAGCGGATTTGACGATTATTCTAATTTTTTCCGGGCATTTAAATCCGCGTATAAAATGTCTCCAAGGGATTATAAGAACTATATGATTCAAAGCCATAACAATACCATACAGCTGGCGGTGGACAGTGATCAGATTAATAAGAAGCATTAAATGTGTAATTTGTCAACATTTGCAATGTTCGCGCCAGTTTTCGTTATTTATTCTCATTTTATAATGTTATAATTTATACAAGAGATGATGATAGATCTCAGAGAAAAATGGCAATATGTACAATGAGAAGGAGGATTATTTATGAAAAAGGTTATTAGTTTTTTATTGGCTGGTGTCATGGCAGCATCATTGACGGCCTGCTCCGGTTCCGTGAAAGAAACTGTGCCTGCAAAACAGGAAGAAACAAAAGCAGCAGAACAGACCAGTGAGAGCAAAAGCAGCGGGGGAAAAGTGGAGATCAGTTTCCTTGTAACAAAACCGGAAATTGTTCCACAGTTTGAAGAAACATTTAAGCGTTATATGGAATCTCATCCCAATGTAACAATTACAGCAATTCCATTATCAGGACAGACGATTTATGAGAAGCTCACATCCTTGTATGCATCTGGGAATGCGCCTACGATCACTATGGTAGGAGGACCGGAATTTACAGCTTTCAAAGATAATTTTTTAGATATCACCGATACAGATTTTGCAAATAAAGTTTACAGCTGGGCACAGGATAAGACAAAATCGGACGGGAAAGTTCTTGCAGTTCCGACAACCGCTGAAGGCATCGGCATTATGTATAACAAAAAGGTGATTGAGGCAGCCACTGGAAAAGAGTTTGATCCTTCTTCCATTAAATCAAGAAAAGATTTTGCACAGCTTCTGGAAGAGATTTCAAAGACAGAGTACGCACCGGTTCAGATTACCAATAAGGACTGGCTGTTAGGCTCTCATCTGACTTCTGTTTTATATGGCGCAGTAAGTAAGAATTACGATGAGAGACAGACTGTCATTGAGGCATGCCGCAAGGGAGAATACAATTTTGCAGACAGCCAGGTGTTCAACAACTGGATGGATACATTTGATCTTCTCATGAAATACAATAAATACGCCAAGTCACCTCTTGCTAATGCTTATGAGGACGACCAGTTGACGATGGCAAGTGATGAAGTTGCTTTCTGGCCCATCGGTAATTATATTTATCCCAACATTGTAGATATTAATCCGGATGCGCAGGTCGGTCTGATGCCTTATCCAATGGGAGATGACGAATCAGCTGTAGGAAATAAGGAAATTGTATTATCATACTCCATGTTCGCCATTGACGCTAAGCAGTCAAAACCGGAGCAGCAGGCTGCAGCCATTGATTTCTTTAACTGGCTGATTACTTCAAAAGATGGACAGGATTCCTATGTCAACACCCTTATGTTTGTACCGATTTTTGAAGGCTTTGAAGTTCAGCCTGAGAATCCGGTAGCAAAGCAGATTGTTTCATATATGGAACAGGGAAACACACTTGAGAGAATGAGCGATTATTTTCCGGCTGGTGTTATGAATCAGTTTGGTGCAACCATGCAGCAGTATCTGGATGGAAAAATAACCAGAGCCGATGTTGCCAATCAGTTTAAGGATAAATGGGTGGAATTCTCCAAGAAATAAAAGATGAAATGGGAGATATTATGTATAAAGAAAAATCAATTATGAAAAGTTTTCAGGTATTTGCTACATTTGGGTTAATTCCTCTGTTGGTTTTTGGCATCGTAGTACTCATCCCTTTCTTTTCTGGTCTGCTTTTATCACTTACGAATTGGAATGGTTCCTTAGACGGCAAAATTGAGTTTATAGGAATCGGAAATTATATTTCAGCAGTCAGGGACCCCGCATTCTGGGGTTCCTTAGGTAAAACGTTTTATTATGTTTTCTTTGTTATGATCTTAACAAATACATCTGCTTTTTTATTCGGTTTGCTGGTAACCAGCGGTATGAAGGGACAGAATTTTTACAGGGCGGGGTATTTTACACCGAATCTGATCGGCGGCGTGATTTTAGGATATATCTGGCAGTTTATCTTTTCCCGGGTATTTGTCTATTTTGGAACGAAGACCGGAATTCCATTTTTTGAAATCAGCTGGCTGACAGATCCACATGCGGCTTTATGGGCCCTGATCATTGTAGGAGTCTGGCAGAATGCCGGTTATATGATGTTAATTTATATTGCGGGATTTGTGGGAATTGATAAAAGTCTGATTGAAGCGGCACGAATGGATGGAGCGAGCCCCCTTCAGATGCTTCAAAAAATCAAAATACCCATGATGGTGCCGGCATTTACCATCACGCTGTTTCTCACCTTGAGAAAGGCATTCATGGTTTATGATGTGAACCTTTCTCTGACAAAAGGGGGACCTTACAATACCACAGAACTGATTTCCATGCATGTGTACAATGAAGCTTTTTTAAACCAGAATATGGGTCCTGGGCAGGCAAAGGCATTTCTGCTGTTTTTACTGGTTGCTGTTATTGCAGTTGCTCAGGTGACGGTTTTAAAGAATAAGGAGGTTGACGCAATATGATGACACAAAGAAGAATCAACTCCTTATTAAAACAGGTGTTTGCAATTTTGTTTTTGGTTTTTATGCTTTTGCCCTTCTTTCTTGTACTGGTCAATGCGATGAAACCAAGAATTGAAATTATTAAAAACCCAATGTCCCTTCCTCATACCCTGTCACTGGCTAATTTTACAAAAGCCTGGGTGACCATGAAGTTTGGAACTGTGCTTTTTAATACGGCTTATATTACTGGATTCTCTCAGATTCTGCTGATTGTATTTGGCGCAATGCTCTCATATATGCTGGTTCGCTGGAATTTTAGAGCAAACAAGATCATCTTTACAGTCTTAATCTGTGCCATGATCATACCGTTCCAGTCTTTAATGATTCCGTTCGTCAGCATCTTCGGCAAGCTGGGATTAATGAACAGCCGTACAGCACTGATATTCTTTTATATGGGCTTTGGTATGCCCATGACCACATTTATGTATCACGGCTTTATGAAGGGAATATCTAAGGAGATGGAAGAAGCAGCACTGATTGATGGATGCTCGCATTTTTACTGCTTCTGGAAAATAGTATTTCCGAATTTAAAACCGATTACAACCACAATACTGATTGTTAATATATTATGGATCTGGAATGATTTTCTTCTTCCTTCCTTAGTCCTCATCAAGGATAAGAACAGGACGATTCCCCTTTCCACATTCTATTTCTTTGGTGAATATACAGCGGAACTGGGTCTGGCAATGGCCGCTTTAATTTTAAGCGTTTTCCCGGTTGTTGTGATTTATCTGTTCCTCCAGAAGCAGATTGTGACAGGGGTAATGGATGGGGCTATTAAATAATGGAGGTAAGCCGACTTGAATATATCCAACAAAATAATGCTGATTACTTATCCGGACAGCATTGGAGGAAATCTCCGTACATTAAAAAACGTATTAAATGAATATTTTGAAGATGCTGTAGGAGGGATACATATTCTGCCTTTTTTCCCTTCCAGCGGAGACCGGGGCTTTTCCCCTATTACTTATGAATGTGTAGAGCCTGCTTTTGGAGACTGGAATGATATTAAAAAGCTGTCGGAAGAATATTATCTCATGTGCGATGTGATGGTAAATCATGTTTCCAAAAGGAGTAAAGAATTCATGGATTATCTTGAGAGGGGTGATGTTTCCCCTTTTGCAGACATGTTCCTTGATTATGAGCAGTTCTGGGGAGAAGGAAGACCGGATGAACGGGATATAAACCTCTTGTACAGACGAAAGGACGGAGAACCGTATCTAAGTTTTGTTCGGGCAGATGGTAAGACCGTGAAGCTTTGGTGCACCTTTACCAATGAACAGATTGATCTGGATCTTCGGACAGAGACCGCGAAGCAATACCTGAGAGAGAATTTCAATCATCTGGCGTTAAACGGTATCAGCATTATCCGCCTTGATGCACTTGGTTATGTGGTTAAAAAAAGAGAGACAAGCTGTTTTATGGTTGAACCGGATATCTGGAATGTAATTGATGAAATTACAGGTATGACAGGAGACCGGGCATGGCTTTTGCCGGAAATCCATGATACATGGGAGACTGCAAAGAAGCTGGAGGCACATAATGTCTGGAGCTACGATTTTGTACTGCCGTTCCTGATGCTTCATGCCATCTATACCGGTGATACAAAAAAGCTGGCAGGTTGGCTGGAGGTTGCTCCCAGCACACAATTCACGGTTTTGGATACTCATGATGGAATTGGTGTTTATGATGCCTATGACTGGGTTGACGAAGAGGAAGCAGCTGAATTAATTGAACAGATCGAAGACCGGCTCAGTTATCAGTTTAAACCGCTGAACCCGGAGAAGAAACGGTTTAAAAAGGCATATCAGCTTTACGCAACCTACTTTTCTGCGCTTCATGAAAATGAAGAGGCATATTTACTTGCCCGCGCGGTACAGTTCTTCGCACCAGGCATTCCGCAGGTGTATTACGTTGGATTACTGGCAGGTGAAAATGATTATGCGGCTCTGGAACAGTCAGAAGATCACAGAGCAATTAACCGCCATAATTATACGATGGAGGAGATCAGAGCCTGTGCCCAGAAAGACGTAGTGAAAAAACTGAAATCGCTGATGCGATTCAGAAATACGTTCGGGGCGTTTGACGGGGATCTGGAGGTTACTGTACCATCAGATGGGATACTGATTATGAGAAGAACCGGAATTGATAAGTGGGCAGAACTGATTTGTAATTTTGAGGTTTTAGATTTTTCCATTTGCTATATGGAACAAGGAATGACACATATGCTTAATCTATAATTATAGTTTGGGGTATTTTCCCCAGACTGGTGAAGCCCGGGGGGATGCCCGGGCTTTGCTTATTTCCTGTTTGCTTCATATAAGCCATACTTATGAAATTCATACCAATCAAGAATCTCCCTTTCAGGTGCTATATTTAATGCTATAAGAACTTCTCTTGCAAATTCTAAAGATGCAGTTCCATTAGCTGTAATAATTTTTTTATCCCTTACCGCCTGCTCCATGATATAATTTTCCTCTCCTGTATAAGCATTTTTGGCCCACTGCTTTAAATTGCCGCAGTCATTGCTGGTATGTCTGACGTTATTTAAAAGACCAGTTGTACCTAAAAATGCGGAAGCATCACAGATACCTGCTAAAATTCTGCCGGCGTGAAAGCACTTTTCTACAAAAGGCCTTATCTGCTGTGCAGGGTCAGCCCTCCAGGAGGTTCCGCCGATGAGGATGAGAGCCGCATAATCCTCTGGCATATCATGAATATCATAATCAGGGATGATTCGGAATCCGCCGATGGACTCCACTGCTTTTTTTTCTAAAGAGACTGTCTTGACAGCGTATTGATCCGCTCCAAATGTCTGGATTGCTGAGGATAAATAAGCAGCTTCCCAATCTGCAAATTTTTCTAAAATTACAAATAATATATTCTTTTTCATAATATTCTCCTGTTCATTGATTGCTCCCAGTCTTGATGCGACAAACTTATTCTATCATATCTCGTGCTGAATGGGCAATGCTGTTTGTCTGGGGCTTGTAGAAATGCGGAAAAGATGAGACAGCTTTCTTCAGCGATCTGTGGGTTTTATCAATCGTTATAAGCTTCTATGCCGTAGTTTTTCCGCATATAGATAGGATGTACTTTTTTGAAACTGTCCAACGAGCGTAAAAGCGAAAGGAGTGCATCCATGATTGTATCGTGGCTGACAACCAATGAATGTAATTTAAAATGCAGGCATTGTTACCAGGATGCCGGAAGCAGAAAAGCGGAAGAACTGACAACGTCACAAGCGGAAAAGATGATCGGAGAAATTGCAAAAGCAGGATTTAAAATCATGATTTTCAGCGGAGGAGAGCCGCTGATGCGCCCCGATATTTTTCATTTGGTTTCCCATGCTGCAGATGTCGGATTAAGGCCCGTCTTTGGAACCAATGGGACGCTTTTGACGGAAGAAACGGCCAGAAGGCTGAAAAACTGCGGTGCTGCAGCCATGGGAATCAGCGTGGACAGTTTAAATGAAGAAAAACATAATGATTTCAGAGGCTGCTCCGATGCATTCCGTTTAACCATGGAGGGGATAGAAAACTGTAAAAAGGTCGGACTGCCATTTCAGATCCATACCACTATTCTGGACTGGAACCAGGCTGAAGTGAATGATATTATTGATTTCAGTGTAAATGCGGGAGCTGTGGCAAATTACATATTTTTTCTCATTCCTGTGGGGAGAGGGAAATTTCTGGAAGATACATCATTGCAGGTTGTTGAATATGAAGATCTTTTAAAAACCATTATGGAGAAGCAGAAAAAAGTTCCCATTGATATAAAACCCACCTGCGCTCCTCAGTTTGTCCGTGTAGCAAAGGAACTGGGGGTTGTAAGCCGTTTTAAAAAGGGCTGTCTTGCCGGTCTGTCTTACTGTGTAATATCTCCGGAGGGACTGGTCAGACCGTGTGCTTATATGACGGAAATAGCAGGGAACATCCGGACAGAGCCCTTTGATAAAATTTGGTCCGGCAGCAGTGTGTTTGAAAATCTGCGTAGCAGACAGTACAAAGGAACCTGTGGTGTGTGCGCCTATAAAGAAGAATGCGGCGGCTGCAGGGCAAGAGCGGGGTATTATCACGAAGGCGACTATATGGCGGAGGACAGTTACTGTGCCTTTGGAAATAAGTGGAAGGAGGGCCTTCCTGCAAAATGAATGTCGGTTTGATGAAATATACCTTTTCGGTGTAGAAGTCCGAAGCTTTGCAGATAACCAGAATTCTTATTATTGCTTTGCCCAGTCTGCCGATTCCAAAACGAATGCATAGTTGATAAAAGCAAATAAAATACTTGACAAAAGCAAGTAAAATGATAAGATATATTTATCATTTTACAGCAGGAGGCAAAGCCATGCAGAGTTATTTGAAGAAATATGTAGGAATTATTCGTAGTTTCAACCGATATTACACAAATGTTCTCGGATTGCTTAACCAGCATTTTCTGGACAGTCCGTATTCTCTTTCCGAAGTGCGGGTTCTGCATGAAATAGAAAAAACGGAACGATGTACCGCCAGTATGCTGGCAGATACACTTTCTATGGATGTAGGGTACTTAAGCCGGATATTAAAAAAATTTCAAAAATCCGGATTGATTGAGAAAAAACAGTCTGTAGAAGATAAACGATCTCAATACCTTACAGTCACGCCATTAGGGAAGGAAAACCAGGACCAGTTTAATGAACGCTCCGACCATCAGATTGAAAAGCTGGTGGAGACTCTTCCTGAGGAGGAGATTAAGATGCTGGCAAGGAACATGACTACTATTGAAACCATATTGACCAAAGGGAAAAATATCAGGCGAGGTGATATTAACATACGTGACGATGTTAGACCCGGAGATGCAGGCTATCTCACCTATTTACATGGCTGGATTTACAAGAAGGAATATGATTATTCTGTGGCATTTGAGGGATATGTGGCAGAATCCTTTTATCAGTTCCTGATTGAGTATAATCCGGAGAAAGACAGACTCTGGTGTGCTGAACATGAGGGTGAAATCGTGGGCTGTATTGGTATCGTCGGTCATGGAGAGCGGGCGCAGCTGCGTTGGTTTCTACTGCATCCGAATTACCGGGGAATTGGACTTGGAAAAGATCTTTTTGAACAGGCCATGTGTTTTGCAAGGGAAAAAGGTTTTAAAAGGGTTTGCTTAGAGACTACCAATGATTTAACTAGGGCGATTGGGATGTATACGAAGGCGGGGTTTGTAAAGACAGCAGAGAACGAGAACCGGGCATGGAGGGACGATTTGCTGGGACTTGAATACGAACTGGAGATCTGATAATTCAGTATAAACTTTAAATTCTATTAATACAATGTTATAAATGTAAAATCAAGAGGTATTAATAGGATGTATTATGACGGTTTTATAATTGGCATAGGGACGTTTCTCATTATTGGGCTGCTGCATCCGGTTGTGATTAAGGCAGAGTATTATTTTACTTCTAAAATATGGCCGCTGTTTCTGATATTTGGACTTTTGTGTCTGGCAATCTCTCTAGTGTCACCTTCCCCAACAGAACGGTCACTGTCTGCAGTGCTTGGCTGTTCACTTTTATGGAGTATAAAAGAGATCTCTGAGCAGAAGAAACGGGTGGAAAAGGGTTGAAGTCTTTCCGGAATCGGAACTGAGATGGCGCTGATCTTTGCACTGGGATTTATCGTAAATCTTCTCCTTGCAAGATTTACCCGTTTTAAATACGTTCATTTATCTGCACACGTATCCTTTTTCTACGCAGGACTCATCGCAGCGCTGCTGAAATTCGGAACGAACTTAAGCTTTGTACCGTTGGTTGCAGTGGGGGCAGTTTTACTTGGATCTTATATGACATTTTCCTGCGCATACGTAGCTTTGTTTATGAAAGAGGTAAAAGGGGGAGAGGGATTTACCCTTGCCCACTCCAGTTCAGTAGGAATTCTTATTTCTTCCCTGTTGGCAAAAGCATTTGGCAACAAAGAGCATGATCTTGAGAATATCAATGTACCGAAAAAACTGAATTTTTTAAGAGAAATGACGATATCACTGACTATTGTAATGACCATCCTTTTTCTTGCTATCAGCCTGCTATCCGGTCCATCCTGGGCGTTAAAAAACGTAACCGGCGGACAGGATATCCTGGTTTTCAGTTTCTTAAAAGGTTTGTCCTTTGGTATGTGGATTACGGTTATTGTTACTGGTGTCAGAATGATGCTTTCCGAAATTATCGCTGCATTCCATGGAATTGCCAATAAGATCATACCTAATTCGGTTCCAGGACTAGATATACCGCTGTTATTCCCCAATTATCCCAATTCAGTGATACTTGGTTTTCTTACCAGTCTGATTGCAGGACTTTTGGGAATGATGGTTCTTGGTCTTTTGAATTATCCGGTGGTAGTATTTCCGGCACTGATTCCAACCTTCTTTACGGGTGCAGTTACCGCAATCTTCGGCAATGCCCATGGCGGACGCAGAGGAGCCATAATCGGTTCTTTTGTAAATGGTCTGATTCTGATCTTTGGACAAGCCCTTTTATTACCTATGATCGGAACTTATGCCCCCATTATGAGGATTTTAAGTGAAACAGACTATTCTTTCTACGGACCGATTTTAGGCTGGATCCTGAAACTGTTTGGAGGAATGTAATGAAACATCTGGTTTTTTATATCCCTCTTCATTATCCGGACAGAGAACGTTTCTTTGAAATACTTCAGCTATTGGATAAAGAAGGGGCTGGGTATGTGGAGGTGGGTATTCCTGTTTCAGATCCCTATATGGATGGGGAGATAATCCGTGAATCAAACAGGGAGATACTGAAGCAGAATCTGACTGGAGAGGACGTTATAACTTCTTTAAAGGAAATTCGCAGCCGTTTTCATTTTAAAGTTGTTATAATGACATATCAGGAAGGTGTGGAACGCTTCGGGCTTACTCACATTCCCGATGAGTTATATGACGGTTTTATCTGCGTTAACGGTGATTATCCGCCGGATATGCTGCACGATCAGATCAGAGTCCTTGATCAGTCTAAAGATATAGATGAAATGAAACAGGCATTAAAGCACAATCATTTGTTTGCCTATGTGGTATCGGGAGAGGGAAAAACAGGTTCTTTTAATAAACTTCCCGATCAGTATATAGAAGTTGTAAAAAATGTGAAAACGATAGCATCCATTCCGGCATTTGTAGGTTTTGGTGTTAAATCAGCCGTTGACGTGAAAATGGTAATGGAAAATGGCGCAGATGGTGCCATAATAGGAACTGAATTTATCCGCCGCTATCAGCAGGGAGGATTTGAAGCGCTTAAAAGCTACATAGGTGAACTAAAAAGAGAACATTAAAACAGGGGAGTTTTAATAGAAACAGCAGAGGTCTGACTTATTACAAGGTCGGGCTTCTGCTGTTTAACGTCTCTTTTTTCCGGTATGGATAAACTCCTTTACACCATAACAAGTCCCTGCACTGCTTTAACGTCATGCCTGTAACTTCCTTAAACTGCTTTCCCAAATGACTTTGAGAGGAAAAACCCAGGTAGGCGGATATCTCGATATAATGATAGTTGGAATAAATTAAAAGATTCTTAGCCAGATTTTGACTTTTTTTTAATATTGTGCAGATGAGGACAAAGCGGTCAATTAAGCTTTGGCAGATGAATAAATTTTTAGAAAGATGCCCCAATCATATATCCCAGCGCCGCTCCATATAGAATCGTTATGTAGCGATTGGAGGTGATGGGGCATGCCCCGCTTGGGCACCCTATTTTTTTATAGTAAAGATATCCCGCAAAGCCGCCTATTACGGTACCAATTATTTCGCTCCAAATCATGGCAGGTTCCTCCTGTTTTCTTGAATCATAGCGTTTTTATACTTTCTTTTCTGTAATAATGTCACAGAAGAGTCAGGCTGACAAAATTACTGATGTGCTAATGTTGCTGTTGCAATGATCACAGTATTTATGAGAACGCACTTAACAATGGAAAAAAAAATCATTGACAATAAGTGAACGATCGTTTATCATAGAACCATAGAGGTGATGGAATGAGAAGAAAAGACGACGAAAAGGTGAAGAATATCAAGGAAGCAGTAATAAAGCTGATCCTGCAGGAGGGCTTTCATGGCACTTCTGTCTCTAAAATAGCCAGATTGGCAGGGGTTTCGCCGGCAACGGTATACATCTACTATGAGAATAAAGATGAGATGCTGCATGACATTTACCTGGAGTATTCAGAAGAGATTTATGACTACTTATTAGACAGTATGAAGCAGGAGATGGAAGGGCGCAGACAGATTGAGCTGCTCATCCGAAGCTATTATAATTACATTCTGGAGAATAAGGAGATTTTCAGTTTCGTGGAACAGTTTTCCAACTGTCCGTCTTTAGCCAACAGCTGCTCTGGTAAACAGGGGATTTGCAAGATTTACCATATGATGGCTGAGATGAAGCAGAACCATATCTTAAGAGATTACAGGGAAGATAATTTACTGGCAATTATTTTCCAGCCGGTGAAAGCCATAGCGGTTGATAACCGGAAGAATGAAGCTCAGAAAGAGGATTTGCTCACAGAGCTGATAATCATGATACAGAATGCAATCATGATGTAGTGTTTATAAGCGGGATTCTTTTATTCATACTGTAAAAGATATCTCGCAAATTAAATCCTGATTGTTAAATGAACATTCACTTAAAATACGCACAGAAAGGATAAAACTATGAAAAATTATAATGATAATAATCTGGGTATAATTGTTCCGGTTTTTAATAAAGTTTTATTGCCTGGTGTCGCGACAATAATACATCTGGAACATTTAAATGAAAGACAGATCATGAGCCTGGCAGAGGAAGAAATCGTAAAGATTGCGCTGCCGCTGAAACAGGATTCTGGCCCGGAAGATAAGAAGGAAGATGATTTTCACCGGATCGGAGTTACCTTTTCCATAAATTCAGTGGAACAGACGGAAAAGGGGGTTCGCCTGTCAGTGGAACTTGGTGACAGAATCCTGGTAAAACAGATCAGCGAAGACAAAGGAGTTTTATACGCAGCATTTGAGGAAGCGCCGGATCTTGCAGATCTTAATGAGGGCAGCCTTAAGGAAATGCTGGGATATATTAAAAAGGTCAGCAATGATATCAGCAGTAAATTTACAGGCGGTGAACAGTATCAGCGGATTGTAAACGGTTTTCATGATATCAATACACTGGTGATGTATTTGTCCCAGTTTATACAGATATCACCGGAGGAGCGTTATCAGCTGTTAGAAATCCAGTCCTTAAAGGAAAGAAGCCTCCGTTTCATGGATCATATACTGAAGCAGAAGGAAATGATCGAGCTGCAGATGCAGGTAACTGAGAAGTTTTCTGAAAGAGCCAATAAAAGCTATCGGGAAGCAGTTTTAAGAGAACAGTTAAAGGCCATTCAGGAAGAATTAAACGAAGGAAAGGAAGGGGACGGTAAGAAGGACAACGATTACCGTACAAAGATTGAAGAAGCCGGCATGCCCCAGGAAATAAAGGAATCAGCCTTGGAAGAATATGAAAAAATGGAGGAACAGGGACCAAACCAGCCGGATTATAAGGTGATGCGCAATTATCTGGATTTGCTGGTTAAACTGCCCTGGAAAAAACAGCCTGCAAAATCCGTTGATTTAGACGGAGCAAGGAAAATTCTTAATGAGAGGCATTACGGTCTTGATAAAGTAAAGGACAGAATCATACAGCATCTGGCAGTTATGGAGCTGAACAAAGAAAAGAAAGGCTCCATACTCTTACTGGTGGGTCCTCCCGGAACAGGAAAGACCAGTCTTGGCAAAAGTATTGCCGAGGCTCTTGGCAGACCCTATACCAGATTAAGTCTTGGCGGCGTGAGAGACGAGTCGGAGATCAGAGGGCACCGGAGGACCTACGTAGGAGCCATGCCAGGAAGGATTATTCAAAGCATGAAGAAAGCAGGCGCTACCAATCCGGTAATGGTACTGGATGAAGTGGATAAGCTGATGTCAGGAGGATACAGCGGAGATCCTGCCAGTGCGCTCCTTGAAGTACTTGATCCGGAGCAAAACAACACGTTTACGGACCACTATATGGATGTGCCCTACGATTTATCTGATGTATTTTTCATTGCTACAGCAAACTCCTTAGAGACAATACCGGGACCGCTGCTTGACAGAATGGAAGTAATCAGCATCACAAGCTATACAGCAGATGAAAAGTTTCATATTGGAAAAGATCATCTGATCCCGGAAGTATTAAAAGAACATGGACTGACTTCAAAAGAGCTTGTAATCGCAGAGGAAGTGCTGAAAGCAGTCATTAATGATTACACCATGGAAGCCGGAGTCAGAGGCCTGAAAAAACAGCTCTCATCTCTTGCCAGAACTGCTGCAGAAAGAATCGTATCCAAAAAGACTGATATTCCAGTTGTTGTAAAGGCTGATGATCTGGAAGACCTCCTTGGAAGAAAAGTATCCCGTCATGAGAAGGCACAGCCGGACAACCCGCCTGGTGTAGTAACCGGGCTGGCCTGGACACCGGTAGGAGGGGAGATTTTATTCATCGAAGCGGCGGATATGCCGGGAAACGGCAATATCATATTAACCGGAAAGCTGGGAGATGTGATGAAGGAATCCGCCAGAATTTCCTTAAGCCTTTTAAAATCCAGACTGCCTCTTAATACCTTTAATTTTAAAGAAAGAGATCTTCATATTCATGTTCCGTCAGGTGCGGTACCAAAGGACGGTCCTTCCGCAGGAATCGCTCTCTTTACTGCACTGGCATCCTTAGTCACAGGCAGTAAAGTGGATTCCAGACTTGCCATGACTGGTGAAATCACGTTAAGAGGAGCCGTATTACCCATAGGCGGACTGAAAGAAAAGCTTCTGGGGGCCCAGAGAGCAGGAATTAAGAAGGTTTTGATTCCTCAGGACAATGTGATTGATTTAAAGGAGGTGCCGGAAGAGACCAAAGAGGGGCTTACCATCGTTGCGGTGGAGACCATTGAAGATGTTATAAGAGAAACCATAGGAATTGCGCTGCCCCGGATGGAGCAGGTGCTTCTGCCAAAAGAAGGAGCAGGGCGGTTGTTTGAAACTATTGAGCCAATGAAAAACAATATCAGAAGAGAGGTAATTTAAATGAATCTTACAGTGACAAAGGAAACATTAATCGGAGAGATCTTAGAAGCTGACCGTACCACAGCACCATACTTTTTTGAAATGGGAATGCATTGCCTCGGCTGTCCTTCCTCCACCATGGAAAGTCTGGAAGAAGCCTGTATGGTACACGGAGTTCCTGTTGAGGAGCTGGTAGAAAAATTAAATGGACATATGTCCAGATAGATGATATTTGTAAAATCCCCCGTTCTGCAGGCATATACTGCAGTACGGGGGATTTACAGTTGTATTTAAATATCACTGTCTCCAAGCATTGCTTCCGCCATGCTCTCATATCCGTAGACTCCTGATACATAACGCAGTCCATCTGATATTTCAGATTTAGAAAAATCGTGGTTATCTAAAAATTCTCCATCTTTATCATTTAACGTGTAATAGAACATCAAAGCCAGTTTTAAGTATTCCATATCTTCTGGATCAAGTTCATCCAGAAGAGTATTCTCGGCTTCATTAATGGAGCCGTCCTCAATCAGCTTTTTCAGTTCTTCGAATTTTTCTTCCATATCCCGGCTTTTAAAAGCCCTGTCGTCATTTTTTCCCAGCTCTATGTTGAAAATCAGTTTTAACAGTGTACTCACCATTCCATTATTGATCCGGGTAGCGTAATCATCTGTCAGCATAACATTCTCCTATTCTGATTCTGAATTATTTTTTTATAATTTTCCGGCAAGAATTACTGTATCATAACAGATAAAAAAAGTAAAGAATATCATTGTTTTCGTATTATTGCAGCATCCGGATGATGAAAAACGTACATGACTCAGTAAACCGGGTCATGTACGTCTCTTTTTGCTGCTGAAATTTAATACTTAAAATCTGCGTTTGTTTCAAAGATCTCAGAAGACGGTCTGTCACTGTGATCTGCCAGGCCGGATACACATGCTGACTGGTCTTTCTCATTCTCCTTATCATTTGCCAACTGGAATTTGCCTACCAGAGATTTTAAATTCACAGCCTGTGCAGACAATTCCTCTGAAGTTGCGGCACTTTCTTCCGAAGTTGCGGAAGTCGTTTGGACGACAGCTGAGATCTGGTCAATTCCGGCTGTAACCTGTGTAATGGCTTCGGCCTGTACATTAGATGCCTCTGCAATTTCAGCGATTTTACCAGTGGAGATTTCTGATTTCTGAACAACCATCCCAAGAGCCTGTGCCGTTTCATCAGCAATTTTGGTTCCGTTTCCAATTGCAGATATGGCATTTTCAATGAGTGCGGTGGTGTTTTTAGCTGCTTCCGCTGATTTGCCTGCCAGGTTTCGCACTTCGTCAGCGACTACCGCAAATCCCTTGCCTGCAGATCCGGCTCTCGCTGCCTCCACGGCTGCGTTAAGAGCAAGAATATTAGTCTGAAAAGCAATATCATCAATTGTTTTTATAATTTTACCAATTTCATTTGATGTATTTGCAATCTCATTCATTGCTTCAGTCATTTCTTTCATTTTCTGATTGCTCTCGCTGATTCCATTGCCTGCTTCCTGAGAAAGGGAATTCGCCTCAACAGCGTTTGCAGCGTTTTGTTTGATACGTTCTGAAATTTCTGTAATTGTTGCAGACAGTTCTTCTATGGAAGAGGCCTGCTCGGTCGCTCCCTGGCTGAGTGCCTGAGAAGCATCAGCTACCTGGGAGGCACCTGTGGATACCTGTTCAGAGGCTTCGTCAATTTCCAGAAGAGTAGTGCTTAAATTCAGGCGGATGTTATGCATTGCCTCATAAATATAACGGTAATCACCGGTGTATTTATCCTGGCAGTCAGATTCAACTTGAAAGTTGCCCTGGCTCATTTCGCCAAGCAGATAATTAATATCCTGAATGATACGCTTCAAATTCTGACCCATTTCCACAAATGTTTTTGATAACAGGCCAATCTCATCATTGCTTTTGATTTCCACCTGAACATCTAAGTTACCGGCCGCAATGTTCTGTGCAGCTGCCACAACTCCATCAATCGGCTTTAATGTCCTGCGTAAAAATACGACAACTACTGAATTAATAAAAATAAGGGACAAAAGTGCCAGTACAATCATGACAATAACACTTCTTACCACATCCTTATACAGATCGCTTCTGTCAAGACTGCTTGAGGCCCACCAGGTCTGGGATCCGCAGGTAATAGGGTAGTAATGCCTGGTCTCCAGAGAACCGTCCGCTTTTCTTGTAGTAATGTGGAATTCTTTTTTATTTTCCTGCATCTTCACGATCTTTGCATATTCTGATGAGGGAATTAAGTCTTCCAGCTTTTTTCCGATATTGTCACTTGATTTACTGTCAAAAGCAATCATATTTCCTTCCGTACAGATGTCCACGTACATGGAAGGGTACTTGGCATCCGTGGTTTTGATTCTGGAAAAATTAGATACGTTAATATCTGCCAGAATAACACCGATTACATTGTCTCCATTCATAATTGGATATGCAATGGTACTCATCATCGTCCCTTTGTAATCAAAAGGATCAGTCAGGTATGGAGCTTTTGTTTCCCGTGCTACCCGGTAATAATCCTGATTGGAGTATTCACTGTAAACTCCAAGAGACTGGGCCGTGTTATTTTTTGCATTGTCACGGTCAACATATACGGAGTAATCTTTGACTGCAGGATCGAATTGTCCAGGCTCAAAAAAAGCGCCTACACCATATAGGGAATCATTGTTATTAAGAGCTGCCCAGGCTGAATTCGCAATATAGTTCTCCACTTCATAATTGACTTCTTTCAGCTGGGCATTGTATAGTTTGCTTTTACGGTTGATGTTTTTCCAGTCACTGGCGGCTTCCCCGCCGTTATAAACGCGGTTTAAGTAATCCTGTAAATCCTTGGCAGTGCCAGATGCATCATCGATAATAGATTGAACCATGAGACCATTCTGAGCGGCAATTCCCGTAAACTCGCCATTGATGGCTTTGGAAATTGCATTGCTGGCAAGTATGGCGGAGATTGAAATCAGTAAGGTTAAACTCATAATCAGTATGATGCCTGTGGCAATGGATGTCTTTACCGCAAGCTTCATATCATTAAAATTAATTTTTTTCTTATTCTTCATCTAAATGCTCCCTCAAATTAAAAAAATAGTAAAAAAGACTTCCCTCCTGTGCACCGGTAATATAGTGATTGCTGACATGGAAAAGTTTACCAGTTATCGCATAAAAATAAACTGCATCAAATGCAGCCGTTTTTTTACCTATATAAAAATGACCTCCTTTCCTGCCATTAGTTTCATTTTAATTAACTATCAACTATTAATCGACACAATGTGACGTTTTGTTAATAGAAAATTTATAAAAAATGATACTATAATTATGAGGATTAAGGGAAAATAAAATAATTACAACGGTTATATGCATAATTGTATTATGCATAAAGGGGATAATTTACTTTATACACCAGGCGCGATAAGCTGAACAGCCATCTCCGCTATTCCACACAAAACCATAACGAGAATGGGATCTTTCTTTTTCTTTTGAAGGAGAAATAATGCAGCGGCAAAATAGAGTACCGGACGAAGCTTAACCTGATCAGGCGGAAAAGAGATGATACCGGATGGGAAAACAGCTGGAAGCAGAATATCAAATCCGGCGACCGCTATCATGGATACGACTGCCGGGCGGAGACTTTCCAGTATATTCTGGAGAATGCTTAAATTCTTATATCGGTTATAAGCCCAGGATAAAAAGGTGACAAACAGACAGGAGGGAAGGATGCAGCCCAGAGTCGCAAAAAAAGCTCCGGATATCCCGGCAATCTGGTTTCCGACGAAGGTTGCAGAATTAATGGCAACTGGTCCTGGTGTCATCTGTGAAATGGTAATCAAATCGGTAAAATCTTTCATAGTGAGCCACTGATAATTGTAAATGATCTGCTGCTTGATTAGCGGCATGGCAGCATAGCCGCCTCCGAAGCTGAATGCTCCAATTTGAAAAAATGCCAAAAACAGTTTTAAATAAATCATAATTATGCCTCATTTCTAAGTTTTCTGATGATAGTCCTGCATATGCCGGCCAGTGCTGCAGCCAAAATGATATAGATCACATTTACGTGATAAAAATAAGCCGCAACAAAGGAAACTGCCATAAGGAAGAGAAGAAGCGGATCTTTTTGTTTTACCACATCACTTCCCATATCGTAAACAACGGAAAGAATTACAGCACCAACGCCTGCTGTCATACCGTTTAACATAGCCTGTATCATATGATTTTCTTTGAAAGCGGTGTAAAAAAAGGAGATAACAGTGAGTATAACAAAAGGCGGGATCACTGCTCCCAGAACGGCACAAAAAACGCCGGGCAATCCGGCCAGTTTATATCCGACGACTATAGCGCCATTGACAGCAATTGCTCCTGGTGAGGACTGTGCGATAGCTACCAGGTCAAGCATTTCCTGCTGGTCAATCCAGTGAAGTTCATCAACAAATTTCTTCTTCAGCAGAGTGACAATTACGTAGCCGCCACCAAAGGTAAAAGTACTTAAATAAATTGTAGATAAGAATATTTTGCCTAGTATTTTTCTGTTCATCTGTCTCATTTCCTTTTCCTAATCTGTTATAAATTCATTCTCTTTATCTAAGTATCTGCAGAATATAAAGAGCCCCATTAAAATAAAAGGAGAAAAAACCGGATCTGCCTCCACATACCAGCCGCCGCCCTCTGTGCAGTGTTCCAGCCTGACCGCCACCCAGCTGTTATCATCCATAATACAGAATTCCCGGGTACTTCTCATGAACAGATCATAAAGCCTGAGCTCCATTGTAAGTCTGATCTGATTTACTGACATTCCGCTCAGTAAAGACAGATTATCGGAGTGTATGGGAATGCCGGATAAAATAGTCTGATTGAGAGGATCTGAAAGTACGTAAATCCGTTTCCCGTTGATTTCCCCGCCCGGACAGTTCTTAATATCTGCATATAATTTAATTCTGCCGTCAGGAGAAAGAATGATTTTTTTTATGGGATAATAGGGAGTTTTCAGGGAGGCCAGCTTTGCACCGGGTCTTCCGTTATCAATCTGATATAGTTTTCCGGCTTTTATTAAATATTTCATAGAAACTTCCTTTCGTGCAGGTTGCAAGAGCTGTTAACATGTTGTCATTTCTTCTTTCCAGTATAGCACTTGCCCGTTTATAATTAAAATAGTATAATTTTATTAATAACATATGAAATTAGCTATAATAAATCGGAGGTTTTACTATGTCAATCCGTCATCTGCGTATATTCCTCACTGTGTGTGAATGTAATAACAGTATAACCAGAGCAGCAAAAAAACTATATATGACACAGCCGTCGGTTTCTGTAGCCATACAGGAACTGGAAAAGTATTATGGAATCATATTGTTTGACCGCATTTCCCGGAGGCTTTATTTAACTGAGGCTGGAAGACAGTTTCTGGAATATGCACAGCGCATATTTGCGCTGCTTGATGATATGGAAAAGGGCATCAGAAACTGGGACACCATCGGTATTTTGCGTGTTGGGGCAAGCATTACCATTGGTTCCCAGTTTATGCCAAGCTATGTGGAGAAGTTTTCCACCATATATCCGGAAGCGGAAGTACAGGTGTTTATAGGAACCTCCCATCAGCTGGAGCAGAAGCTTTTAAACAACGAACTGGATTTTGCGCTGGTGGAGCGCCCGGTACATGAAAACTCTCTTGTTGCGGAACCTTATATGGAGGACTCACTGGTCGTGATTGCTCCTGGCCGTTCGCCCTATTACCCGGGGCAGGTGCTGAAAAAGGAGGAGTTAAGCAGACAGAAATTTCTTTTGCGTGAGCATGGAAGCGGGACCAGAGAGCTGTTTGAAGAGGTGATGGAAAAGGAAGAAATTACGGTTAAGCCGGTATGGGAGGGGATGAGTACAACCGCGCTGGTGAATGCAGTGATTCATGGACTGGGAATTGCGGTGGTTCCAAGACGTATGGTATCTGGTCCATTGGAGAGAAAGCTGGTTTACCCCCTTAAGATAGAAGGGGCAGAGTTTAAAAGATGTTTCTATATTGTTCATCATAAGGACAAGCTTTTAACAAGAACTTTTCAGGAATTTATTGATTTATGCAGATGCTATGAACTTGATTATCCACTGCCGAAATACAATGGACTTTAAAAATAAACACTAATTTATGCAACTAATTGCAGGAGTATTTAGTTATATTTACAACGACATTTTTGGATGATATAATCTGTTTCACAATATACAAACGTTTGTATCAAAATAAAATTGTATATTTTATCCAACCTGGGTGGAAAATCATTCATATGTATGGCGCAATACATGTGAAAACCGATTCATTACATTCTTGCATAAAAAGGAGATAAAAAAATGTCTAAAGTAAAAAACTGGAAAACAATATTCCCTGCAATCTGCGTACCAATGAATGATGACTACAGCATTAATGAAGCTGAACTCAGAAAATATGTCAGCTGGCTTGCCGGCTTTGATGAAATTGAAGGTCTTGTCTGCAATGGACATACAGGAGAGATAACCGGGTTAAACAGACAGGAACGTAAAAGAGTTGTGGAAATTGTAGCAGATGAGGTTGGAGACAGACTGACAATCATTTCTGGAATCAACTGTGAAAATACGGTTGAATCTATTGAGATGGCAAAGGAAGTAAAGGAAGCTGGCGCGGACGGTATTTTGCTCATGCCTCCCCATATGTGGCTGCGTTTTGGAATGCATCCGGATGCACCTTTTAATTATATTAAAGATGTGGCAGACGGTGCAGATATAGATATTATTATCCATTTATATCCGGCGATCAGCAAGGCATTTTATCCGGTTGATACTCTGGTTAAGATGTGTAAAGAAATCGATCATGTAAAGGCTATCAAGATGGGAACCCGTGTAACTCCTTTATATGAAAATGATGTCCGGGTTCTGCGCAGGGAAGCTCCTCATGTTTCTCTCATTACATGCCATGATGAAAGTCTGATGTCTTCTCTTACATTCCCAGGCATGGATGGCGCGTTAATTGGCTTTGCGGCATGTATTCCGGAACTGATTACAGAAGCATTTAAAGCTTATAAAGCAGGAGACTTCAAAAAAATCCATGAATACGATGATAAGATATTCCCGATCTCCAGAGCGATTTACGGTGGTGGACAGCCTTCAGGAGAAGCCCATGCACGAATGAAAGAAGCGCTCTATCAGAGAGGAATTTTTTCTTCCGCTCTGATGCGCCGTCCAGTGCTTCCGTTAACAGCGGAGGAGAAAGCACAGGTATCAGAAGGCTTAAAAGGAAGCGGCTATACATCAAAAATTACTCTTTAAGTGATTGATACACGAAGAAGTTAACAGTTTCTTATGACAGCGTAACTACATGTGTAGGAGTGAGGTTCCGTTTATAACGGGGTATTGTAAACGGAACCTCTATAGGTGGAGGTCAGTTCATGGAAAATAATATTAGTACAGCTGCTGCATCAGATGCGGCTTTTGACAGCTCAGCAATAAAAACTCTGCCGTTTCTGGAACTAGTGAAAAGAATCGGTCCGGGACTTGTACTTACCGGAATTGTTATTGGTCCGGGAGCCATCACAACTGCAGCCATGCTGGGAGCCAGATATGGATATGCAATGATGTGGCTGTTTATTCCCATTCTGTTTATGGGGGTTACATTTTTACTCACAACATATCGGATTGCACTGCTCACGGGTAAACCAATTATCCATGCGATCCGTCATTACTATGGAGGAGCGGCAGCTGCCTTTGTAGGAGTTGCTTCATTTCTGTCATGCATGTTTTTCACAATGGGTAATATCTCCGGGTCAGGATCAGGCATGAATCTGATTTTTGGTATAGACTGGAAACTAGGTGCAATAATAATGATTACCGTTACAATATTCTGCTACCTGACCAAAGGTGTTTATTCCAAGGTGGAAAAAGGCATAACAATCTGTATTATTGGTATGATAATTGCTTATTATGCCACGCTGGCCAAGGCAGGAGGGCCTTCCTGGGGAGAGTTTGGAAGCGGTCTCACTCATTGGACATTTCCAGCCGGAAGTCTGGCAACTGCACTGGGCTTTATGAGCACCAATGCATCTGTAACCACAGGTCTATATGGCACTTATCTTGGAAAAGAAAAGAAATGGGATAAAGAAGATTTATTTAACGGTTCAATGCTTGTTGACTCTATCACTCATATTGTGGGGGTTATTTTAATAAGCGGTGCAGTTATGCTTGTAGGCGCCATCGTGCTTCACCCAGCAGGAATTGTAATTAAAAACCCCGCTGAATTAGGGGAAATGATGGTACCGCTGCTGGGAAAAGCGGCTTATGTGGTTATGGGTATTGCGCTACTTGCGGCAGCTTTTTCATCTCTCCTTGGAAATACTCACCGAACAGTTGTTTTGCTCAATGCAGGTTTTAATAAGCCAACAAATCTGGATCATAAGAGTATTAAAATTGGATCTATGATTGTTCTTGCAATTGCCGCTGTTATTTGTTTTTCCTATAATGGATCGCCGACCCAGCTGATTTTATTTGCCAATATCATGACAGCTGTTGCAACACCGGTATCTGGTCTCTTCGTATGTATGCTGATCTGGAATAAGGATGTAAATAAAGGTGTAAAACAGCCCAAAATTTTAAGAATATGCATGGTAATCAGCTATTTGTTCTGTCAGGTACTGACTATTTCGGCTCTTAAAACAGCTATACCTAAATTTGCTGAATCTATAATGAAACTATTCTCCTGATAAAACAGTTTGGATAATAAAGTCTTCGGAGGTCTATACTGACGCTGGAGACTTTTTATTTGCATTAACCATTTCATCTTATTGACAAGAAAATTTTGTGTGGTATAAAGAATTTGAGGCAAACGAATGTACTGTGAAAGGAGTCCGGTAAAATGGCAACATTAAAAGACGTGGCAAGGCTGGCTAATGTTGATGTCAGCACTGTTTCAAGAGCTCTCAATCATACTTCCTATGTACACCCTGAGACAAAGAAAAAAATTTTTGCTGCAGTTGAGCAGCTCAGCTACAAACCCAATCTGCTGGCCAAGGGGCTGAGACAGGGAAAACGGCATACCATAGGTGTTGTTATTCCGGAAATCAATTTTTCCATCTTCGGGGAAATGGTACAGGGGATAGAAATTCAGGCAAGAAAGATGGGATACAGTATCATCATATGCAATACAAAAGACAAGCAGGATGCGGAAGAAGAGTGTCTGAACAGACTCCGTAACGGACTGGTAGACGGAATCTTAATTGCTGCAACCGGTCAGAACGGGAGGCTGTTACGGGATATAAAAAGCAGCGGTATCTCTGTGATGCAGATCGTAAGAAATCAGGACAGCATATTAAGCAGTGTTGTGGCGGATTATTATGCCTGCGGCTATCAGGCGGTTAAATATCTTTATGGGAAGGGCTGCCGGCATATTGGCTTTATTAATGGATCAATGGAAATTATTCCATATAAAGAAAGGTATAAAGGTTACCGGAAAGCAATTCGGGAACTGTCATCCACAGAACATGTGGCAGGTTCCGTTTTTCCCCAAAGGGATTATTTTAAAGACGGATATAACGCAGTCCAGGAGCTTATGGAGAAAGACGCAGCACTGGACGGACTTATGGTAGCTGTGGATATGCAGGGGCTTGGTGCAATCAGAGGGTTAAAGGAACTGGGAGTAAAGGTTCCGGAGGCGGTGAAGGTC
The DNA here is from genome assembly GCA_023460575.1 of Bacillota bacterium. GTDB lineage: Bacteria > Bacillota > Clostridia > Lachnospirales > Lachnospiraceae > Lacrimispora. The sequence goes on from JAEWPQ010000060.1 coordinate 52,421, forward strand.
ATCAGTCTGACGGGACATTCCATTGGAGGAATGCTGGAAACTGCATTGACTTCCATGGAGGTTCCTGCAAAAGAGATGGGAGAAGAGGTTACCAGGATGATTATCTCTGATATTGAAGCAGGGGCGGATAAAAAAAACAACCCGTTTCATAAGGTATTTGAAGCCTCTCTCATCGAGAGGGAAACAACTTAGACCTTGAAACGGACCAATGATCAGGTTTATGACAGTTCCTTCTTTTTCCAGCACGATTTCCATAAAAGAATAAAACCGGCCAGAGCTACAAACAGGGAGATAAACTGGGATGTTGATAAGCTTCCCACAGATCCCCTTATTAAATCACCCCGGTAAAATTCAATCGCAAATCTTCCAAGGCTGTAAAAAATCAGATAGAAAGCGCTGATTCTTCCTGCAGGCGGATTTTTACGCGCCAGTACCAGCAGAACAAAACAGTTGGCAAAATCAAAAACGCTGGATACAATCTGAGTCGGCAGCAGAGGGATCCCGTTAGGAGCGAACTGGGAGCTTTGAAACGTGATGGAAAATGGGCCGGAGGTTTCCCTTCCATAGCAGCATCCGGCAAGAAGGCATCCGATTCTGCCAAATCCCTGTGCCAGGGCAATTGACGGAACAACAAGATCCAGATAACGGATTGCGCTTATTTTCTTAATCCGGCAGTAAATAAATCCTGCACCAATTCCTCCGATGATTCCTCCATAGACTACAAATCCGGCGGAGATATCAAGTAATAGCCCGGGATTACTTCTGATCTCATCAAATATTGTGATGTAGTAAAGCAGTTTGGCACAGACAAGGCCGCCGCCGGCTCCAAGAATCAGCAGGTAGAATAAGTGATCCGGTTCCAGTCCGGCCTTATTGGCACGGTATTCTGCAGTAAAGTATGCGGCAGCGATTCCGATACCGATCATCAGACCGTATCCGTGTAACGTAAAGCCGCCGATGGAGAACAAATCGTTATGCATGATATCTTCCTTCTTTTAACTTTAGAATTAAAACGAATTCATTATATCATATCTTTTTCTGTATTGCAAAAAAAGCTGTAAAGTCTCTGTCCTTTCAGACAATATACAAAATAGTCATCTCCTTTAATTTTTCATTTAGCTGCTGTCTTAAAAACAGCTCTCCGTCATCTCTTAAATCATTCCTGTAACAGTATTTTCCCCTGCCTCTTCCGGTCATAATTTCTTTGTCATAAAGTCTGTCTGCATCGGGAAAAGCCTCGGTATTAATCGCATTGTGGACAAAGCTGTAAGTCATAAAAATAATTTCGATCAGCGCAGTTCTTTTCACCTTTTCACTCAGCTGAAGGGAGAGAGTTGTGATCAGTTCGGAATAAAGCGGTTTCCAGTCATCGGTTAATATAACAGGGGCAATGAGGATTCCAACCCGGTAGCCGGCGTCGCACATTTTATTTAACGCGGTAATTCTTGCCTTTAATCCGGAAGTACCAGGTTCAAACCTGGTTATAATGGACTGGGGATTGACGCTCATGCGCATGATAATACGCCCTCCGTGGTTTAAATTAAGAAGTGGGTCCACCTGATTGAATTTAGTTGGAAAGGTTAAAAAACCTTTGTTGGTTTTTCCAAACTGCTCAATGGTCCATGATAAATTACCGGTGATTGTATTTTCAAGAACCAGATCGCTGTTGCTGCCAATTTCATAGGTATAATCTTTCACGGATTTTGCCTGGTGGCTGATTATTTTATTTAACATCTGTTCCCTGTTTACAAACAGACGTAAAAAAGCACATTTATTGTAGTTACAGACCAGATAGCAGTAGTGGCACATAGCGGTACAGCCGGAAGAGGTATAGGGAACAAGAAAATCCGATACTTTGTGGTTCGGAACGTAGCGATGGGTTTTTCTGACTCCAATCACCAATAACCGCTTCAATGAAGGGAAATCTTTGTTGGGGCGGGTGCGCAGTTCGTCTATTTTGTTATGGCTCTCAATGGGTATCCATGGAATATCCTTATATTTCTCTTTTAAAAGTCCTCCCAATTCATAGTTCAGGGAATCTGGTTCATAATAAATTCTATCCGGAAACATGCTGGTTTACCTCCTGTTTCAATCTATTATGCGAAGAATTGAAGGTGATATCCCATGTAAAAGTGCACAAAAAAACAACGAAAATCTGTATGATATTACAAAATTTCGATAACGAACATATAAAAACAAAACGAACATATAAAGCTATTGAAAATCAATATTAATCATGTTAATATGACATTACAGAAACAAAACGAACATAAAAAACAGGCAATAAGATCAAAGGAGAAGCAAGTATGAGCAAGGTGAGCGAAACGACCAGAGAATCATGGATCATGAGCACATTTCCCGAGTGGGGGACCTGGCTGAATGAAGAGATTGAAAGCGAGGTAGTAAAACCCGGCACTGTGGCGATGTGGTGGTTAGGCTGTACCGGAATCTGGTTTAAAACACCGGGAGGCTGTAATTTAACCATCGATTTATGGTGCGGAAACGGAAAACGGACACATGGAGACGGAATGATGGCAGAAGGACATCAGATGGCGAATATGTGCGGCGCAAGAAAGATGCAGCCCAATTTAAGAGCAGTGCCCTTTGTCATTGATCCATTCGCCATCCGAAAGGTGGATGGAGTGTTAGCTACTCATTATCATCAGGATCACATGAGCGCAGAATATGCAGCTCACGTAATTCAAAGCGGAATGACCACGACTGACGAAGAGGGTAATGAAATTCCGGTTCCATTTATCGGTCCTTTAAAATCTGTGGAGACCTGGATCAAATGGGGGGTTCCGAAAGAGCGGTGCAAAGTCGTGCGTCCCGGTGACACCATTAAGATAAAGGACGTGGAGATCGTCGTGCTTGATTCCTTTGACAGAACCTGTCTTGTGACAACAGACTCCACCGGTGCGGACCGGGAAGAACTGACCGGAATCTGCCCCACCGATATGGATGATAAGGCAGTTAATTACTTAATTAAAACTCCGGGAGGTAACATCTATCACAGCGGTGATTCCCATTATTCCATCTATTTTGCAAAGCATGGGAAAGATCATAAGGTTGATGTGGCATTTGGTTCCTATGGAGAAAACCCGGTAGGGATGGCTGATAAGATGACCTCCTGTGATGTGCTGCGTATGGCAGAAGCATTAAACTGTGAAGTGGTTATTCCCATTCACTATGACGTCTGGTCCAACTTTATGGCAGATGTGAACGAAATACGGGTGCTTTATGATATGAAAAAGGACCGCCTGGATTACCGGTTCCATCCGTTCTTCTGGGAAGTAGGAGGAAAATATATCTATCCTGCAGACAGAGAGAAAAAGGCCTACCATCACCCAAGAGGGTTTGAGGATTGCTTTGAAGCTCCTCAGAATATACCATTTCGGTCCTGTCTGTAAACAATCGGGGAGGGTTAGTCATGCTGTTAAAAGAATTTGTAGAACTGGGGCATTATAAATTTGCTGAGGAAGCGGCAAGCTGGGAAGATGCGGTCCGGATGAGCTGCGAGACCTTAGAAGCTGACGGGACAGTTGAGGCAGATTATAAGGAAGAAATCATCGAATGCATCAGGAAGTATGGGCCTTATATTATTATCATGCCAAACGTAGCCATGCCGCATTCGCAGGAAGGTGCAAAAGGGGTGCACAAAACTGCAATCGGATTTATGAAGCTCAATAAGCCGGTCAGCTTTGAACCGGGTGATGAGGAAAAGGATGCAAGGCTTTTCTTTACGCTGGCTTCCTGCAATCCGGATCAGCATCTGGAGAATATGACAAGGCTTTCGGAACTGTTAATGAATGAAGGGGCGGTGGAAGCGCTTTTAAGTGCCAATACACCGGAGGACTTAATCAGAATTCAGAACGATTATCTGGATTAATAATGGGGAGGGTTTCTTATGGATATTTTATTAAAGATTTGGTCGTATTTTGCAGTCAATGTATTACAGCAGCCAGCTTTTATGATTGGACTGATCGTTATGATCGGATATGTGCTGCTGGGAAAACCCTGGTATGATGTTCTTGCAGGAGTCATTAAAGCAATCGTAGGATATTTAATTCTGACCGTTGGTTCGGGAGGCCTGGTCAGCAATTTCCGCCCTGTGCTTGTAGGTTTAAAAGACCGCTTCAATATGAATGCCATGGTAATTGATCCTTACTTTGGGCAGAATGCGGTAACTGCAGGAGTGGAAGAGGTATTCGGCAAGACATTCGGCAATGCGATGATTCTGCTTTTAATCGCTTTCATCGTAAATATTATTCTAGTGCGTTTCAGCAGGGTGACAAAGTTAAGAGCCCTGTTTACCACAGGTCATGTTCAGGTACAGCAGGCAGCGACTGCTTACTGGCTCATTCTCTTTGCCTGTCCGTTCTTATTAAATAATAATGCGGCTCTTTTGATAGTAATGGCACTGATTCTTGGCGCATACTGGGCAGTTGGTTCAAACCTTACCATTAAACCATGCCAGGAACTGACCGATGGCGCAGGCTTTTGTCTGGCACATCAGCAGATGTTCGGTATTGCACTAAATACATGGCTGGCAGAAAAACTGTTTGGCAAAAAGAAGAACGGAAAAGAAGTAAAGAAGATTGATGAGATCGAACTTCCCGGATTTATGTCCATTTTCAATGAAAACATGGTATGTACCTCCATACTGATGATTGTTTTCTTCGGAGCAATTCTCTGCATATTAGGAAGAGACTATCTGGTGGAACAAAAGTTCATGAAAGAGGGAGCCAGCATGTTCTTCTATGTAATTCAGACCTGCCTTTATTTCTCCGTTTACTTGGCGATTCTCCAGCTGGGCGTCAGAACTTTCGTGACTGAGCTGACCGCTTCCTTCCAGGGAATTGCAGATAAGCTTCTTCCAGGCTCTCTTCCCGGAGTTGACTGTGCAGTTGTATTCGGATTTGGTTCAGCCAATGCAGTACCCCTTGGTTTCCTCGCAGGCTTTGCAGGTCAGATTCTTGCGATTATCGCACTGATTGTATTAAAGAGTCCTGTACTGGTCATCTGCGGTTTCGTTCCTGTATTCTTTGACAATGCGACCATTGCTGTATTTGCCAATGAAAAAGGCGGAATTAAGGCAGCCCTCATCTTACCGTTCTTATCCGGTATCTGCCAGGTATTCGGATCGGCAATCATCGCAGGCTGGGTTGGAATGGCAGCTTACGGCGGATATTTAGGCATGTGGGACTGGGCTGTTGTGTGGCCGGTTATGACAGCAGTGATGAAGTTCTTAAGCTACGCCGGTGTGGTGATTGTGGTAGCTGTTTTACTGGCAATTCCGCAGATTCAGTACCGGAAGGACAAAAAAGGTTATTTCCTTATCACAGAGAATTACGAAGCCTATAAAGAATTAAAAGGAATTAAATAGAAGTCAGGAGAATGATTATGTCAAAAGAAAATATGAGTTTTATGGTTTGCTGTGCCAATGGGGCCGGCTCCAGTCTGATGATGAAAATGACGATGCAGAAAGTGCTTGATAAGGCGGGACTAAAGCCCTCTAAAGTTCATCACTGCGCCTTATCGGAAGGAAAAACGGCAGCCGCTCAGTATGATGTTGTCTTTTGCGCACAGAATTTCGTCAGCATGTTTAAGGGTGCACAGGAAAAGGGTACTCTGGTAATTGGTCTGAGAAATATCATGTCTCCCCAGGAGATGGAACAAAAAATGAAGGAAAATGGAATTCTTTAATTTCAATCAAAACGAACATAAAACAAGTGACACAGGCTTCTGAACAGGCTATAATGAGGATAAAGAATCATATCTTTATGAGTTGAGAGGGAAAACAATGAAAAAAGACAGAGCTTGTGTTGAAAACAGAAGGAGCCGCATCCTGGAATTGATGGAGAAAAATCCCAGGGTGCGGGTAGATGAACTGGCGGAAGCATTAGAGGTTTCGCTTATCACCATACGAAGAGATTTACAGTATCTGGAAGATAAGAAGCTTCTGGTCCGTACCCATGGGGGGGCCATTGCTTCCGGCAGTCCTGCAGATGAGGTGTCCTTATACAGGAGGCTGATTGCTGAATTTGCTGCGAAATTTGTATCTGATAATGATACGCTGTTTATTAATACCAGCAGCAATGCATTAAAAATACTGGAATATATTACCTGTTCCAATGTAACTGTCATTACCAATAACGGAAAAGCCATTCACTGTGAACACTCCCCGGAGGTAAACGTTGTGCTGACGGGCGGTGAACTGCGCTATCCAAAAGAAGCCATGGTAGGAGATTTTGCACTTCGCAATTTACAGACGATTTATGCAAAGAAGGCATTTATCGGATGTTCCGGAATCAGCGGGGAAAATGGCATGACAACGGAGATCTTTAACGAGGTCAGCATCAACGAAATGATGGCTGGTCATGCAACCCAGGACGTGTATGTCCTGGCTGATCATACAAAGATCGGAAAAAACAGCAGCTTTGTGAGCTGCCCCATTGAAAAAATCAAGTATTTAATTACTGACGAAAAAGCATCTGCAGAAGCTTTGGATTTAATCAGGGAAAAAGGGGTGGAAGTTTTTGTGGTCCGCCGGTCGGATTTTTGAACCAATCATAGTGGAACAATGCCCGGGCTTCCATGTTGATTGCATCTTTTTTGGAGGCAAATTTATGGAAAAGGCATATACCCTTGGATTATATGAGAAATCCATGCCTGCATGGCTTGGATGGAAAGAAAAACTGGAAGCGGCAAAAGCTGCCGGTTATGATTTCGTGGAAATCAGCATTGATGAAACCGATGAGAAGTTAAGCCGTTTATCCATGTCACAGGCGGAACGGCTGGAGTTAATCAATACGATGAAAATTGTGGGACTGCCCATACGCACCATGTGTTTAAGCGGACATCGCAAATACCCCCTTGGAAGCCACGATCCCGCTGTACGGGAGATGGGGATGGAGATAATGAAGAAAGCAATCCAGCTGGCAGATGATCTGGGTGTCAGGATCATCCAGCTGGCAGGCTATGATGTATATTATGAGGATTCAAACGCAGAGACGAAACAATATTTTCTGGAAAATTTAAAGAAAGCTACGGAGATCGCAGCCCGCTCCGGAGTTGTACTGGGATTTGAAACCATGGAAACGGAATTCATGAATACAGTGGAAAAATCCATGGAATATGTAAAGCTGATATCATCTATGTATTTAAACGTCTATCCGGATATCGGAAATATCACCAACGCAGCCAAGACATACGGAATCAATGCATTAGATGACTTACGCGCAGGGAAAGGTCATCTGGTCGCCATGCATTTAAAAGAAACGGTACCCGGAAAATTCCGGGAGATTCCGTTTGGCACGGGGCATGTGGATTTTGAAAGTGCCATTCAAACGGCCTGGGAACTGGGAATCAGAAAGTATGTAGCGGAGTTCTGGTACACAGGAAATCCCCAGTGGATGAAAGATCTTTATGATGCCAATAAACGAATGACTAAGATTTTGGATAAACAGTGCCGGGAGGAGTGTGTGAAATGAAAGCTGAAAAAAAGGTGTTGGAGCATTTAACAAAATGTTATTCGGTTGCTCCTCTTTTTTATAAAGGTAAAGAACATTTTCTGGTAGCGGCGGAAAAAGAAGATCCCTGTCTGCTCTTTGACATGGACGGAAATAAAGTGGATACGGTCTGGGAGGGACCGGGCGGTACCATGTCTATGGTGCAGGTTCCTGGTACAGACGGGCAGTTTCTTGCAACTCATAAATTTTATTCACCCAATGATTCCAAGGAGGCAGTCATTGTTCTGGTAACTCCTGATGATCTGGGCAGATGGCAGATAAAGACTGTCGCATCACTTCCTCATGTTCACCGCTTTGACATACTGAAAAGAGGGAAAATACGTTATCTTCTGGCCTGTACCTTAAAATCCGGTCATGAGTATAAGGAAGACTGGTCAAGTCCCGGCAAGGTTTACGGGGCAGTGCTCCCGGAGGATCTTTCCGGTCTTTGTGAGTCCAATCCTTTGAAATTTGAAGTGATACAGGCTGGGATGCTTAAAAATCACGGCTATTACCGGGTGGAAGAAAACGGAATGGATACAGGGCTGGTGTCCTTTGAAGGAGGAATCTGTCAGTTTGTTCCGCCTGTACAGACGGGAGAGAGGTGGGAGGTACGAAGGCTTCTTGATACTCCTGCCAGTGATGCGGTTTTAGTGGATTTTGATGAGGACGGGGAAAGAGAACTTGCGGTTTTGTCTCCTTTCCATGGTGACTGCATTTCCATTTACAAAAAGATAGAGGGCAGTTATCAGAAGGTATACGAGTATGAGAAGCCGGCAGAATTTTCCCATGCAATTTTCGGCGGCAGCCTGTGTACAAAACCTGCGCTGGTGGTGGGACACCGGCAGGGGGAACGAAATCTGCTCTGCTTTACCTGGAACAAAGAGAAACAGGAGTATCAGTGGGAAATACTTGACCGTGACTGCGGACCGGCCAATGTTCTGCATATGAAAATAGACGGGGAAGATTTGTTGATCAGTGCAAACCGGGAAACCGATGAGATCGCCATGTACCGGATTACACCATAGGAGGAAGGAACAATGCTGGAGGAATTAAAACGTCAGGTTTATGAAGCCAATCTGGAACTTCCCAGGTACGGCCTTGTGACATTTACCTGGGGGAATGTAAGTGCCATAGACAGAGAGCGGGGGTATTTTGTAATTAAGCCAAGCGGTGTGGAATATGATAAGCTGCAGCCGGAGGATATGGTGGTTATGGATCTGGAAGGAAATCAGATAGAAGGCAGACTGAATCCGTCTTCCGACACACCGACACACTTAGAGCTTTATAAAGCATTCAAAGAGATCGGGGCAATCGTCCATACCCACTCTTCCTGGGCGACAAGCTGGGCACAGGCAGGAAGAGGTATTCCCTGTTACGGGACCACACACGCGGATTATATGTATGGGGAGATTCCGTGTCTGCGCTGCCTGAAGGAAGAAGAGATAAACGGAGCGTATGAAAAGAATACGGGGCTTCTGATCGCGGAGTATTTAAAAGATAAGGATTATATGGCAGTACCTGCCTGTCTCTGCAAGAATCACGGTCCTTTTGTATGGGGGAAGGATGCAAAGGAGGCAGTTCACAACAGCGTTGTTTTAGAAGAGGTGGCAAAGATGGCGGCACGGTGCGAACAGATTAATCCTGATTGTAAGCCGGCACCTGCCTCACTTTTAGACAAGCACTATATGAGGAAGCATGGCGCCGGTGCCTACTATGGGCAGAATTCTGCCGGATAGACAGTTCAGATGGTTACCTGGAAGGCGTGGGGGAATAGCTGCATTTCTAAAAGAGAATGGACAATTATACCTTTGTGAAGTATACTGAAAGAAAGTTAAAAAGCAGATTTTTCCACAGAATCTGCTAATGCACAAAGGAGGAATTGCTATGAAGAGCATAAAAGCTAAGATATTTCTTTACATGGCTTTAACAGTTTTTTTCTCTCTTACAGCAGTTGGTGGTATCAGTATTTATTTAAATTATTACAGCATGATCGGGACCATGAACCAGTCTATGACGGAGCTGGCGGGGACTGCGTCTGAGCGGGTTGCAAAGGAACTGGATATTTATAAGAACCTTGCCTATGAAGCAGGAAGCATTGCAAGACTGGCTAATCCGGAGACAGGTATAGAAGAAAAAAAGTCCATTATTGACCAGAGATCCAAGACTCACGAGTTCCAGAGGGGTAATATTATAGGAGTGGACGGAATCAGTATCTTTGATGGTAAAGACTATTCTGACAGGGATTATTTTAAACGTTCCATCAAAGGGGAGATGGCGGTATCAGAACCATTAATCAGTAAGGTCACGGGACAGATGACCATTATCATATCGGCTCCTCTGTGGGAGAAGGGGATTCCCGGAACGAAAGTGGTAGGAGTGGTTTATTTTGTGCCCAAGGAGACTTTTTTAAATGATATTACTGCTTCTATTCAGATCAGTAAGAGTTCAAACGCTTATCTTCTTAACCAGTCCGGAAAGGTGATTGCGGATCCGGATATGGAGAAGGTTTCGGGTAACATTAACGTACAGGAAAGTGCTGCAAAAGACCCCGGACTGGCAGAGCTGGCATCATTAGAATCGAAAATGACACAGGGAAAGAGCGGATTTGACCGTTATGAAAGAGATGGCCAGAAGATGTTTCTTTCCTATGCCCCGGTTGCGGGAACGGATGGCTGGAGCATTGGAATCAGTGCCCCCATGTCAGATTTTATGGGATCAACCAAAACAGCCAGCACTGTTACTCTGATACTGATTGCACTGTTTCTGGTTATTGCAGCAGTAGTATCAGCTGCTCTGGCAGGTAAGATCGCAAGACCCATTACCGCATGTGCAGGCAGGCTGAAGCTTCTTTCTGAGGGTGATCTTGATTCCCCGGTAGCAGATATAAAAAACAGAGACGAAACAGGTGTTCTTGCAGATGCAACCCGGGATCTTGTTCAGAGACTTGGGTTGATTATCGGAGATGTGGATTACCTTCTTCACGAGATGGCAGCAGGGAACCTGACTGTCAGCAGTACCTGTGATTCGGCATACGCAGGCGGCTTTAAAGGGATACATGAGGCGATGCACCAGTTAAAGGTACAGCTGGGAGATACACTTTTAAGCATCAGCCATTCTTCCGGGGAAGTGGCAGCAGGAGCGGACCAGGTTTCTGCAGGAGCCCAGGCACTGTCTCAGGGAACCACGGAACAGGCAGGCTCCATAGAGGAGCTGGCAGCGACCATAGGTGACATAGCAAAGCAGGTGGAAGGCAATGCAAAGAGTGCACAGGAGGCAAGCCTCCAGGCAAAGGAAACTGCAATAGAGCTGAGAAGCGGAAAAGAGCAGATGCAGAAGATGACGGAAGCCATGGCTGAGATTTCCCAGACTTCCGGAGAGATCGGAAAAATAATAAAGACAATTGAAGATATCGCATTTCAGACGAATATATTGGCACTGAATGCGGCAGTTGAGGCTGCCAGGGCAGGAGAAGCGGGAAAAGGTTTCGCAGTAGTAGCAGATGAAGTGAGAAACTTAGCTTCCAAGAGTGCGGAGGCATCGAAGAGTACATCTGCGCTGATTGAAAATTCCTACCAGTCTGTACAGCATGGCACAGTGATTGCTTCGGAAACAAAAGAATCACTGGACCGGATTGCTGCTGCTTCTGAAAGAACCGTAGCTCTCATCAATGCGATATCCGAAGCATCGGGGGAACAGGCTGTTTCCATCAGTCAGGTAAACCAGGGCATTGACCAGATATCAAGCGTAGTCCAGACGAACTCAGCAACAGCCGAAGAAAGTGCGGCTACCAGTGAAGAACTTTCCGGTCAGGCTCAGATTTTAAAGGATTTAATCGACAGATTTCGACTATAACCGATTTCATTAAAATAGCGTTAAGGTTCTTCTAAATCTCTTTCTTTTTAGGTTTTATATTACTAAAATAGAGGGGTAGAAGGAGGTTTCGCTTATGAACTTTATTATCGTTTTGCTTATGGTGGTATATGCATTTATTGGAGGACTCACAACGCTCTATCTCTTTTTAAGCTTTCCCGCTGTAGTAATCTGGAAGATTTACAGAAAATTTAGTAAGGGGATTTCTATTTTTTATTAAACTTAAAACAGCTCTCTATGATGGGGAATATCATAGAAAGCTGTTTTTTTAGTTACTGAAGCTTGAATTTTTCTATTTCCTGTTTTAATATGTGCGCCTGCGCATCCAATTCTTCGCTTGATGCGGAACTTTCTTCCGCAGTTGCTGCATTAGTCTGCACAACACTGGATACTTGGGATAATCCCTGATTAATCTGCTCAATAGATAATGCCTGTTCATTGGAAGCAAGTACTATATTTTGGATGATCTGATCTACAGTCCGTGATTTTTCCGCAACATCTTTTAGTATGATGGAGGTCTCGCCTGTAAGCTTACTGCCTTCAGAAACCGTAGCGGCTGAGTGTTCAATCAGATCTGAAGTTTGCTTTGCTGCTTCAGCAGATTTTGCTGCCAGATTGCGCACTTCATCTGCAACCACTGCGAATCCTTTTCCAGCTGCGCCGGCCCTTGCCGATTCAACTGCAGCGTTCAATGCAAGAATATTAGTCTGGAATGCGATGTCTTCAATTACCTTTGTAATATTAGATATTTTTTCTGAAGCAATCTGAATTTCTTTCATAGATTCATTCAGCTTTTGCATATATGTATTACCATCCTCCATACGTAAACTTACCTGTTTTACATATTCGGTAGCTGCCTTTACATTAGCTGCATTTTGATCTGCCTGAACTGCCACATTTGATATCGCACTGCTAAGTTCTTCCACAGTCGCAGCCTGTTGAGTTGTACCAGTTGCAAGTGCCTGTGAAGAACTGGATATCTGCATAGCACCCTCAGCCACTTGTTCAGATGATTCTCGTATCTTTATAAATACAGAATTTAGATTTATGATTATCTTATTTAATGATTCTTGAATCTGTATAAAATCTCCCTTGTATACTTGTCGACTAGAAACGGTACAATCACCACGTTCCAAGTTTGTTAAAATATATGAAATTTCGTAAATATAGTTGTTTAATGTTTTGACTGTGTTTGTAAACGAATTAGACAGGGTATATAATTCGTTTTTTGTTTTCACCTGTGGAACTTCCGAATGAAGATCCCCTTCCTCCAGTAACTCAATTCTTTTTACCAGGCTGATGATGGGATTGACAATTGGTCTGGCGATCTGGAATGAAATAATAACTGAAATAAGTATGAAGAAGATTACCGAACCTATGGTGATTCCTATGGATGTATAAAAGCTTGACATTAGCTCTGTTTTATTAGCCACAATTGCGATTGACCATCCATCCGTATCAGGAATAGGCCTGAAAGCAGTCACCATTTTGTCCCCTTTAAAAGTAACCGTTGTTATCCCGGTTTTTCCGGCCATCATATCTTTGTTTTGCTCTGCTACTGAAGTGTAACTGGGATCGGATTTAGCCATTTCTATGTAGTTAACTTCCTCATTAACACGATCTCTGCTTTTATGCGCGATAATTTTACCGTCCTTGTCCAGAATAAAACCATATCCGGATTTTCCAACAGACACACCGTCAATCATCTGGCTGAAGGTATTGGCATCAAGAGCAGCAGATACGGTTCCATTGTATTGACCGTTATTTACCTTTGCAGCGATTACCAATACTGGTATTTTTAATACGTCGCTCATAACCGTGGAAGAGATGTAAGTATTGCCGCTGATAGCCTGTTTGAAATATTCTCTTTCTGACATATTAGAACCGTTTAAAGCTTTCCCTGTTGCATCTGCTGTTGTAAGGGAAATGAAACCGTAATTTTTCGCCAGCTGATCCATGATTTTGCCCTTATCTTCGTTTGATTTGCCCGGATCAGTTATAGTCGTGTTCTGTGCTATGGATTCTATTCTGATCTTGTAGTTTTTAATTGCATTATCCACAGCCTGACTGTATGCGGTGGCATTTTCATTTAGCCGGGTATTCATGTTTTCAACGGTATCGTTGTATAATATTACTGCATTAATGATTCCGAAAAAAACAGATACCGTCATGGTCAATCCAATTATGCTTATTAAAAGTGATTTTTTAATTGACTGGCTTCGTAATTTCTTTCCGGCATTAATAAGTTTCTTTTTTTTTCTTTTGTCTTTTTCCATACATGTCATTCTCCCTGTTTTCTGGTAGTATTTTATATTCTGTTTTCTAAGACATAAATACCATTGTTTATTACGGCTTGCGCATCTTGTCTGGCATACTCAGCAAACTCACCTCCTTTATTTTGTGTTATAGCCATGGTACTATATATAAATCGGATTACAATTGTTAAAAAATAATAGCATTCGTAGAAAATGAGTGGGTTTATTGACACATTTGTACATAATCAAATGAAATAGGTCAGATATTGGTAAGCCGTTCAAATAAGTTATTAACATTGATGCGTCCGTATCCCCATACATTATTGGGGTAAACTTCAGAGGTGTTTCTCATGGCACCTCTAATGATCAGACGATTGATATTATATCCGGTCAGAGAAGCATAATTTTCTCTTGAAATTCCCCATTCAAACACCATGGCGATAATCCCCGCTGCATGGGCGCTGGCAGCTCCTGTGCCCGTTGCTGTTCCGTACTGATTGCCTGGTACTGCACATGGAATCTGGTAGCCGGGAGCTGCGATGTCGGGCTTAACCAGTCCGTTTCTGGTATAACCTCTGCTGGATTCAGGAAGGATACCGTCGGTAAATTGATTGTAGGCAGTGACCGTCAGCTGATTAACGCCATTACCCGGAGATGTAATAGTAGTATCCGGATTGGGCATTAGAAAAAATGTATTATCTGAAATAATCGTTCCGTTGGGGAGCCAGCAGTGAAAGGAAAATGTCTCATTTTCCAGACTCTGGACACGTAAGTACCATACTCCGGGCTGGGGATTCTGAAATCGGATTAAAATAAGCTGATCACCTGTTTCTTCTTCAAAAATGATATTGTTTACCCATACAATACTCTGTGTAAAGATAAAGTTGAATTTCCGGCAGTCTGCAATAGCAGGATAAATACGCTGGGTTGATTCTCTGTTTGGAGTTGAAATATCAATGGAAATCCGTTCTGGTGCATATGGCCAGATTTCCATCCAGAATTCTTTGTCATTTTCCCCGATTCTCAGTTCGAAATCATTATAAAAGGGTACATCCGTAGTGCTGTTAAAATAGTGCCTCTGCTTATTTCCTTCATTTCCGGCTGAAACGCAGACACCAATTCCCGGGAGCTGTACGAGATATGTTAAGTAACTGCTTAATACTCCCTTACCGTCATGACTTCCCTGGCTTGTGCCTAAAGCAATACATATCACAAGTGGAAGATCGAGTTTCTGAGCAGTTAAAACAAGATATCTGATACCAAGCAGGATATCAGACTCCTGAAAGCAGTAAGTATCCGCAGGTATTGAAAAAGCGTTTTTTAAGTTTTCTTTGGCATCTTTTAGCTTTACAATGAGAAGCTGTGAATTGGGAACCACTCCGGAGAATGTCTGATCGGAACTGAAGCTTCCAGCTGCAATGCTTGCCATAGCGGTTCCATGCCCATTGGTATCTGCAGACGGAACCAAGGAAAGGGGATCTTCCGAAACTAAAGCCAGATTAATGGCTTCTCTGTTATACTCACTGCCGAAGGTAAATCCTTGTGGAACAATGCCGGTCTGTATCGTCTGATCCCATATGGAAACAATACGGGTTGTTCCGTCGCTATTTCTAAAAACGGTATGCTGGTAATCGATACCAGTATCCACGAACCCCATTAAGACGCCCTGACCGGTCAGGTTTAAAAACGGATTTCTCTGGACTGTACCGATACCGGATTTTTCTATACTGATGGTGGATTCAATGGTATAGAGAGAGGGAAACGTATGATAGGGCTGGATTCCCAAATCACAGGGATCGGTTCCTGCTGTGGGAATATGAAGCAGGGAGCTTCGCTCTGTCAGTGGAGTGATATTGTCACCTGTATCATAAGAGGGGACTGAGATATTATTAATAATTAAGTCGTAATAATTATTATCCAGTATTTTAATCAAAATCTGCCTCCTATCCCTTTTAATATGAGCCGGATCAGATGTTGGTCAGTCTCCGGAACAGATTATTTACGTCAAGCCGGCCGTATCCCCAGATATTGTTCGGATAGATGATGGAACTATCCCGTGCCGCACCCCGGATGAGGAGACGGTTCACATCGTTACCGGTCATAGAGGTATAATTTCCTCTGGGAATTGCCCATTCCAGAATCATGGCGATTGCTCCGGCGGTATGAGCGGCTGCAGCTCCGGTTCCGGTCATGGTTCCATAGAGATTGCCGGGGACTGCACAGGGAATCTGAAATCCCGGAGCTGCAATGTCCGGCTTTACTAATCCGTTTCTTGTATACCCTCTGCTGGATTCGATGAGGATGCTGTCATTGAACTGATTATAGGCAGTGACTGTCAGCTGGTTTGTTGCATTCCCCGGAGAGGTAATGGTTGTGTCAGGATTCGGGTTTAAAAAAAAGGTATCGTTTGAGATGATATCACCGGAAGGCAGCCAGGAATGAAATGATATGGGCTCATTTTCCATGCTTTGCACCCGGATATTCCAAACACCTGGCAGGGGATCCTGAAAACGGAGCAGAATCAGCTGATCTCCGGTTTCCTCTTCAAATATAAAGTTATTTACCCATAATGTACTGTCGGTAAAAATAAAATCAAACCTCCTGCATGAACCAATTGTAGGGAAAATTGGCTGTGTGGATTCCCTGTTCGGGGTGGAAACATCAATGGATACACGGCCAAGAGCATAAGGCCATATTTCCATAAAAAACATAGGCTCGTTTTCCCCGATTCTTAATTCAAAATTATTATAAAAAGGAGGTGCCGTTGTATTGTTAAAATAATGACGGCCTTTGTTTCCTTCATTTCCTGCAGAAACGGATATTCCGATTCCAGGCAGTATGGCCAGGTAATTTAAATAGCCGCTTAATGCGTCTGTTCCGTCATGACCGCCCTGGCTGCTTCCAAGAGCAATGCAGATCACCAGCGGACGGCTGGCATTCTGGGCATATGTTTCCAGATAGCGGACACCCAGCATAATATCGGATTCCTGATAACAGATAACGTCCGGCCGTACAAAGCTGATATCCCTTAAATTCTGCTTCGGATCTTTTAACTTTACAACAACCAGTTCTGCTTCCGGCACGATACCCGTAAAATCGTTTTCCGGATTGTACCTGCCGGCAATGATGCTTGCGACAGAGGTTCCGTGTCCGATTGTATCAGTGGTAGGGACAATAGATAAGGGATCATCCGATCTTAAAGCAATGTTGATGGCTTCTCTGTTGTATTCTGTTCCGAATGTAAAGCCTGACGGCGGATTATTGCTTTGGATGGTTTGATCCCAGATGGAAAGAATCCTGGAAGTATTATCATTGTAAAGAAACGCCTGGTGTCTGTAATCGATTCCTGTATCAATGATTCCTATAATAATTCCTCTGCCTGTCAGATTCAGAAAAGGGTTTCTCTGCACAGGACCAATACCTGACTTTTCTATGCTGATGGTAGAGTTTAGCGTATACAGAGTCGGAAAGGTGTGATATGGATATTCTCCCAGCAGGCAGGGGGTTGAACCAGCAGTCGGTATATGGAGCAGGGAATGCCTGAAATTAATCATGGTTATATCTTCTGAACCATAAGTGGGAATCGAAACATTATTAATTATCAGATCATAATAATTGTTATCCAGTATCTTTTCCAAAAGACAGTCCTCCGGTCTGTTTTGCCTTATTTTGCTGATCAGATATTTGCAAGCTGTTTAAAAACGTTACTTATATCAAGCTTACCGTAACCCCACAGATTATTAGGGTACTTATCACCGGTTGAGCGATTTGCTGCTCTCATTATCAGACGGTTAATGGCATAGCCATTTATAGCCGGGCGATTTCCTTTTACGATTCCCCATTCCATAATCATGGCCGCAGCACCGGCTGCATGAGCAGCAGCGGCTCCTGTTCCGGACATACTGCCGAACAAATTCCCGGGGAGGGCACAGGTTAGTTTAAATCCGGGTGCGGCAACATCTGGTTTGACCATATTAATCCGGGTGAAACCTCTGCCGGATTCAGGAAGAACACTGCTGCTAATTTGGTTATAGGCAGTAACCGTTAATTGACGTATACCATTTCCGGGTGAGGTTATGGTTACATCATCGTCCGGATTTAGAAAGCAGGTAGCATCGGAAAGAAAAGCACCATTAGGAAGCCAGCAGTGAAAAGAGATAGGCTCCTCCTTAATGCTTTGTGCCCGCAGATACCATATTCCGGGCATCGGATCCTTCCATCGGATCAATATTACCTGATTCCCTGTTTCCTCTTCGAAAACAATATTATTTACCCACATGGTGCTATCTGTAAAAATAAAATTAAATTTTCTGCACTCATTAATTGATGGATAAATTCTCTGTGTGGATTCCCTGTTAGGGGATGAAATATCGATGGAAATCCTGCTGGGTGCATAGGGCCAGATCTCCATCCACAACTGTTTGTCTTTTTCGCTGATATTCAGTTCGAAATCGTTGTAAAAAGGGATGTTGGTGGTTTTATTATAGTAATGTCTGGCTTTGTTGCCTTCATTACCGGCGGGCACCACAAAGGAGAGTCCTGGATTGCGTATTTTAGCTGTCATATACGAGCTGATTGCCCCTTTTCCGTCATGGCCTCCCTGGCTGCTTGCAAGACAGACACAAACAACAATGGGTTTTAATGCGCTTTCGGAAACAGACAGCATATAGGTGAGTGCCAGATAAATATCTGATTCCTGAAAACAATAGGTATCTTCCGGAACAAAGAAAAGTTTTTTCAGATTATTCTTTGCTTCCTTTAGTTTCACAATAACTAGTTCTGAAGACGGAACAATTCCTGTAAATGTCTGAGCGGCTGCTGGGGAACCTGCAACAATACTGGCAATGGCGGTACCGTGCCCGTTGGTGTCAATAGATGGAACAATGGAGAGTGGCTGCGGGGCTGATAAAGCTTCGTTAATCTGTACCGTTTTGTATTCACTGCCAAAGGTGAAGCCGTCTGGAACCGTTCCTTCCTGTATGGTCTGATCCCAGATGGAATAGATACGGCTGGTACCATCAGATTTTAGGAATGCCATGTGCGTATAGTCGATTCCTGTATCAATAATACCAACCAGAACTCCTTCTCCCGTTAAGTTCAGGCTGGTATTTAGCTGAATCGGACTGATTTGCGATTTTTCAAGACTTACTGCAGATTCCGGAGTATATAGGGATGGAAAGGTATTATAAGGGTGGGTTCCCAGGTCACAGGGATCTGGGGAAACTACGGGTATATGCAGCAGGGAGAAACGCTCACTTACCGGGGTTATATTATCCCCGGTATTATAATTTGATATGATTGTATTACCTATAATCAGGTCGTAGTAATTATTGTCCAGTATTTTGTTCAACTGAGGTCCTCCCATCTTATACTGAGGGCATATATGATATGTTTATGCAGCAGGAATTGTATTATGAAAGTGGGAGCGGGAATGAAAAAAAGTTACATGGTCAGATATTTGTCAGTCGTTGAAAAAGCTCGTTAACATCTAACATACCGTATCCCCAGGTATTATTTGGATAAATGACAACACCACTGTCTTCTTCGAAGGTAAAGTTATTTACCCATAGTACAGTAGGAGTGAAAACAAACTTAAACTTTCTGCATTCCCTCAGGCCAGGGAGGATAAGATTGGTTGATTCACGGTTGGGTGTGGTGATATCGATAGCTAGTCTGCTGAGTGCAGAGGACCAGATTTCCATAGAAAACATTTTATCCGTTTCACCGGTTCTTAGCTCGAAATGATTGGAAAACGGGGCTATTTGAGTGGCGTTAAAGTAATGTCTTCTGGTGTTCCCCTCATTTCCTCCGGAAACGGCAGTTCCAATTCCTGAAAGGCGTACCAGGTAATTTAAGTAATAGCTGAGAGCACTGCTGCCGTCGTGTGATCCAAGGCTGCTTCCAAGAGCAATACAAATGGCAAGTGTGCGATTGACTTTTTGTGCATAATTCACCAGATAAGTAAGCCCCAGGATAATATCGGTCTCCTGATAACAGAGAATATCCTCGGGAACAAAAAAGATGTTTTTTAAATTTGCCTTTGCCTCCTTTAACTTGACAACTACCAGTTCCGCTTCCGGAACAATACCGGAAAAGGCATTTTCTTCGTCTGGTTTTCCTGCAATAATGCTGGCAATTGCTGTTCCATGTCCGTTGGTATCTTTTGAGGGAATAATGGATAAGGGGGTTTCGGAAGCCAAAGCCAGATTAATCATTTCCTTTGTGTATTCCGTTCCAAAGGTGAAAGTACCTGGAGGTTCTCCATCCTGTATGGTTTGGTCCCATATGGATAAAATTCTTGTAGTTCCATCATTATACAAAAACGCCTGATGCTGATAATCTATGCCTGTGTCAATCACTCCAATGATAACTCCTCTTCCATTCAGATTTAAAAAGGTATTGCGTTGTACAGTTCCGATGCCTGATTTTTCAATGCTGATGGTTGAGGTAAGAGTGAAAAGGGATGGAAAACTGAAATATGGATGATTTCCCAGAGCGCAGGGATCTTCGTTTCCTACAGGAACATTAAGAAGGGAATGTCTGAGGCTTAATGGTGTGACATTATCCCCTGTATCATAAAGGTGCATAGAGACATTATTAATAATTAAATCATAATAATTATTGTCCAGTATTTTTTTCAATCACAGGCCTCCGGTATGCAGGGGGATTTGTTCTATATTATGCGGAAATTAAGTGAATATGAGAGGGCGGGGCAGAGGCAAAAAGTCTGATCTTAATCTAAAGCTTTTGAATGTAGTATTGAGTATTAATAACAAACCACATCTGAGCATCGAATTTCATAATTGTCCAAAAAGACAGACCCTGGAGACTGAATTCAGGAACCAGCATTGTTCGGGCATTAAAGCTTCTTGCGTCTTTAAACCATATGACATGCAAAACCCCATCACTATCCATATAGTAAAAATAAGGAGATTGTGCCGGTTCATTATATTGTATTGCAATATTGTTTTCTGCAGCTATTTGTACCGCGTCATTATTGGTTAAGACGGTAGCTCCTGAGGCTCCTGGAATATAAGGAAGTGTCCAATCATAACCAGCGGTGATGATCCCCAGAAATATTTTTTCGGGAGGGATAATAGTTACCACATATTTTAATAGATCTGTGAGTAAATTCACGGGAAAAATTGAGCTTGGATATCCAAAAGTTCTGGCCCATTCATATGAGGCAAATATAATTCCGTCGACATATTCAGATAATTTTGAATAGTCCAGTTGATCAAAACTCATGCCAGTGTTATTAACATTTGTAACGGGTGTAATGGTAATCAGTATTGTATAGCCTTCTGAATGAAAAACCGGATATGCTTTCTTCAAATATTGTGAAAGGTTGTCAATGTTGTCATAATTGATGTCATCAATATATACGTTTATACCATGATATCCTTTTTCTTTTATAACTTGAAGAGAGTTTTGAACAAGCATATCCTGTATTGCTGGATTATTTAAAATATAATAGTTCGCTTCCCGGTTAACCATTCCGTCTTCCGTAAGTGTCGAAACAAACATAATCGGCGAAACACCATAAGATACTGCCAGCTGTATAAGCTCCGTTTCATCAGCAGCAGGAATTATTTCCCCCCCGGCGGTAGCTTTGTAATTGAAGATTGTCAGATAGGATAGAAATGGAAGCGTTTTTATTAAAACGGATCTGTCTATATAACAAAAAGTATATCCGCTGGTGATTATAGATTGAGTTCTGCTTGTTTGATATTGTATTACAATGGTTTCACCTGAATAGAGATATTCCTGATCAGAGAGGAATGGGTTGTTTCTTAATATTTCCATAGGTGAAACATTATGCTGCTTAGCAATACTCTCCAAAGAATCACCAGGACGGATTTTGTAGGTAGTTTCAGGCTGTACAATCACAATGGTTTGGCCAGTTGCTAATTTATCCGGGTTTGTAATTCCGTTTTCCATTATTAATCTGTCAGCAGAGATCTTATAATATTCTGATATTGAATAGATGGTTTCACCGGATTGAACAATGTGTATGATCATGGATTCCCTCATATAATACTATTAATACAATTATATGCTGAACATACTAATCCATAACATGGCACTCCGCTAAAAATAACAAAAACACCGGAATCCCCTGTAAATACAAGTGATTCCGGTGCTTTGGCTGTTTATAGAAAAATGGAAGTAATGGGGCTCGAACCCATGACCTTTCGCGTGTGAGGCGAACGCTCATCCCGGCTGAGCTATACTTCCATTTCGTGGAGATAGCGAGACTCGAACTCGTGGCCTATGCGTTGCGAACGCATCGCTCTCCCAGCTGAGCTATATCCCCTTGTCTAAATTATAGCATGAAGATTCTGAATTACAAGTATTATTTGCACAAATTGAAAAATATTTTACTGATTTTTATGTGGATTTTGTTGCAAGAATTTTCCATATTTCAATAATAGAGAGGCATCCAAATGCATGATGCCCCTCTGTTTCATTCTTATAGAATTTTATTAATCTGGTCGCCTTCCATCCATTTTTTCAGATTCTCAAATACGATTTCTGCTCTTAATTTCATGGATTCTGCAGAAGCAAAAGCAATATGAGGAGTGACGATGGTATTCTCGGAGTTTAAAAGCGGGTGGGAAGTATCTATCGGCGGTTCATTTTCAAAAACATCAATTCCTGCACCCGCCAGATAACCGCTGTTTAAAGCCTCAGCAAGGGCCTCTGAATCCACTACCGGACCTCTTGCGGCATTAATGAGATAAGCTCCCTGTTTCATTCTCGCGATTGTATCTTTGTTAATCAAATGACGGGAATCTTCATTTAACGGACAGTGGAGACTTACGATATCGGAGCTGGAAAGGAGTTCTTCCAGAGATACAAATTCCATGAAGTCCGGTTCGTTTCCGGTGATGGTACGTTTGTATCCGAGAACGCGGCATCCAAAGGCTTTGCAAAGCTCTGCAGTCCTTGTTCCGATTGCACCGGCTCCGATAATTCCCACTGTTTTTCCCATCAGCTCGCAGCCTACCAGACCATCTTTTGTCTTTCCTTCCCTGCAGCGGGTATCTGTCTTTATAACATTGCGCAGAAGTGAGAGCATAAGGCCTAATGTCAGCTCTGCCACAGCTTCCGTTGAGTAACCGGCTGCATTGCTGACAGCAATATTATTATTTTTCGCAGCTTCCAGATTCACATGATCAACACCTGTAAAAGCAACATCTATAAATTTTAAGTTTTTACAGGCAGTTATTACTTCTCCGCTTAGAGGCATATTGGCAATCATAATGACATCGGCATCCTGAGCTTCTTCAATCTGAACCTTAGCATCAGTATTTTTTTCAAAAGCTGTAAAACTGTGACCTGCATCGATTAATGGCTTTGCATATTCATTTAGCAGGCTGTCCGGAATCCCAAGAGATTCTAATAGTACGATATTCATATGTATCACTCCGATCATTGATTAAATTACAGGGTTTAATAAAAATGATCCTGTGAAAACAATTATAGCACCAGATGATAGAATAAAAAAGAAGGTTATAATTTTAAAAAGAAAAAATCCTGATTCAGGTGTTTTTAAATAAAGTGTTTCCATTGCCTTGTATTTATATTATAATCTTATAAATAGTCCGCAATATACTTCGGGATACTGAATGAGAAGAGAAAATCAAGGGGGATTTATGTACAAAGAAAACGATTTAGTTGCAATAGGAAAAAGAGAAAATAATAAAAAAAGAAATTATCTTGTAGTAAACAGGCTGCAGGGAAAGCATATCCCTGTTAAGCCGTCAGCTGCACTTGCCATGTTTCAGTATCTTGGCAGAATGGTTCAATCAGAATATGGAGATGAACGTCTTTTGCTCATCGGTTTTGCTGAGACTGCCACTGCTGTAGGAGCGGCAGTTTCCGCTTGTTCAGGAGGTTATTATATGCAGACTACCAGGGAAAAAATCCCGGGAGTCAGCTATTTATACTTTTCAGAGGCTCACAGTCACGCCACTGAGCAGAAACTCGTAAAGGAAGATATAGAAAATGTGATTAATAAAGTTGATCGCATTGTATTTGTTGAGGATGAAGTAACGACTGGCAATACCATTTTAAATATTATCCATTTGATCAGACGGTTATATCCGGAAAAAGTAAAATTTTCTGTGGCTTCGCTTTTAAACGGCATGAGTAAAGATTCAAAAGAGATATATGAGACAAACGGAATACGCACACACTGTCTTTTGAAAACGAATCATGATAAATATGGAGCTATTGCAGAATCGTTTAGGAACGAGGGGGATTATTGCATTGAGAATTCCGAGACCTGTCTTTCAGCCTGTAAGGAGATAAGGTATACCGGGTACCTGGATGCCAGAAGAGTTGTTCTGGCTGACGATTATCAGAAGGCATGTGACTGTTTGTGGCTGCAGATTAAGTCCGGTATTGATTTCCAGGATGCTGACAGCATTCTGGTTTTAGGGACAGAGGAATTTATGTACCCGGGGCTTTTTGCTGCATCTAAAATAGAACAATTGGGGAAGCAGGTATTATTTCATGCGACCACCAGGAGTCCCATTGTAACCAGCAAGGAACAGACATATCCTTTACATACAAGGTATCAGTTAAACAGTGTATATGATAAGGACAGGACAACCTATGTATATGATCTCAGGCATTACGATCTGGTCCTTATTATTACTGACTCTCAGGGGGAAGACCAAGAAGGAATTAACAGTCTGGCCAATGCGTTGAGCAGCTGTGGTAATAACAAACTATTCTATATAAGGTGGTGTTGTAAATGAGAAGCTCTTATTCGAAAGAGGATGTAATAATCCTTTTAAAAGATATTACCGGAATGGTAAGACCGCAGCCTGCCGAGGAGAGAGAAAAACTGATACAGGCAGGAAAACACTACTGTGAAATGCTCCCAATCGAGTACGTTCCGTCATTAAGGTATATGGAAGCTTATAAAGAAGCTCTTAAAAATTTTGGCGATGATACCGCTTATTCGATAGGGAGACTGGCTGATAAAATAATGAAGAAAAAGGGACAGCAGGTAGTTCTTGTATCGCTGGCAAGAGCTGGAATACCAGTCGGCATTCTGTTGAAACGGTATATTTGGTGGAAATATAAGGTGGATATTAAACATTATTCTATTTCTATCATTCGAGGTAAAGGGATTGATGAAAATGCAGTGTCTTATATTTTAGAAAGACATAAACCGGAAAACATTTTATTTGTTGATGGCTGGATCGGAAAAGGTGCAATACAAAATGAATTAAAAAAGGCTGTTAAAGAATTTCCGGGTTTGTCCGAAGAACTGGCAGTAGCAGCTGACCCGGCAAATATTACAGAGCTGTCAGGAACGAATACAGATCTTCTTATCCCAAGCTCCTGTTTAAACAGCACTGTATCTGGTCTGATCAGCAGAACGTTTTTACGAGATGATATAATTGGAAAAGAAGATTTCCATGGAGCTGTTTTTTACGAGGAACTACAGAATGAAGATTTGTCTTATGATTTTATCAGAGAAATCGAATCGCGGTTTCAAAAGGAAAATCCGGTTGAAAGCGCCTGCTTAAAGCAGAAAGGTATTGAGAAAGTAAGGGAGATTGCAGATAAATTTCAAATCGGGGATATTAATCTGATTAAACCCGGTATCGGTGAAACAACCCGGGTATTGCTTCGGAGAGTACCATGGAAAATATTAATTGACTCTGGCAGCCGGGATGATGTTTCATTAAACCATATTAAAAAGTTGTCGGAGGAAAAAGGTGTCCCCATCGAATACGGCTTTCTTGGTAATTATAAAGCCTGTGGGATTATCAGAAAAATGGCAGATACATAAGAGAGTATGAATGGCAGACACAATTGTAATGAGCTGGGGCAGGAATCAATATCCCCCAGCTCATTACTTATTAAAATATGTTCTTATGATAGACTGATCATTTTGAAATTCCGTATGTCCTGGATAATGCGATTATCCTTTTAGCCCAGTTATAATGGGTTTTGTACTCATTCATTCGTTCCATAGAGCTATTCCCGGAGACAAGAAGGCTGGATCCCTGCTTCCAGTCAAGAATGGACATTGCATCCTCATAATCTTTTGAGGAGACCATATATGCTTCATTCACCAGGGGAATCTGTTTCGGATGAATGACAGTCTTGCCAATAAAACCGTTCAGACGGTCCAATTGCAGTTCGCTTCTAAGGCCACTGTCCCAATTTTCACCATTGTAATATTCCCAGACAGGACCGGAGAGTATGTAATCCATTCCAAAAACGGTCATAATATCGGTCAGAATGTTAGCAACCGGCCGTATATCATAAATGGTTTGGCTATCTGACCGGCGAAACCCAAAAGAATGGCACAGATCATTGCCGCCTACCCGAATGTTTAAAATCAGATCGGAAATTTTATCCAGCTTTTCTTTTAGACCGTATAGTATTTCATATCGATGCTGCAGATGAATCATGGTTGGGCTCTCAAGTATAGGCATTATATAAATGGGGCGTTCAGAACGGGAATTGGCTTCTATTATGGAATGAATATAATTATCTGTATTTTCTAAGGATATCTTTGGAATTATAAATCCCTGAACCAGGGCTGCAGCATCAGACAGATGAGCTAATAAACGGGTTATCTGCTCCGGTTCTCTTACTCGAATAAAGATCTTTGGTATATAAAAACCGTGATTTTCCTGTGCTTTAAATATATCGTTTAAAGAGTTGATTAACTGGTTTTCTGCTTCAGTCACATGGTCATCCCCGATGGTATCTTCGAGGCAGAGAGCAAATGAATAGTTCTTACCGAAATTTTGCTTGATGATTGAATTCGCTGCAGTGTCATATGCGGCAGGGCAGTACAAAAGAGGTCCTACGCCACATGGTAATAATAATGGATCCATAACAACTACTCCTTCTAAGGTCAGATTTGATAATTATAGCACCAATATGTCGCAAAAGATAGTTTTTTCTATAGTTGTGTGCTAAAATAGTCGATATATATCAAAAAATGTAAATTCGGGAGCCGGGCATAAAATGAAGGTTCGATATAATGTGTTGAACATAACATCAATTATGGCGTTTGCAAGCGTAAAGGGTGGTCTTAATCACAGCTGTAAAGATGTATATTTTCTGAGCTGCATCGGACAGGATGATCACTATTTAAAAATGATCAGTCAGATGGATGGAGTGCTTTCAGAACGTGTACAGCAGGGACAGGGAAACTACATACGGTTAAAGGGACTTCCGGGATTCGAAAGCACGGAAGAAATAAGTTATTACCGCGGCTGCTATGAACAATGGCAAAAGAGCGGAAGGCGTTGTCTGACAGGGAAAAACATATCTTTTTGTAAAGAGCTGGAAGAAGCTGTCAGAGAAGCTATGGAAAAAACCACTGAGAAGTACAGAGAATATTCCAAAGGCGCCAGTGAATCAATGGAAAGCAATTTTATTATTAAACTTATTTACTGGCTGGACTGCGCCGCCTGGGGGATTCTGACAAATTGGAATGAGGCAGGTACCTGTAAATTTGTTGTAAGCGGTGCGGTAAAAAATCATGAGTATTTATTTCTGTATTTTCTTACGCTTCTTGGAATAGATGTAATGTTATTAATGCCGGAAGGAAATAAAGGTATTGATAAGTCTTTGCTTTACCTGTCCTCTCAATTGGTTCTGGGACCCTGTTCGCCGGCCGATATTCCTTTCTATGAGAGAAAGGAATATAATATTGAACCGTGCCATGATCAGTCTTTGGATTCAACTGAGGGAAGATGCGTGAAGAATTTTGAGGAATTGGCCAAGGTTGCCGCCTCTGTCGTAATGATAGCGGTTCATGACCGGGAGGGGAATATTACAGCAACGGGTTCCGGAATTATAATCAGTGCAGATGGATATATTCTCACCAATCATCATGTTATACATGGAGGCTCCTTCTATACCGTACGGATTGAGGAGGATGAGGCGTTGTATACAACTGATGAGGTGATAAAGGATAATTCTTTTCTGGATCTGGCTTTAATCAGGATAGATGGCAAGATGCCAAGACCTGCTCCCCTTTATCAGGGGAGTGATAAATTGGTAAGAGGACAGAAAGTGGTAGCGATTGGAAGCCCTCTTGGGATGTTTAACTCAGTATCGGATGGTATCATATCCGGATTACGTACTATTGATGATGTGAAAATGATACAGTTCACGGCTCCGATTTCCCATGGAAGTTCCGGCGGTGCTCTTATTAATCTTTATGGAGAGATAATCGGCATCAGCACGGCGGGATTTGACAGGGGACAAAATTTAAATCTGGCAGTAAGCTACGTAGAAATTGATAAATTCGCCCGTGGCTTTTATAAATGACAGAATAACAGCAAATATAACATATTTTTTTGTAATACGTTTTAATGACTCGAATTGTTGTGAAACATGTATTATTATGCTATAATAAACAAGCTTAAGACTAAGGGGGAGATGTTATGAAACAAAAAAAAATCCTGATTTCGTTCAATTCTCCAATAATTCTTGGATTTACATTCCTGTGTTTTATTGCCTTAATTTTAAATTATATTACACACGGCACCACCAATCGGCTGTTTTTCAGCATATACCGTTCATCCCCTTGGAATCCCCTGTTTTATATCCGGCTGATTGGTCACGTATTTGGACATGCGGGCTGGGAACATTTTTTTGGAAATATTACATTAATACTTGTAGTAGGACCTCTGTTGGAAGAAAAGTATGGTTCGGTTAATTTAAGTCTCGTCATATTATTTACTGCATTGATAACGGGGATTTTTAATCTGATTCTCTTTCCCGATACTCAGCTCCTGGGAGCCAGCGGTGTTGTTTTTGCATGTATAATGCTTTCATCTATGACCAGCATAACAGAAGGCAGCATTCCCGTCACATTTATTTTGGTAACAATTATTTACATTGGCGGTCAGATTTTTGATGGAATCTTTACAAGAGACAATGTATCACATCTTACCCACATTATGGGAGGTGTGGTTGGAGTGGTTATGGGCTATATTCTGAACAATAAAAAACAAAACAGATATTGCAGGTGATAACAAAGGATGTTTAAACACAGAATTCTCCAAAATTTAGATGAATATTTTCTTGATCTTAACCGAAGGGGAGGAAATTACGTATTCTTCTATCGGTTTAACGGTTTAAACAGGGAAGTTATGCAGTTTTTAAAACGATATTATGAGACGGCCAGATTGAATGGTGTGATTCTGGAGGGAAAAATCCCTAACCCGGAAGAAAGAAATCTGGAATATTATAATGAGATGATGGGAAATGATTTTCAGCTCAGCATGGGCTTTCTTATTAACAGCTTGAAAAAATGGCTTCCCAGAATGAATGGATATCAGTTGGAAACAGTATCAGCTGCCATATATGATACCCTGGATCTTATGAGAAAAGAGGGTAAGAATGATAATATGCTGAAAAATGCATATGTAAAATATATGTGCTGGCTGTACTATAAGTTCGAGAGAATTGTAAGCTGCCTTGGTTCGGAACAGATTCCTAAGATTTTGTATGAAGGAGAGATCAGCAATTATGAGTTAAAGCTTATATCCATTCTTTCCAGTGCAGGCTGTGATGTTGTTCTGCTTCAGCATCAGGGAGACAGCGGCTATCTTAAGACAGACAAAGAATCCAGACTGTCTGATGTGTATCCGATGACAGGGCTTGAACCATTTCCGAAATCCTTCTCCATCAGTAAATTCCAGGAGGAAATCGAAGAAGATAAGCAGCTTGAGCGCATGTATGGTCCACTCCCTGAATTAACAGCCTGTACCAACAAGTGGACAGAAAAAAAAGGACTGGAAGATGTTTTAAAAGGTGTTATGGCGAGAGGCAGTGATTCAGTTACATTTTATAACTGCTACTTGCGGATAAATGGAGTAGAGGATAAGCTTACCTATTTGAACGAGCTGTATCAATTTTATTTACAACTGAAAAGTACAAAAAGAGATCTGGTCATTATTAATCATGACATTATGATTCCGGATATGGATGAGATTGCTTTAATTAAAAGAAACAACTACAGCTCCGTTAAACAGATGTTGGGAGATTTATCCGGGAATATAAAATATCCGGCTAATCATGAACTTCAAAAACTGATAAAAAAAGCATTTTTGGATGTGTTGCTGGAAAATGAAAAAAAATCAGATTACAGCTTAAATAAAATAGCAAATCAGGCGATTTATATATTGTGCTGGTTAAATCGTTACATTCCTAAACTGTTCCCCTGCTGGTCGCCTCCTATGGCAGCATGCTTTATTTATTTAGGCGGTATAAAAAATGATAATGAAGTCCTTTTTGTAAAAATTCTTTCAAGGATTCCTGTTGATGTCTTAATACTAAATCCTAACCGAAATACCAGATGTGCGTTGGAAGACGGACTGCTTTATGAAATCAGTCATGAGGAATCCATGGAAGTGGAAGAATTTCCCTGTGTGAGCGGGGATATCCGTATGGGGACTGCTGCGTATCATGCGGAGCGGGAACTGGATGGATTGCTCTATCAGGATACCGGTCTTTATAGAGATTACCAGTACCGAAAGGGGAATTCAGTAATTTTAAGGACCATGTATGAGGAGATTTCTATTTTGTGGGATCAGGAGCTGAAATATCGTCCGAATTTCAGCGTCGTGAATGATCAGGTAACCCTGCCTGTGATTTTTTCCAGAATATCAGGAGTTAAGGAAGGCCCGGTTTCCACATATTGGTCTGATATAAAACGATTAAAGACGGAAGACACTCTGTTGATAAAGAAAACTCCTTTTCTTAATCCTGTTGATTTTAATCCGATAAAGCAGTATGCAACCGAATTTCTGAAAAACGGCAGAGTGCAGCGGAATAAAATTAAAACCCATAAAGCTTATACATATGCGTTTTTAAGGGAGGAAGTACAGGATTATCTTCTGGATAAGTTTCAGCTTTTACTGGATCAGAAAATAATAAAAGGTACCTTTGAAAATGGTACGGAATACACCATTGCATCTGTGGTGTTGAATTTAAATCATGAGATCTTAAGGCTGATGCAGAAGTTTGATTTCACCAAAAAAAATCCCAAGATGATTTTTATAAATACCACAGAAACCATATTTTCCTTAGAGGACAGTATTTTGATGGCTTTCTTAAATCTTTTGGGATTCGATATAATAATATTTATTCCGACCGGTTACCAAACCGTGGAAAAGTACTTTACGAATAAAATAATGGAAGAACATCAGATTGGTGAATACAGATATGAACTGGAACCGCCTGATTTCGACACTGTTTTAGCAAATAACAGCCAGCCATGGCTTCATAGAATCTTTAAAAGGGGGAACTAAAATGGGCTTGGACTTTAGTAAAGCACAGCCACAGCAATCAGCTGTAAGCACACAATCATCAACGCAAAGTGAGACAGAACCAGCGGTTTATGACATTTCGTCAGACAGAGAGCAGCTTAATCTGGCATTGACCAATTCACCGGAGGTGGATGCGTTAGTCAGCCAGATTGAGGTAAACAATTTAGAAACAATTGTATCCTTTGGTGCAGGTGCAGCAGAGGAAATATCAAAAGCTTCCGATGTAGTTTTAAATGGTATGAATATGTCTCAGTTAGATGGCTCCAGTGAAATGCTTAATACACTGGCAAAAATTATGTCGAAGTTTGACATAGAGGAGATCAAAGAAAAGCCGGGACTGCTTGGCAAGCTGTTTGGGAATTTACGCAAGCAGCTGGACAGGATCCTGGACAAGTATCATACCATGGGTGGAGAAGTAGATAAAATCTATGTTCAGTTAAAACAGTATGAATCTGAGATTAAGCAGTCTAACAGAAAGCTCAATCAGATGTTTGATGCAAACGTAGCCTATTATCATGAACTGGTAAAGTATATTCTGGCAGGAGAGCAGGGAATTCGGGAACTGGAAACCTACATAGCAGGACGGCGTTCTGAGATGGAATCTACTGGTGATAATTCCATACAGTTTGAGATCCAGAGTCTGGAACAGGCTTTAATGATGCTGGAGCAAAGGACACAGGATTTAAGAACTGCTGAGAATGTTGCCATGCAGTCCATTCCCATGATTAAGACCATGGAATTCAGCAATATGAATCTGGTCCGTAAGATTAATTCTGCGTTTATCATTACTTTACCGGTATTTAAACAGGCACTGGCTCAGGCTATTATGCTTAAGCGTCAGAGAATACAGGCAGAAGCCATGTCAGCCCTTGATGAAAAAACCAATGAAATGCTGATTAAAAATGCCCGTAATACTGTTGAACAGTCCAAGATGACCGCCAGACTGGCTTCGGGAAGTTCCATAAAGATTGAGACTCTGGAGACTACATGGAGAACCATTGTTGATGGTATAGAAGAAACCAGACAGATTCAGGATAATGCCAGAAGGCAGCGGGTTGAAGATCAGGCAAGACTGGAAGTTATTAAAAAAGATTTTAACAGCAGGTATCATATGCCAAATTCGGCAAAAATATAAAATTGAGATTACAGGAGGATATTGTATATGCCAATTAATTTATCAAAAGGACAAAAGGTTGATCTGACAAAAGGAAATCCAGGACTGAAAAACATAATGGTAGGATTAGGCTGGGATGTAAATGCCTTTGATTCCGGCGTTGCATTTGATCTGGATGCGGCAGCATTTTTATTGGCTGATACAGGAAAATGCCCTACAGAAAAGGAATTTATTTTCTATGGAAATCTAGCCCATACAAGCCAGTCAGTGAAACATATGGGAGATAACTTAACGGGTGAAGGAGATGGGGATGATGAGCAGATACAGATTGATTTAACACGTATTCCTGCTAATATAACAAAAGTTGCATTTACTGTAACCATTTACGATGGTGAGGCAAGAAGACAGAATTTTGGTCAGGTAATCAACTCCTTTATCCGAATTGTAGATGAATCTACCAATACAGAATTGATACGCTATGATCTGGGGGAGGATTTCTCCATTGAAACGGCTGTTGTGGTAGGAGAACTGTACAGACACAACGGGGAATGGAAATTTAATGCAATCGGAAGCGGTTTTCAGGGTGGTCTGGCTGCACTTTGTTCTCATTATGGAATTGATGCATCATAAGCAGGAGGAAATCATATGTCAGTAAGTTTACAAAAAGGTCAGAAAGTTAGTATTACCAAGGGAAATCCCGGCCTTACAAAGGTAGTGGTAGGGATTGGCTGGGATGTGAACCAGTTTGATACGGGCGGTGACTTTGATTTGGATACTGCCGCTTTTTTGCTCGCTGATACTGGAAGAGTATCCAGATCAGAGGATTTTGTGTTTTTTGGTAATTTAGTACATCCGTCAGGCTGTGCAGAACACATGGGAGATAATCTGACCGGAGCTGGTGAAGGCGATGATGAACAGATTAAAGTGAATCTTTCCATGGTACCGGAAAACATAACAAAAATTGCATTTTCGGTTACAATTTATGAAGCTGAACAAAGAAGGCAGAACTTTGGACAGGTTTCCCGTGCATTTATCCGGATTTATAATGAAACCACAGGAGAAGAACTGCTAAGATATGATTTGGGAGAAGATTTTTCCATTGAAACAGCTGCGGTATTCGGTGAGTTGTATAAGAACAATGGTGAGTGGAAATTTAATGCCATTGGAAGCGGTTATCAGGGAGGCCTGGCCGCTTTATGCTCTAACTTTGGAGTAGATGTGGAATAAAAACATAACAGGAGGATTACATATGTCTATAAGTTTACAAAAGGGACAGAAAGTCAGCTTGTCAAAAGACAATGCAGGACTTTCTAAAGTACTGATCGGATTAGGCTGGGATGAAGTGAAACAGTCAAGGGGTCTGTTCGCACCAAAGCCACAACCCATTGATTGCGATGCGTCTGTGTTCCTGCTGCAGAACGGAAAGCTCATGGGGAAACAGGATATTGTTTATTTTGGTAATTTGAGACATGGATCCGGCACGGTTGAGCATATGGGAGATAACTTAACAGGAGCAGGTAATGGTGATGATGAGCAGGTGGTTGTGGATTTAGCACGGATACCTGCACAATATGACAAAATTGTAGTTGTGGTTAATATTTATGAGGCAGTTCAGAGAAGACAGCATTTTGGGATGATTACAAATGCATTTTGCCGTTTGGAAGATGGCGGAAAGCATACAGAGATGTGCAGATACAATCTGACGGAGGATTATTCCGGAGCAACTGCTCTTGTGTTTGGTGAAATATACAGACACAATGGAGAATGGAAATTTAATGCAATTGGGCAGGGGACCAATGATCCGGGGCTTGCAGAATTAGCCGGCAGATATGCCTGATTGATTTTATGAGGAAGATTCGTTCGGGACAGGAACATTTCTTCCTCATATTTTTGTGACTATTAAGGAGATAATTTATGAAGTTTAATGGACTGACTGATGAAGAAGTTGAGTCTTCTCGAAAAAAACATGGAACCAATGAAATACCCGATTCGGAACCAACAACCTTTTGGGAGGAATTTAAAGAAACTTTTAACGACCCAATGATACGGATTCTGCTGGCGATAGCGGTCTTGATGATTGTCATGTTCTTTTTTGGATATGCTGAGATATACGAACCGGTGGGAACCATTGTAGCTGTATTAATTGTAGCGTTTGTTTCAGCAAAAACCGGAGTTGCCAGTGATATGAAATACCGGGAATTAAAAGACAATGCTAAAAAGGATCATTCCAAGGTGCACCGCAATGGCATGGTTGCAGTAATTGATGTAGATGATATCGTTGTAGGCGATAAAGTTTTACTTCAGTCCGGTGATAAGATTCCGGCAGACGGAATTTTAATAAGAGGCAATTTGAGTGTGAATAACTCTTCCCTGAATGGTGAGACAGAAGAATGCAAAAAGAGTTCTGCTGCTGAAACGTTTGAAATGACAGATGATATTACTGGAGAAATATTTGTAGATGACCATTCCCTCTTTCGGGGAACGGTTGTTATTGACGGGGAAGGCATTTTAGACGTAAGAAAAGTCGGACAAAAGACCATGATGGGCCGGATGGCAGAGGATATGCAGAGTGGGGAACTGGATTCCCCCCTAAAGGTCAAGTTATCTGTGCTGGCAACACAGATTTCAACCTTTGGATATATCGGAGCAGTTGTAATTGCAATTCTTTACATGTCCTATTTTATCATTACAGCCGGTGGTTTTGCAGCCTATACGTCCATTGGGGTTACGGGGATTTTACAGGATGTTATTAAATCGGCGTCTTTAGCGGTTGTTATTGTTGTATGTGCTGTTCCGGAAGGACTTCCGCTGATGATTTCTCTGGTGCTCATGCAGAATACAAGTAAAATGCTGGATCATAATGTGTTAGTGCGTAAGGCAGAGGGAATAGAGACTGCCGGATCTATAAATATTCTTTTCAGTGATAAAACCGGAACCATTACAAAAGGAATTTTGGAAGTTGTTGGATTTTTTACGGCGGATGGAAATTCCATTGAGCTTTCCCAGTTAAGCAGGCATGGAAAACTGAAAGGTCTTTTGGATCTGGCTATTGGTAAAAATGCTCAGGCAATGTTTGATGCAGATCACAAGGTAATAGGCGGCAATGCTACGGAACAGGCAATGCTTAAGTTTATCGGAGAAGATGTTTATAATCTTTTGGCATCAGATGAAGATTGTGTTGTTGACTGCGTTCAGAGCTTTAATTCCTCTAATAAATTTAGTCAGGCTCATATAAGCAGTATGGGAAGAACCTTTTACAAAGGAGCCCCGGAAAAGTTTATGTCCGTTGCGAAGAAGGCACTGGATATTCATGGAAATGAAGTAGATCTGAATTTCGATGAAGTGAACATGAAAATCAATGAACTGGCTACAAAGGCGATGCGTGTGCTGGCGTTTGGTTATTCTGACAAAGATCTGCAGGAGAATGAGATCAATGATGATGTTGTCATCATCGGTCTTGTGGCAATTCGTGATGATGTAAGACCGGAGGCAAAGGAAGCAATCGATGAAGTAAAAAGTGCTGGAATCCAGGTTGTTATGATAACTGGTGACAGATTAGAAACTGCCATTGCAATTGCAGAAGATGCGGGCTTAATGACGGAAATGGGTGACAAGGCTTTAACTTCCGCTGAACTGAACGAGATGACAGACGAACAAGTGAAAGAGATTGTTAAGGAGATCCGTGTTATCGCCAGAGCATTACCTACGGATAAATCACGAATGGTAAGAATATGTCAGGAAATGAATCTGGTCGTAGGAATGACGGGAGATGGTGTAAATGATTCCCCGGCTTTAAAAAGAGCAGATGTGGGATTTGCAATGGGAAGCGGTACAGAGGCAGCAAAGGAAGCGGGTAAGATTGTTGTATTGGATGATAATTTCCGTTCCATAAAGGATGCAATCTGGTACGGAAGAACCATTTACCATAATATTTTAAAGTTCTGTAAATTTCAGCTTGTAATCAATGTAGCGGCTGTTTTGGTGAGTGCGGTAGCACCGTTTTTTGGGGTGGAGGAACCTTTGAAGGTAACTCATTTACTATTTGTCAATCTTGTAATGGATGGACTTGGCGCTATTATGTTGGGAAATGAACCTGCTTTGGAGAAATATATGAGTGAGAAACCAAGGCGCAGAGATGAAAGTATTGTGAGCAAAGCTATGCTTACCCAAATTCTGATTATGGGAATCTGGCTGACATGTCTGAGCTTTCTGTTTTTGAAGCTGCCCGTATTTTCTGGTTTGTTTGAGACAAAACAGCAGCATTTAACAGCGTATTTTGTACTGTTCATCATAAGCGCACTCTTTAATGGATTTAATGTAAGAAATGACGGCTTCTGCATTTTTGATGGACTGAAATTAAATCCTGGTTTTTTAAGGGTAATTTTTACAATTATTCTGGTACAGGCGGTAATAGTCAATGCGGCTGCGGTTCCCTTTCCTGTTTTTATATGGATCGGAAATATGTTCAGTTGCGTTCCGTTTAGTTTAACCGGATGGCTGGTGGTAATCGCGTTAGGCTTTACCATGATACCTGTTGACATGATAAGAAAACTGTTTGTAAGTAAAAAAGATAAATAATTATTAAAAAGACCGTACCGCATATCAAATTTCAGATATTCGGAACGGTCTTTTTAATCTGCCGCTCCACTTCTTTCAACAGCTGAAGGGTAAATGTTTCTTTTGAAAATTCCAGGATTGTTGGTTGGATATCCGTCATAAGTCCCTGTGGACATAGTCCAAGATCTGACGCCTTTAACATGGAGACATCAAATAAACTGTCACCGGCAGAAATGATTTTTTGAGGATTCAATATTTTTTTCAATCTCTTTATTCCATCTCCCTTGCTCAGTTTCTTTGGCATAACATATATCTTATCATTATTGCACAGGACATCAATCTCATTGTTGTCCAGATGGGTACGCAGAAGGTTTACGGTTTTTTGCGGTTCCCTGCTTTTCGTGTATACAAATAATTCTTCGATAAATCTTACTTCAAAAGATCGGTTTTGATCTTTATCAAGCAATTTTATGGAATCTTTCAAATCTTCCCTGGCGCTGGATATGAGATCTAAGGACTGCTCATACCAAATGTAATCGATCTGTCCATCAGTCAGAAGGATCCCTCCGTTGCAGACCAGAGCATATTTTGGATTAATCCTGTGAAAGCAGATTCGCTTATACTGTTCAATGGTTCTGGTTGTGGTTGGGACAAAGATCAGGTCAGTATGAATACGTTTGAGAATTTCCATGGCCTCTACTGAAATAAATGAAACTTCCCGGTTCTGGTAGTTCTCAACACAGAGCTTGTCTGGCCCGATATTATGTTTGTAGGAGTAGATCAGGGTGTTGTCCAAATCTGAGTGAAATATTATCATAGAGCAGTGGTCCTTTCTCTGCTGCCTTCTTGGAATAGTCTGTAGTAAATTTTCATAAGGAACCCGGTCTTTCAGCTGCCTGGCCTAAGGCTGTTTCTTCTGCGTCCAGAACGGAAATAATGAAGCCCCAGTCGTCCTTTTCAGGCCAAGGGGAAGCCCGTTGTATCTGGTGGTACACAGCCTCATTTTTTCGGATTGTTTCAATGGAAAGGTTACACTGCTGCCGTGCGTTGAGGAAATGAGGAGGATTTCCTCCTTTCAGACAAAGGGCAAGACAACAGTCTGCTCGCTGAGAATAATAGACATTTCCAAAGCTGCGATATCCCGCTTTTTTTAATAGAGGTTTTACAATCTCTTTCAGTACTAAATTCTTTTTTTCTTTTGAAGTCATTTGGATCCTTTTCCTTTAACTGATTTCACTATCTTTATGGGAATAATACCATAGTAACTCAATTCGGTCAATAAAATAGGGACTTATTTGCATTCTCTTACGGTTCACGATAGCTTCAATGGTTATATTACATCAGCTGCCTGTGAAAAGAATTGGCCAGCTGATTGGCAGCTTCCATACCTGTATATAACGCTCCCTGCATCCAGCCATGCTTTGTGGATAAGTGTTCACCTGCAAAGAAGATTCTTTGATTAAATTCAGGCTTCAGCATCTCATAAGCAAACAATTCTTTCTGCCCAGGGAGTGCCTCCGCAAAAGCTCCCCGGTTATAAGGCTCATTATCCCAAACCACTGTCTTATGGTCTTCCACAATGGAATCTAAGAATCCCCTGGGTAATCCGTGAACTTCCTCAACACTTTCTTTTATAAATTCAAATCGAAGCGGTTTTTGCATATTCCCTACTCTTGTTGCATTTAAATGATAATTATAGGAAGCAGTCAGTACACCCGGTTCATTTGGACAGCAGGAAGAAGGCTCCGGACATAGAAGATGGTCTCCCGGATAGAAGATGTACTGAATCGGCAGGTCTGTCCGGGAAAATCCTCCCACCATTCGTCCATAGTCGGTATCCTGTTCCCAAAATCGTTCCCTGCATAAAAAGAAGGTTTTCTGCGAATTCGTATAATTATATTCTAAAATAGCCTGCATTTTTTGATTACTGAAACGTGGTTTGATATCCACTTCCCGCAGAGTGGAGTAAGGGATTGCACAGATAACGTAATCGAAAGCATCCACAGATCTGCTTAGATTCCGCACATTGCGGTGGGCCAGTATAATCTGACTGTTGTTTTGCAGCTGATAAATTCCTGTAACTGTCTGACCGGGCCGGTAAGTAACAGTGCCTAGACTGGAGGCTGGAATATTTTGATATTGGGGCAATTTGTCTGTCAAAAAGGATTGGATAAATGCATAGGGGAGGTTTACCATTCCACCTTCTATGGTATAGGTGTTGCGGTAGTCGATGGTATATTCCTCCTGGACGGCTTCACCATAACTGATATCAAGCAGAGCTCCGGTCCCTGGATCGACTCCTGAAATCAGGCTTATAGCTCCCTGGCTGAAACCCAGATTTTCCAGAGTCTGCCGGACGGAATAGTTCATCAAAGGCAGAATTTCCGGGGAATATTCCGGTAAAATCTGTATCAGCTCTGACCGGATATCAGGCGGAAGCTGCATCATCAGATACAAAAAGGCATAGTCATTAAGCTCTGCCCAGGGAGTGCTTCGTTCCTGGGGAGTTAAATCGTATAAGGGATAAAGCATCTGCTCGATAGAATCGGATGTTCTCAAACGGGTATTATGTACGTATAAAAAATTATTTCGCCGCATTACAGACAGAGGACGGGTATTTAAGCCAAACAGATTGATATAGTGCCAGGTGGTTTCATGGGTGACCGGTATTCTATGAGCGCCAATATCGCTATAGTACTTACCTTCCGAATCAAAATACCAGGTATAAACCCTTCCGCCGATTCTGCTGTCATTAGCATCCAGAACTGTAATATCTGCTCCAAGCTTTCGAAGCTCGAACGCTGCGGACAAACCGGCCAGGCCTCCTCCTATGACACCAATTTTTATACCTTTTAGTTCTCCGGGCCGGGCATAATTTGTAATATCCGGGGGAGGACTCAGTAAACGGACAATATATTCGTAATCTTCTGGCCGACCGGCCGTTTCCAATGAATTTCTGACCATTTCCTGCCGCTGTTCATTTGTGGGATTTAATACCTGATTTAATGGAATATTCATGGATTATACCTCAAAATATGATTTACAAGGGGACAATTGCATGCAGCAATGTCCCCTTTACTATTTTTGATTATTTCGCTGCTTTCTCGGAAAACTCAGTTGTAACCAATTCCGCATAAGGAACCCGGTCTTTCAGCTGACCAGCCTCCTCCAGAATATTCTCTAAAAGTTCAAAGCTGTCTTTGTTAAAAACAGTATCTTTTTTCCATGTATCCTGTGCTTTGTAACGGTCCACGATGGCTGCGATGGTTTTTACGTCGGTTTCTTTAAACTGGGGCTGTATTACCTTTGCGATTTCTTCGGAAGAATGAGAATTTACATATTCCAGACCTTTTTGAATGGCATTTGTAAAGCTCTGTACTGTCTCCGGGTTCTTTTCCAGGTAACTTTTCTTTGCGCTGTAGGCGGTATATGGAACATAGCCGGAGTCTACACCCAAAGAAGCGACTACGAAACCATTGCCCTCTTTTTCCAGCCCTGTAGCGAAGGGTTCAAATTCAACGGTATAATCCGCATCATTGCTGGTAAATGCTGCTGCAGTCAGTCCGAAGTTAATGCTTTGATCAATTTTTAAATCAGCAGCAGGATCAATCCCGTTCTTTTTCAGAATGTATTCAAATACCATTTCGGGCATACCGCCGGCTCTGCCGCCCAGTACTTTTTTCCCTTTTAAATCCGTCCATTTAAAATCAGGCTGTTCGCTTCTTCCAACAAGGAAATTGCCTGCCCGCTGAGTCAGCTGGGCGAAATTGACTGCGTAATCCTGGGAACCGTTTGCATAAGTATAGACCGAGGCCTCAGAGCCCATAAAACCAATATCTGCATCACCGGATATGAGAGCAGTCATAACCTTGTCGGCACCGGCACCGTTGACTAAGGTTAAATCGATACCCTCGTCCGCAAAGTATCCCAATTCAATGGCTGCATATTGAGGGGCATAAAAGATGGAATGGGCTACTTCATTTAATTTGACCGGGGTCAGTTCTGATGCTTTTGCTTTTGAACCGCAGGCGGTTAAGCTGAGTAAAGACGCTCCGGTGAGAATGGCCATTATAACAGAACAACAGGCTTTTCTCATAAAATCCTCCTTTTTAAATCTTAATACTACATTGTATTGTTATAATATGAGAAGGTACCTTGTCTTGAAAAATTTTAAACCTGAAAGGTCTGGGCGGATACATGGGAAAAAAGAGGTCTGATCTGCTTTCTGGACGTTGTTCTGCAGCCGGTTAAGCAGCAAACAACCATAATTGCAGTCAGAAAGATTGTAATTGTTTTTTTCATTTGGTTCTCCTCCATTCATCCTCCTGTTAAAATTCTATGTAGTCTGACAGGCAGAGTTTACGAACTATTCCATATTTTCTTATTTAAAGATGGTATATGCAGGTAAACTGTGATATACTGCTATAGTAAAATTTACAAAAGCAGGAGAAAGCAATGAAATATCGTATGATAGTGCTTGATTTGGATGGGACGCTGACGAACCGGAATAAAGAGATCACGCCCAGAACAAAAGAAGCACTTTTTGAGTTGCAACGTATGGGCGGTGTGATTGTTCTGGCTTCCGGGCGCCCCACTTATGGGATCATGCCTGTTGCAAAAGAATTAAAGCTTCATGAGACAGGCGGTTATATCTTATCCTTTAACGGCGGCCGCATCATAGACTGTAAATCAGGAGAAACAATCTTTGCAAAAGAACTGCCGGTATCTTCCAACCAGAAGATTATCCGTATGGCGAAGGAACATGGAGTTAATATCTTAACGTATGAAGATGACTTAATCATAACCGGTGATGCTAAAGATGAGTATGTGGGTAAGGAATCTGCTATTAATAAACTGGCTGTGAGAGAAGTGGAAGATATGGAAAGCTACGTACAGTTTCCGGTGGTGAAATATCTGATGCTGGAAGAGGGAGACTATCTTGCCATGGTAGAACCAAAGATTAAGGCAGCTCTTGGACGGGATTACAGCGTTTACCGTTCAGAACCATATTTCCTTGAAATCCTGCCGAAAGGAATTGATAAGGCCGAAAGCCTTAAGCGGCTGCTTGCACATCTTAACATGAGCCGGGAGGAGATGATAGCCTGCGGCGACGGTTATAATGATTTATCCATGATTGAGTATGCGGGACTGGGTGTGGCCATGGAAAATGCAGTTCTGCCGGTAAGAAAGGCAGCTGATTATGTGACTGCTTCTAATAATGACGATGGTATCGCTTTGGTTGTGAAAAAATTTATGTTTTCCTGATGCCTCAGGGGTGGATTTTATAACGTTAATATGTTAAAATACAGTTAGACCATAAGGAATAAAAAGGGGATAGATCTCATATGAATAAAAAAATTAAGACAGATGCAGTTGACCATCTGTTTGAAGCAATTTTAACCTTAAAAAATCCGGAGGAGTGCTATACGTTTTTTGAGGATGTATGTACAGTCAATGAACTGCTGAGCTTATCTCAGAGATATGAGGTGGCTAAAATGCTTCGTGAAGGCAGAACCTATCTGGAAATTGCAGAGAAGACAGGAGCCTCTACAGCTACCATCAGCCGTGTAAACCGTTCCTTGAATTACGGGAATGACGGATACGATATGGTATTTAAGCGTCTGGAAGAGAAAAAAGAGGTATAAAAAAAACAGGGGACAAGTCCGTTTGCCGGTTCTTGTTCCCTGTTCGTTTATTTTTTCTTCTTTAAAGAAGGATCCTCTCTTAAATCGTCGATGAGCTGTTCAATTACCTGTTTCTTTACATATACATCAAAAGACAGCTCGCAGATCCAGGAAAAGAGACGCAGGTATTCTAAGTCCTCCCCCTCAATTCCTTTCTCTTCGTAGGTTTTGCAGGAATGCTGATACTTCTTAAGAATGTCGGATTTGATGTGCTCTAAGTCTGATTCCTCCTGTGAGAATATCTCTTTATAGACTTCTTCCAGGGGCATGCCGTCAGCTGGATTAAAGTGCTTGTCGGTAATTGGTCTGAAAAGCTGCTCAATATCATTAAAAGATAATAAATTTTTAAAATAGTAGATGAATATAAGCAGAAGTATATGCTCTTTTGTATATTTCTTTTTGCTGGGAGCCGGTAGAAGATTATTCTTTGCGTAATTGTTGATCATCGTTTTTGTTAAGACCTTGTCATCCGGATAGCGTTTTGTATCACTTAAATGCTTATCCATAAAAGTAGTGACCTGATCCATATATAAATCAATATTTGGAATGGTCTCCGGTGTGATATACCGTAATCCATCCAGATGCTCTATAATATTCTGTAATCGTTCCTCGTTGGTTTTCATATGTCCTCCGTTCTGCACGGGAAAGCTCCGCACATGTGATAATCCCCTTAGTCATATTATATAGTATTCAATACCAGATGACAAGAGGTAAAAACAACCCTCAAGCTAAATATTTTTGAGTATACCAAAAATATTTTCTTGACTTTTGAGGAATGTGTGTTAATCTAGAAATATCATTGTAATGAACGAAAGGAGATACATAATTATGAAAAAAGTTTTGGCGACAGAAAAGGCTCCGGCAGCAATTGGTCCTTATTCT
>JAEWPQ010000061.1 GCA_023460575.1 Bacillota bacterium
GAAGAGGCGAAATGGCTGACCAATGAGCCTGATTTTAAGGGCTATATCCATGATGTTGGCGGTCCCACTGCAGATTTCCGTTATCCGGCCTGTGAAAAGCAGATCGGCAAAGGCGCCTGTCCCAATAAGCAGTGTCTGTTCCCGGAACCCTGTAAGAATTTAAGGGCAGATCACTCCGATTATATTGAGCTTTTGAGAAAGTTAAGAATTTTACCCAAGGTAAAGAAAGTATTTATCCGTTCAGGAATCCGTTTTGATTACGTGCTTGCAGATCCAGGCAAAAAATTCTTAAAAGAGCTTTGTGAATATCATGTCAGCGGTCAGTTAAAGGTAGCACCGGAGCATGTGGCGGACAATGTTCTTACCAGAATGGGAAAACCCAGAAATGATGTTTACCGCAGGTTTGTAAAGGAATATAATGACATGAACGGACGGCTGGGTTTAAAACAGTATCTGGTTCCCTATTTAATGTCCTCCCACCCGGGCTCAGGATTAAAAGAAGCCATTGAGCTTGCGGAGTATTTACGGGATCTTGGATATATGCCGGAACAGGTCCAGGATTTTTATC
Source organism: Bacillota bacterium (assembly GCA_023460575.1). Lineage (GTDB taxonomy): Bacteria > Bacillota > Clostridia > Lachnospirales > Lachnospiraceae > Lacrimispora. The sequence goes on from JAEWPQ010000061.1 coordinate 569, forward strand.
CTACGCCTTCTACCATTTCCACCTGTATGTATTACACGGGATATGATCCCAGGACTATGGAACCGGTTTATGTTCCTACCAATCCTCATGAGAAAGCCATGCAGAGGGCATTGATCCAATACCGGAATCCGAAAAATTATGACCTGGTGGAAGAAGCACTTACGAAAGCGGGAAGAACCGATTTAATCGGTTTTGATAAAAAATGCCTCATTCGCCCCAAGTCCGGTTTTAAACCTGGTTTTTCCGGGCGAAAAACAGGAAAAGATTATGTAAGCGGGAAAAAGACGGAAGCATCACCGGGCGGCCAGCGGGAACGCAAAAAAAAGACCATCCGGAACGTTCATAAAAAATCAACAAAGAAATAATAACACATGTCTGATTGAAAGAAGGGATCATGATGAAGGTAGCTATCGTAACAGGAGCGTCTTCCGGTTTGGGAAGAGAGTTTATCATGCAGATTGCCGACCGCTTTGGCGGCATCGGCGAAATCTGGGCAATTGCCAGAAGACAGGAGCGGATGGAAGAATTATCATCTCTCGTTCCGGTAAAGGTAAGAACCTTTGCCATAGATTTAACGGATGACAGCCGGTTGATGAGCCTGCAGGATGCTTTATTTGAAGAGAAACCGGAAGTAAAATGGCTGATCAATGCTGCCGGTTATGGAAAGATCGGGGCGGTGAGTTCCATCAATTTAAATGATGAACTTGGTATGCTGGATTTAAACTGCAGATCGCTTTGTGCAGTGACCCATATGGTGCTTCCTTATATGTCAGAAAACAGCAGAATTATACAATTTGCGTCTGCTGCAGCTTTTCTGCCCCAGCCTGGTTTTGCCATCTACGCCGCAACGAAAGCCTTTGTTTTAAGCTACAGCAGGGCCTTAAATGAGGAATTAAAACCAAAAGGAATCCTTGTGACAGCCGTATGTCCCGGGCCTGTCAGAACGGAATTTTTTGATATTGCCGAAACAACCGGTAAAATTCCGTTTTATAAAAAAATAGTAATGGCTGATCCGAAAAAAGTAGTGCGTCTGGCACTTCGTGACAGCATGATGGGGAGGCCGGTTTCGGTTTACGGAACAACCATGAAGGCTTTTCGTCTTTTAACCAAGACAATCCCTCATTCCATAATACTCCGTTTCATGAAAGGGTTTATGCGGGTGGTGGACAACAGAAGATAAAGAAAGAGGGTTACGAAAGTGAAACGATACTCAAAAGGGCAGTCAGGCTACCGGGATTACCATAAAAAGAAAGAACTGTTAAAGGTGTTAATCGGAGCGGCTCTCATCGTCATTCAGCTGATATTCAGGAAATTTGCCGACAGTACTGCCTTAAAGAACACGTTAACTGTAATGGCTGTCCTTTCCGTTCTGCCGGCAGCAAACATTGCAGCCCCTCTGCTTGCCTCTTTTAAGTACCGGTCTTTATCTCCGATGCTTGAGAAAAAAGCCTCTGCTTATGAAGAAAAAGGAGTACTTTTATACGATCTTATCATTTCTTCAAAGGAACACCTCCTGCCAATGGATGTGATTCTTGTTATGCCGGATGAGATCTATGCCTACTGCACAGCTGGCAAAGCAGATTCTGACAAAGCAGAACGATATATAAAAAAGATGCTGAGCCAGCATAAGCTGGATTATAATGTAAAGGTGATTTTTGATGAAAATTCCTTTTTTAAGCGTTTAAGCAGTCTGAAACCGAACGAAAAAGATGAAGCTAACGGCAGCTCTGACCAGGCAGTTACCCTGTTAAAGAGTCTGTCCATGTAAAATTCAGTAAAAGAGGGAACCATTATGCAGTCTGTGATTGTGTCGACGAACGAAGCAGGGCAGCGGCTTGACAAGCTGCTGACCAAATATTTAAATCTTGCAGGGAAAAGCTTTCTTTATAAAATGATGCGGAAAAAGAACATCACTTTAAATGGGAAAAAATGCGACGGTTCTGAAAAGCTCTCCCAGGGAGATGAAATCAAACTGTTTCTTTCCGATGAGACCATTGAAAAATTTTCCCAGGTTAAGGTTCCCA
>JAEWPQ010000062.1 GCA_023460575.1 Bacillota bacterium
ATGGGGCAGCAGAAAATACCACACCGGAAAAACAGGGGATGTGGGCAATGTTTGAAGTGTTCTTTGATACTATCATCATTTGTACTATGACTGCATTTGTAATACTGTGTATGACTGAAGGAGATGCAGCAGGCTCCGGTTACGATGGAGCAGCCCTGACGGCATACAGTTTTTCCAGGCGCCTGGGCGGTCTGGGAGAATATGTGGTGTCAGGCTCCATGCTGGTATTTGCATTTGCTACCATTATTGCCTGGTATTATCTGGGAAAGCAGGCAGCGGGGTATCTGGCAGAAAGCCTGAAAAAACGGAGACGTTTTTATCTGGTGCAGCGGGTTTTAAGAGGGAAGATATATACCCTTCTCTATTTATCCGCTGTATTCGTGGGGTGCATGGCGAAACTTGAAACAGTTTGGGAATTTTCTGATATCTGGAATGGTTTAATGGCGGTTCCCAATATTGCTGCGCTGATTTTTTTAGTGAAAGAAGTGAGAGTGCCGGAATAGAAATGGAAACAGAACGTGCATACTAAAGAAAAAGAAAGAAGGTGTTTTTATGAAAACAGAGGTTAAAGTACCAAATAAACTGATAAACGAAAAAAGTCCATATCTGCTGCAGCATGCATATAACCCCGTTAATTGGTATCCATGGTGTGAGGAAGCATTTTCAAAAGCGGCAAAAGAGGAGAAGCCGGTCTTCTTATCAATCGGCTACTCTACCTGCCACTGGTGCCACGTCATGGCTCATGAGTCCTTCGAGGACCAGGAGGCAGCGGATGTTTTAAATGAAAATTACGTAGCAATTAAAGTAGACCGTGAGGAACGCCCTGATATTGATTCTGTTTATATGTCGGTTTGCCAGGCACTCACAGGATCTGGCGGATGGCCCCTCACAGTTATTATGACACCAGATCAGAAGCCTTTTTATGCCGCAACCTATTTACCAAAGCATACAAGATGGGGGAATACCGGACTGATCGAGGTCTTAGATTCCATAACCGGACTTTGGAAAAATGACAGGAAAAAAGTTTTTCAGGCCGGAGAGGAGATTACCCGGTATTTAAATGAAGATAGGAATGATGGTGAGAACAGTACTTCTGATCCTGGTAAAGAACTGTTTTTCTCTGCAGCAAGACAGCTTATGAACTCCTATGATAAAACATGGGGAGGTTTTGGAAGAGCGCCCAAGTTTCCCATGGCTCATAATCTTATATTTCTGATTCGCCATTCTGTTTATGAGCAGGATAAGAATGCCAGAACCATATGTGAATCAACGTTAAGACACATGTACCGGGGTGGAATTTATGATCATCTCGGAGGTGGATTTTCCCGTTATTCTACCGATGAAAAATGGCTGGTTCCCCATTTTGAAAAAATGCTTTATGATAATGCGCTCCTTTCTTACGCATTTCTTGAAGCTTATGAGTTAACAAAAGAGTCATTTTACCAATCTGCAGCAAGGGGAATACTCGGTTATATTATGAAAACGCTTAAAGACAAAGACGGCGGGTTTTACTGCGGAGAGGATGCAGATAGCGAAGGGGTGGAAGGAAAGTTCTATGTCTTTGAAAAAGATGAGATTACAAAAGTATTAAAGGAAGATGCTCCCTTTTTCTGTCAGTGGTTTGGAATTACCAGTGACGGCAATTTTGAAGGAAAAAATATTTTAAACCTCATAGATAATAAAGACTACGAAAAAAAGGATGATAAAATAAGCAGGCTGTGTCAGATACTCTATGATTATCGTCAGCAAAGAACCGTACTTCACAAGGATGATAAGATCCTTACTTCATGGAATGGTCTGATGATAGCAGGAATGGCAAAGGCATATCAGGTCCTGGAGGAGGACGTATATTTACAGGCTGCCCGTAACGCGCTGACTTTTATTAAAGATAATCTGACAGACAAGGAAGGCAGGCTTTTCATCCGGTACAGAGACGGGGAAAACGGGCATGACGGACAGCTGGATGATTACGCATTTTATGCATTTGGACTATTAGAGATGTATCAGGCATGCTTTGAGGTTTCATACTTTGAAAAAGCAGTCAGTATCTGTGAAAAAATGGTTCTTCTTTTTTTTGACGAGAAAAACGGAGGATTTTATATGTATGCACATGACGGGGAAAAACTCATCAGCCGTCCCAAAGAACTTTATGACGGTGCGCTTCCATCAGGGAATTCCGTGGCGGCTTATGTGATTGGTAAACTTTATCATTTAACCGGAGAGGTTAGGTGGCAGGAAATTTTAAAGAAGCAGCTGAAATGGATGGGGAAAGAAGCAGGGCTCAGTCCTGCTAATCACAGCTTTTCACTCCTGGCATTTCAGACAGTCCTCTATCCTGCAGCGCAGTTGGTTGCAGTATCACCGGAACGGGGAATAGAGAGGCAGCTTCTCTCATTGAAAAGAGAGGTTTTTACTGGGATCGATATTATTTACAAGACTCCGGAAAATGAAGAGGTGCTTTCTGAAATTGCTCCATTTACAAAGGACTATCCCGTAGACTTTGCAAAAAGCCAGTTTTATCTCTGCAAAAACGGGACATGTCTAAAGCCTGTGGAGCGGATGGAAGAATTAAAGGAAGCAATGAAAGCTATATCATCATAAATCATGGGAGGCGCCATATATATAATTAAATAAATAATCAATACCAGAGGTGTAACTATGTGTACGGCTATGACGCTGGTAACAAAAGAGAGTGAATTGTTTTTCGGGAGAAATATGGATTTTTCATATGAAATAGATCCTCATATTTTCATAGTTCCCAAAAACTATCCGTGGGTAAATGCTCTGACCGGGACCCAGATGGTTGATGATTACTGCTTTATCGGGATTGGACAGGAGACGGAAGGACTTCTGGGGTTTTTTGATGGAGTAAATGAAAGAGGATTCGCAGCAGCAGCTCTTTATTTTGCAGGGTATGCAAAATATGAAGACAGGGTAAATGCTAATGGGCAGACTCCGGTTGCTTCCTTTGAATTTCTTCATTATATATTAGGAAAATGTGCTTCCGTCCAGGAATTAAAGAGACTGGCAAAGCAGGCAGCCATAGTTGGCATGGAAGATCCGGTCACCGGTTCAGCGGCACCTCTGCACTGGATTGCAGCTGACCGGACCGGTGATTGTGTTGTAATCGAACAGACAAAGTCAGGTATGGTTATCTTTGATAATCCCCTTGGCGTTCTGGCAAACAGTCCTGATCTTCCCTGGCATATGACTAATTTACGAAATTATATGGGGGCCAGTCCTGAACAGGAAGAAGAAGCGTTCTGGAGCGGGATAAAGCTCACTCCGTTCGGTCAGGCAGGCGGAACCAGAGCGCTTCCCGGAGGCTATACTTCTCCGGACCGTTTTGTACGGACCGCGTATTTAAAATCGTTTCTACCGGTTCCCCGAAATCGGAAGGAAGCTGCAGTTTCCTGTTTCCACATCATGGAAAGTGTGACTATACCAAAAGGAGCAGTCATGACAAGCCGTGGGTCTTATGATTACACAAAGTATACGGCATTTTTAAATACTGCCACATGTGAGTACTA
>JAEWPQ010000063.1 GCA_023460575.1 Bacillota bacterium
TATGAGGCGGTTGTCTGCGCCAGAGTGATGGAACAGTTAAACGCCGATTATTATATCAGCTTTTCATTTAAGAACAGCAGTCAGATTAATGGAGGAGATACCATTGAAGCGTGTGTAAAGGCCTTAGGGGGATTGACCCATTTAAAGGCGGTTGGTGTTAACTGCACACAGCCTAATCTGGTAACGGATATAATAAAAACATATAAAACCCATACAACCCTGCCCATTGTTGCTTATCCAAACAGCGGAGAAACTTATGATGCATGCTGTAAAAAATGGCATGGGGTGAAGGAACCGGGGCTGTATGGTCAGTGGGCAGCGAAGTGGTATGAGGCAGGTGCAGGATTAATCGGAGGATGCTGCCGAACCACGCCGGAGGATATTCATGAGATTTTTACCTGGTATCAGAAAAACAGATGAAACAGGATTTCTAAGAGGTGACTGGCAATGACATTGTTTTCCCGTCAGGTGATGGAACAATTTGGGGAACTGGACTACGAGGTTTACAATTATATATTAAAAAACAGTGAAAAGATTCCGTATATGACAATCCGTGAGGTGGCGAAGGAAGTCCATGTGTCCACCACAACCATCAACCGGTTCTGCAGAAAAGCCATGTGCAGCGGTTTTTCCGAATTTAAGGTGCGGTTTAAGCTGGAGAAGGAAAAGAAAGGGTCTGTGAAAAAAAGATTTGATCTATCTTCCATTACAGATTTTTTCGAACGGGTCAATACGGAGGCCTTTCAAAAACAGCTGGATACAATCGCCGGAGTGATTGCAGGTAAAAGGCAGATTATATTCATCGGTACCGGTAATTCGGGAATTATGGCTGAGTATGCAAGCCGTTATTTCTGCAATATCGGGATATTTTCCACAGGGATTAATGGTCCCATGTTTCCGATTAATCTGGAATTTCCGGAGGAAAGCATTATTATTGTTCTGTCTGTGGAAGGAGAGACCAACATTATCATAGAAAATTCCTCTATTTTGAAGGAAAGCAGCAGCACACTGGTATCCATTACAAACAGCAGGAACAGCACGCTGGCGAGAATCTCAGATTACAACATTTCCTACTACATTCAAAAAGAAAGAAAAGAAATGGAAGAGATGAAGGTGGATATCACCTCTCAGATTCCGGCAGTTTATATTGTGGAAGCCTTAGCCAGGCTTACAATGGAAAAGAAACAGGGATGAAACACCCTGTTTTTTTTGTGGAACAAATGCCAAAACAATCATGCTTGTTCCCAAAGAAGGCAGATCTGTTCCCTTTCAAAGATTTTTGGAGTATGCTTTTCTTATCAAATACCAGGAGGTAAGCATATGAAAGGGAAAATTAAAATAGTAACCATTGGAGGCGGATCCAGCTATACCCCGGAATTAATAGAAGGCTTTATCAAACGGAAGGACCAGCTTCCCATCGGGGAGATCTGGCTGGTGGATATTGAGGAAGGAAGAGAGAAACTGGAGATTGTGGGTAATCTGGCAAAGCGTATGGTGAAAGCGGCTGGTCTTGACTGGGAAATACATTTAACTCTGGACCGGAGAGAGGCTTTAAAGGATGCAGATTTTGTTTCCACCCAGTTCCGGGTGGGGCTTCTGGACGCACGGATTAAGGATGAACGGATTCCGTTATCCCATGGAGTGATCGGACAGGAGACCAACGGTGCAGGCGGTATGTTTAAGGCGTTCCGTACGGTTCCAGTCATTCTGGAAATTGTGGAAGATATGAAGGAACTTTGCCCTGATGCATGGCTTGTAAACTTTACAAACCCGTCCGGTATGGTAACGGAAGCGGTTATGCGTTACGGCAAATGGAATAAGGTAGTGGGACTGTGCAATGTTCCTATCATGTGCAGAAAGATTGCAGCAGGAGCTTTAAAGGAAAGGGAAGAGGATTTGTTTTTCCGTTTCGGCGGCTTAAACCATTTCCATTGGCACAGAGTGTGGAATCATGAGGGAGTGGAAAAAACAGGAGAGGTTCTTGAGTCCGTATACACAAAGCCGGATGGTCTGAAAAATGCCATGCAGGGACTGAAAAGCTCCGGTGTACAAAATATTCCCAATATCGCTTTTTTACCAGACCAGCTCCGGGATCTGGGAATTATTCCATGTATGTATCACCGGTACTACTATATTACGGATGATATGCTGAAGGAAGAACTGGAGGCGTTTGCCAAAGGGGAAACCAGAGCAGAGCTTGTAAAGAAGACGGAAGCAGAGCTTTTTGAGCTTTATAAGGATCCGGACTTAAATATAAAACCGGTTCAGCTTGAAAAGCGAGGCGGCGCATTCTATTCTGATGCGGCCTGTGAACTGATTGCCTCCATTTATAACGACAAGAAGACAACCATGGTAGTGAGCACCAGAAATAACGGTGCGATCTCCGATCTGCCGGATGATGTGGTTGTTGAAGTCAGCAGTATTATTACGGCAGGCGGTCCTGTACCCATCTCATGGGGCGGCTTTGATCCCTCCACCAGAGGCTTGCTGCAGCTGATGAAGGATATGGAACTGACTACCATAAAAGCAGCGGTCACCGGTGATTACGGGACTGCCCTGCAGGCATTTACATTAAATCCGCTGGTTCCAAGCGGTAAGATAGCAGGAACGATTCTTGATGAGCTGTTGGTGGCTCACAAGAAGCATCTTCCACAGTTTCAGGAGAAGATTGCGCAGCTGGAGGCAGAGAATAGATAATCCCCCAGGCGGTCATCGTTCCCTGTTGATAGACAAACTCATACCATACAGTATAATCTGAATATTTGAGAAATGCTGGTGATTTAATTGGGTTTTAATAAAAAAGGTCTGACGGGGGTAATTATTACTCCCTGCCAGAAGGAATATGAGGAAGCGAGGCAGGAGTGGAACCGGGCTGTTCAGAAATTTCCTGATATAATCATTTATTGCAGCCAGACATCCGATATACAAAATGCAGTGCGTTTTGCAAGGCGGCATGAGCTGGGGATACGAATCCGGTCAGGAGGCCATCATTATCAGGGTTATTCCACAGGAAACGGGGTACTGATGATTGATGTAAGTCCAATGAAGAAGATTCATCTTTCTGATTCCGGACAGGATGTTGTCATGGAAAGCGGTATCCGCAACCGGGAGGTGTACAATTATCTGGGAGAAAAAGGATATCCCTTCCCGGGGGGAACCTGTCCTACCGTTGGTGTGGCGGGTTATACACTTGGCGGCGGCTGGGGATATTCAAGCCGCTTCCTGGGACTGGGTTGGGACATCTTAAAGGCTTTGAAGATGGTTAATTATGAAGGTAAGGTTTTAAAAGCTGACGAGTACTGTAATCCGGACCTGCTCTGGGCTTTAAGAGGAGCCGGTGGAGGAAATTTCGGTGTTGTTACCTCACTGACATTTAAACTGCCGCCCTCGGTAACTGGAGTGACGCTGGTGGTACTTGAGTATATCAGACCCGGACTGGAAGAGATGGCGGGATTTTTAGAGGTATGGCAGAAATGGCTGGTGGATTTAGATCCCAGGATTACAATCAATGCCAGCATGTTCCATTCACCGGAGGATGGGCTTGGAATTTATGGCAGAGGTTTGTTCTACGGATCAGCACAAGAGGCAGAAGCCTTATTGAAACCTTTTGAAAGGGCTGGGGCTGTTTTAAATTATAGGGAACTGTCATTTTTTCGGGCTATGGAAATAATACAGTCTTCGTATCCGGAATCTGAAAAATTTCAGTCTGCAGGCCGGTTTGTTCAAAGGATGTATGGGCCAGAGGAGAGAAAAAAGATTGTTACGCTGATTAAAAAGAGAGCGGAAGGCTCTGTATATGCCGCAGTAAGTGTTTATGCACTTGGCGGAAAGGTCCGGGAGATAAGTCCTGTAAGCACTGCTTATTTTTACAGGAACGCATCTTATATTATGGGGATCCAGTCAGTATGGGAGGACGATTGCTATGAGGAGATCAACAGGCGGTGGCTCTATTCCAGATTTGAGTATTTAAAAGGACTGACTGAAGGTTCATACATCAATTTTCCTTATAACCGGCTGCCTGATTATGAGAAGGAGTATTAC
>JAEWPQ010000064.1 GCA_023460575.1 Bacillota bacterium
GAATTTGCCGTGATCATATAATCGGTGATCATAAGAATGCTTTAATTGCTGCAAAACAGCTGGAACAAATGAGGCTGCGATACCCCACCAACCTTGTAAACGGACAGATGAATCTTCTGGATAGTCATGATGTGCCCAGATTTTTATCACTTTGCAGGGGGGATCAAAGAAAATGGAAGCTGGCTTGTATTTTGCTCATGCTGTTCCCGGGAGTCCCCAGCTTATTTTACGGGGACGAGCAGGCAATATGCGGAATTAAGGAAAATGAATACAGGAATCCCATGGTTTGGGGTGAAAATCCACAGCTCTCTGAATTTGTGCAAAAAATAATCGAGATAAGGAAGGAATATATAGAGGAAAGTGCGTCTTTTGAAGTATTATGGAAAGATACAACGGAACAGGTGTTAACTTTTGCGCGGGAAGGAAGAAAGAGAAGATTAATTGTTAGCCTTAATATTGCAGAGGCCGGTCAGAAATGGAATAGAGATGAACGGAATGTAATTCTTGCTTCAAGTGATGAAGAACTTCTTGAAGCTATGGGATACAAGATATATTTATAATTTATTAAAAAGCGGTTTTTTGCCATTTACAGGAATTTCTATGGCAGAGACCGCTTTTACCAATTGTATTTAATTATTTATGCAAAAGCAAAGCGGTGGTGCGTTTTATGTGTTGTAAAGGATATTTTATTATGATAATATAGCAGTATTCTTGTTACGTTTCGTAAGAAGCACACTGCTTAAAAATGTTTCAACAACACTAGATACCGAATAAAACAAAGGCTTTTCGTGGATTATAAGGTAACAATAATCCAACAATCGGCGAGGGAGATAAAACTATGAATCCAATCATTCAGGTTAAAAACTTCACAAAAAGATACGGTGACTTTGTCGCAGTTAATGATATATCTTTTGATGTGGAAGAGGGCAGTGTATTTGCATTTCTGGGACCTAATGGTGCCGGAAAAAGTACAACCATTAATACGTTGTGTACCATTTTTGAAAAAACTTCCGGTACGTTAATAATTGATGGAAAAGATGTCAGCCGGCAAAAAAGTGAAGTGCGGTCTGCAATCGGAGTTGTATTTCAGGATTCCACTCTTGATGCAAAAATGACTATTGAAGAAAATTTAAAAATGCATTGTGTATTTTATAACATTCCCCTAAAAGAAGTAGAAGAACGTATCAGGTTTGTTCTGAATCTGGTGGATTTGACAGATGAAAGAAAGAAAATGGTTTCTGCTTTGTCTGGAGGAATGAAACGGCGTGTTGAAATTGCCAGAGGTCTGATGCATTATCCCAAGGTTTTGTTTCTTGATGAACCCACAACAGGTCTGGACCCCCAGACCAGGGCACATATATGGGAATATATTATGAAACTTCAAAAAGAGAGAAACATTACGATCTTTCTAACCACCCACTACATGGAAGAAGCCGAGATCTGCAATAAAATAGCAATCATGGATGGCGGAGTCATAGTAGCACATGATACGCCTTACGCGTTGAAGAAAAAGTATACGAAGGATAAAGCTTATATCAATACAAAGGACGAAGAAGCGTTTGAACAACTGCTTGCAGATTATCAATTAAATTATTCAAAAAAGAATGGTTATTACAAGGTGGAGGCAGAATATCTGGACCGTCTGCTGGAGGTATTAAGCATTCATAAGGATCACATTACCAATATTGAGATAAAAAAAGGAACGTTTAATGATGTGTTTTTAGAGATAACAGGAAAAAAAATCAGGGAGGAGGGGTAATATGAATACAGTTTTCGCCTTATGGAAAAGAGGACTAAAAGCTTTTGTACGAAATAAAACCGGGCTCATATTTTCACTGATATTTCCTTTTTTCTTTGTATATGTATTCGGTGCTATATTTAAAAATGATTTTATTGATAATCCTATTGCTTACATGCTTTCGGGTGTTATCATTACGACAGTGTTTGAAAGTGCACTCAATCTTGCCTCTTCCACAGTCGATGATATGGTCAGTGGGTTTATGAAAGAGGTACTTGTTTCGCCAGCGAAAAGAGTTTATGTTGCATTGGGACAATTATTGTCTGCGGCTACGGTATCTACCTTACAGGGAATTTTGATATTGGTGATCGGTTTTTTTATAGGTATTAAGTTTACGAACTGGAGTACTCCTTTCTTTGTGCTGGTATCAATGATTTTTATCGGCATTGTATTTTCAGGTGTCGGGCTGTTTTTAGCAACAAAGGTACGCAACGGTCAAACATTCCAGATCGTGAAAACTGCAGTGACAATGCCCCTGACGTTTCTTTCAGGCGCATATATTCCATTGTCCATGCTGCCGGATTCGCTGAGATTTATTGCCTACTTGAATCCAATGACCTATGCAACTGCATTTTTCAGAATGATAGTTCTGGAAAAAGCAGATCTTTCTGTACCTGATCTGATAAAAGAAGGCTTGGTAGTTGAAATTAATGGCTTTGCAATTACTCCGTTTATGACATTTGCAGTTATTCTGGTCATTGGACTGATCTTTCTGCTGCTGTCTACCATATCTTTTGTTAAAACAGATTTTTCCCGCATGAATCGAAGTGCTACCGATGCGAATGCACTTTGGGGATAACTATTTTAATTATCAATATCAAATTTGGCCAAAAATTTAAAGAAAATTGAAGACTATTATACAGTGCAGTTTAATATACTATGCAGACCCTTTTGGTAAAAAACGGACGAACACCGCCGCTTTTTTCTCCAAAAGGGTCTCTTCTGTTGACAGGCGGTGGATAAGGGATTAAACTGAGAAAATAACTAGCGGAATTTTACAAATTTTACCAAAGGAGAAGATGATATGAAAAAAACATGTACGGTTGCAGCGTGGGCAATGCTAATTTCTCTCAGTTTATGCGGGTGCGGTAAGAACGTTAGCAGTTCAGTACCTGAATCAGCAAAGCAGACTGAAACTGTCAAGGAAACGAAGACAGAACAGAAAACAGAACCGGAAACGACAACAAAGGCGGTAGAGGCGGCAGCACAGGTTGCATCAGAGGCGGTTAAAACGGATTTAAGCGGTCATACGCTCTCGGTGTACTGCGGTGCAGGTATGACAAAACCATTTCAGAAGATTGCCGATACATTTAAAGAGCAGACCGGATGTGAAATGGAGATCACCTTTGCGAATGCAGGCCAGATACAGACGCAGATCAATACGGCAAAAGAGGGCGATTTATTTATCGCAGGTTCTGCAGATGAACTGAAACCGGTGAGTGATGTAGTCTCATCCAGCAGAGATTTAGTGAAACATATACCTGTTCTTGCAGTAAAGAGCGGAAATCCCTTAAAGATTACCAGGCTTGCGGATCTGGCTAATAAAGATGTGCGTCTGGTCCTGGGTGATGCAAAATCAACTCCTATTGGTAAAATCTCAGATAAAGCCCTTACAGATGCAGGAGTGCTTGATAAGGTGAATGTAATAGCGAGGACAACCACAGCGCCTGAAATCTTTAATGCTCTTACCGTAGACGAATGTGATGCCATAATTGTCTGGAAAGAAAATGTGACGGATTCGTCTGTGGAAATCGTGGATACGCAGGAAATGCTAAAATACATTAAGACCGTTCCAGCCGCTTCCCTTTCGTATTGTGATGATGCAGAAGCACTTACTGCTTTTCTTGATTTTCTGGATTCTGATACCTCCCATGCCATCTGGGAAAAATTTGGCTATGAAGTGATAAAAAAGTAAATACCATAAGGAGAAACATTGAAAGACAGACATTCCTACAATATCTTTGATATTCTATCGATTGCGATAACCGCAGGCATTGTGCTGTTTATTTTATTTGCGCTCCTTTCCATTATAATCGGAGGGTTCCCTTATCTGAAGGAAGCTCTCCGGTCCAGGGAGGTTCGGTTTTCTGTTGGTTTGAGCATTTATACGGCAAGCATTTCCACCAGTATTTGTGTGCTTCTCGCCATTCCATGCGCATATGGGCTTACCAGAACAGCCATGCCGTTTAAAAAAGCGTCTCAGATTATTATCGAGATGCCGTTAGCCCTTCCCTATCTGGTACTGGGACTGTGCCTTTTGGTGGTATTCTCCTCAGACGTTGGGAAGGCTTTAAAGAATCTGGGATTTAAGGTGGTGTTTGACAGAAAAGGAATCATTATAGCCCAGCTGACTGTAAATCTGCCTTTTGCAGTAAGACTTATGAAAAATGCCATGTCACAGATCGATAACAGGCTTGAATTTATTGCCGGTACACTGGGGGCTTCCCGCTGGGAACGGTTCTATACCATACTTCTTCCTCTGTGCATGCCATCAATTGTTACGATGATCGTGCTTGTCTGGTCCCGTGCTCTTGGAGAATTCGGAGCAACGCTGATGCTGGTGGGCGTGACACGAATGAAAACAGAGACATTGCCGGCAAGCATTTATTTAAATATATCTACCGGAGAGAATGGCATGGCAATGGCCTGTGCCATCATTTTACTGATGATTTCAGCAATGTCACTGGCTGTTACTACATTGCTTGGAGGCATTTCCAAACAGCACACTCGTATAAAGGATGTGAATCAATGATGGGATCAGCGATTGAAGTAAAAAGACTTTTCCTGAAAATGGGTGATTTTCAATTGAAAAATATATCCTTTGATATTCACCCAAAAGAAATATTTGCCATACTTGGAAAAACCGGAGCAGGAAAGACTCTGCTTCTGGAATCAATAGCCGGTTTTTACCGGAGCATGGAAGGCGGTATCTTTCTGCAAGGGAAGAATGTGCTTGATATCCCTTTGACAGAAAGAAAAATAGGATTTGTCTATCAGGATTACGGCCTCTTTCCACATATGACAGTCAGAAAGAATATATCCTATGGCTTAAAAATGCAGAAGAAGTCCAAATTGGAAATTGCAGAGAAGGTGGGACACATGGCTGAGATTATGTCCATATCCCACATACTGGAACAGTATCCGGACACATTGAGCGGAGGAGAAAAGCAGCGTACTGCTTTAGCAAGGTCCCTGGTATTAAATCCAGGCGTACTTCTCCTTGATGAACCGTTTTCCGCTTTGGATCCGGTAACCAAGGCAGCCATGTATAAAGAACTTTTAAAAATCAATGAACAATTTGACTGCGCGATTTTGTTTGTGACTCACGATTTTACTGAGGCACAGAAGCTCGCCCGCAGGATCGCAATCATGGACAAAGGATGTTTAAAAGCGGTACGTAACAGTGAAGAGCTGTTTGATTATTATCAAAATGATGAGTTAAATCAGTTTTTTGGTATCATGAAAGGAGATTGCGTATGAACCAGAACGAGTTAATGAATTTGCTAAAGGATAAGTTTAAGGAACTGGTTGAAGATAACAGCCTTGCCATGGATGAGGTACATATTGTGTCAAAAAGTCTGACGCCGGAAGAAGCAATCGGGAATACCCGGAGAAAGGATTTTCCAATTCTGACCGGTCAGGAAGTGATGCTGCAGGCAGAATATCAGGGGGCCAGAGGACAGGCATTTACTGATGCACCATCGGAGTTTAGAGGCACACTCAGGGATATTCTTTCACTGGATTTAGACAATGATCTTCATAGCCGCGGCCTTTTTATTGCAGCCATGAATGCAGTGATGGCAAAACTGGGACTTGTGGAACATACGGTTCACTGCCGTACGGAGGAACCGGAGAATTGTGCCCGGGAGATTCTTGAGATTGTTAAAAGAGACTATAAAGATAAAAAAATCGCCCTTATCGGATATCAGCCTTCTATTCTGGAAGCGTTATCCAAAGATTTTACAGTCCGCGTCCTTGATTTAAACCCGAAAAATGTAGGACAGATCCGGTATGGGATAGAAGTGGAACACGGAATTGACGATTATAAAGAAGTGGTGCTTGAATGGGCAGATGTTGTTTTATGCACAGGCAGCACGTTGTGTAACGGAACGATTGTACAGTATTTCGATATTGGAAAAGAAGTTATATTTTTTGGAATTACGGTTGCCGGAGCTGCGAAACTGCTGGGGCTGAACCGGTTATGCCCATGTTCTTCCTGATGCAGTACAAACACTGGGTATATAATGGTCTGAGGGGGGAACAAAATTAAGATGAAAGAAATTTTAAATGTAAGCCACTTAAAAAAGAATTATGGATCTGATGATAATAGTTTGTCAGCGATTCGGGATATTAGTTTCTGCGTTTTGGAAGGAGAATTTATCAGTATAATGGGGGCATCCGGTTCAGGAAAGACCACACTGTTAAACTGCATTTCTACAATTGATGAAGCGACAGATGGAAAGATTATAATTGATGGAACAGAATTAACTGGGCTTAAGGAAAAAGAAAAAGCGAAATTCAGAAGAGAGAATCTGGGATTTATTTTTCAGGATTATAATCTATTAGATACATTAACCGTAGAAGAAAACATTTCTATGGCACTTACTATAAATAATATGCCAGTATTTAAAATTAAAGAAAAATTATGTGAAATGGCGGAACTTTTAAATATAAAGCATATAGTAACAAAATATCCCTATGAAATTTCAGGCGGAGAAAAGCAGAGATGTGCATGTGGAAGAGCTGTCATTCACTCTCCAAAGCTTATTTTGGCGGATGAGCCAACAGGAGCATTGGACAGCGGAAATGCAAGGACTTTGATGGAAACAATTCGTTTTATGAACAAAAATATGGGGACAACAGTTCTGGTTGTTTCCCATGATATTGCTGTTTCTTCCTATGCGGATCGTGTTATTTTTTTAAAGGATGGAAAAATTTACAAAGACATGGGATTGAAAGGGATTTCTATAGAGGGGAAGTGGAAGAAAATAATGGGAATAGAAGAGGAAATGAGGGGGTAGTTGTTATGTATGTGAAACTGGCTTTACGTAATATGAAGCGGAGCATAGTAAATTATCTTTCATATTTTCTGACAATTATGATTGCAGTTACATTGATGTATTCCTTTACTGCATTAGCTTCGTCAAAGGATATTATGTCCCTTAGTGATACCATGCCTGTATTTAAGAAATATATTATAACACTAACCATTATTACTTCGGTTTTGATCGCGTTTGTGATCAGTTATGCCTCTGATTTCATGATTGATCAAAGGAAAAAAGAATTTGCAGTCTATAAGGTTATGGGAATGGAGCAGAAGTATATAAACCGGTTATTTTGCATCGAAAACATGCTGCTGTTTCTTATTGCTATGAGTATAGGAATTGCTTTGGGAGCAGTTTTCGCCGGAGGTTTGACCGTATATGTAATGAAAATTTTTCATACGTCACACCGGTATGGTGTAAATGTATCGGGTTTTCCGGTTATTTATACGATGGTATTTGGTATGATGATACAGTTTATTTCAGCCATTCGTATTATTTATAATATCAATCACATGAAAATAATAGATTTAATCTATGATTCTCAAAAAAACGAAAGAGCATCAATCAGATATAATTCAAAACGGAAGATCCTGTTTTTTATTGCATTAATTTTATATCCAATTGGAATGTGGCTTGTATGGTATGGGCTCACATGCAGTTCACAAAGGGCCTGGATTTATCTGGGAACAGCCACGATGTGTATTCTGTTCAGTGTTATACTTATATACCGGTATTTTCCGATTATAAATACAGCCGTTTTCAATAAGGCAGAGAAATGGAAACTTAGCGGCACAAATTTATTTTTACTAAAGCAATTTAGTTCAAGAATTAATTCAACAGGTAAAATATTGGCCGTTGTTGCTGTATTGCTGACATTGTCAATGTCTGCCATAGCCGGGGGATTGTTTATGGGGGCCAGCTACACTGCAAATATTGAAGATTATGCGCCTTATGATATCGCTATAAAGATAAATGCAGATGTAAAAGATTTTGAAAAGGAGCTTACATTTATTGCAAAGCAGGTTCCCATTACCGATTATGTTGATTATAAACTTTATGAATCAGAACAGATTCCGGATATGCCTATTCTTTCAATATCGGATTATAACCATATAAGAAAACAATTAGATTTAAAGCCGGTGGAACTTTCAAATAAGGAATATATAGTTCACTGTGAACCAGGATATGAAAAAGAAATGCTTGCTGAAATGAAAGAAAAGCCCATGGTTAAGATTGCAGATCATGAACTTTTCCCGGCTGATACTCCGTTACATACAGAAACAATAGAGCAGTACTGGATGGCAGGTGATAATGGCTACGCAATGGTAGTACCTGACTGGCTGGCTGATGGACTGCCAACCCATAAATCAAGATTAATTGTATCAACAAATCCAGCAGCTCCAAAGGAAATGAAGAAGGAATTATATCCGGTCATCAGCGATCATTTAAAGCCTTTTATTACTGAGGGGATTTTATCAGAGCATACTGAAATCGGAGTATTGGTAAAGACCTGGACAGTCGCAAATTCTTTAACGGGATTTACGATTATTTCGTTTTGCTGTCTCTATATGGGGATAATCTTTCTGATATTAGTTGGTTCCCTGCTGGCATTTCAACAGATGGCTGCAGCAGAAAAAAATAATAAAAAGTATATTATGCTCTATAAGGTGGGCATTTCCTGGCAGCAGATTAATCTGCTGGCTTTGAAAGAAATGCTGTTATTTTTTATAACTCCCGTTATTGTTCCATTTCTTGTTACATTTTCCCTTGCAGGCATCTTAAATAGTATTTTAAAAGACCAGGTATCTGCCGTTAATATTATTTTAAGGTATACAGGGGTAGCAGTGGCTATATTTATGATGATATACTTTTTCTATTTTATTATCACTTTTATTACCTACAGGAGGGTTGCGTTGAGGCACAATAGATGATAAATTTATTACTGTATAAGAATAAGTTCTGGAACGAGAGAGGGAAAATAAAATGAGTAAATACAATGCCTTATGGGATTACGTTCAAAAGAATGGCAGTCCGTCATTCAAACTGACTTTTGATGAAATTGGTGAGATTGCAGGAATTCCGCTGGATCACTCTTTTTTGACATATAAGAAAGAATTAGCTGAATATGGGTATCAGGTAGGGAAGATATCAATGAAAGAAAAGACTGTTATTTTTAATATTTTATAAGCAGGAGATAAAAGGAAGTAAATTTGCTTTGACTTTGGTGAAAAGTTATGATATTTTATATTGTACAGGCGGTGATAAGATGACCAAAGGTCAAATGGAGGCTAAAATCAGTGAAATAGTTAGTAAGTTTGAGATTGAATATATGGGAAGAGGACCTAAAACAATTAAGACATATATTATTAGTGATATGATCATTGTCCGACTGACTGGATTCCTAAGCCCTTCCGAACAAAAACTAACTGATAATCCCCAGGGAATTGAGCTGTTCAAAAAAGTTCGCACTTCTTTATTTGAGGGTGGAAGAGGATATTTGGAGACATTAATAATGGATTTTATTGATGTAGCCATAGTCAGCACTCACTCTGATATTAGTACAAAGACAGGTGAAAAAATAATTGTTATTACCGTAGATAAAAATTTAGAAGAATATACAAAATAAAGTAAATAACGGAAGACAATGCAAAATGGAAGCTTTTCCAAGTTGTTAGTAAGCCGATATCCAGATTTTAATGGGTATCGGCTTTTCTTATTTTAAAGGAGGATTATATGAACAAAAAAGTAGCAGTAATTATGGGCAGTGACAGTGATTTGCCAGTAGTAAAGGGAGCCATTAATAGCTTAAAACTGTATGAGATTCCTATTGAGGTACATGTAATGAGTGCACATCGGACTCCGGAAATAGCCTGTGAGTTTGCAAAAAATGCACGGGATAATGGTTTTGGGGTTATTATTGCAGCAGCAGGAATGGCAGCACATCTTGCGGGTGTACTTGCAGCACATACGACACTTCCTGTTATAGGAATTCCTTGTAAAGCTGCTTCGTTTGATGGTCTTGATGCGCTGCTTTCAACCGTTCAAATGCCAAAAGGCATCCCGGTTGCAACGGTAGCCGTTAATGGAGCGGAGAATGCCGGAATATTGGCAGCGCAGATATTAGGTGTATATGATGAAACTATTTCCAATAAACTATCCAGGATAAAAGAAAAGATGGCGAATGAAGTTAAAGAAAAAGATGAGAAGCTTCAAGTTGAAATCTGGTGGAAAATGTAATGATAAGAATGAGTCATGACGGGAATAACAACAGATAATACAAACAATAAAATAGGATTGAGAGGTATATGCATGCAGGATTGTTTATATAGACTGAACTTACCGGAATACGTAATTGAGATACTAAACGCTTCAAAAGGTGTTACTATTCCTAAAACAAGAACTGAATTATTTGAACTTGCGATGGGTGACAAAACAAATGAAATTTTTAATGTGGAATATGAGGTTAAAGGTATTGGAACTGTGTTAGAGGCTACGGTTACTAAATGTAAAAATGGTGCTGTTGTAAATTATGTTGATGATTACATGAGACGGCGTGACCCGGATTGCCTTTTGGTAGCAGATAATAAAGACACAGATAAACCGAAATATGAAGACGTTTATAAAAAGGATTTTAAATCTGTGAGATTGGAAACCTTTGAATGGTTGAAGCAGCAGGAACTTATTTTCTTACCTTTTAAATCCGGAGGAATTGAATACGGATATGATTCAATATTGATTGCTCCGTTAAATGCAGGTTTTTTTGCTGCAGGACTTGCAGATTTACAGGGATTTTTAAATATTGATGATGTTTCAGATACGTTCCATCCACGTGCAGTCATATTTTTGGCACCACCTTTTAGACATACACATTTTGAGGGAAAGCAGATTGTACTCCATAATCGTTTAGATGGAATTCACGAGGTATATTCCTATAATCTATATCCAGGTCCCAGTGCGAAAAAAGGTATTTACGGGGTTCTGCTAAATATTGGTGAGGAAGAAGGGTGGATCACTGCACATGCATCTACAGTCAAAGTAATAACTCCTTACGATAATGAAATTGTAATTATGCATGAGGGAGCTTCCGGCGGCGGAAAAAGTGAAATGATCGAAGATATCCATAAAGAGATGGATGGAAGAATCGTATTAGCTAAAAATAAAATCTCGGGTGAGAAAGATTATATAGTATTGAACGAGACCTGCGAGTTACTGCCGGTAACAGATGATATGGCTTTGTGCCATCCGAAAATGCAGAATGAAAGCAAAAAGCTGGTTGTTAAAGATGCTGAATCTGCATGGTTTTTAAGATTAGATAATATAACAAAGTATGGTACTTCACCCCATTATGAACAGATATTGACACAGCCTTCTGAGCCGCTTATCTTTTTAAACATTGAAGCAGTTGCCGGTGCAACCTGCCTTGTGTGGGAACATATTTTAGACAGCAACGGCAGACCATGTCCGAATCCACGCGTTATTCTGCCAAGAAGATTGGTGCCAAAGGCAATCGATGTGCCGGTTGAGGTCGATGTGAGAAGCTTTGGTGTGCGTACCCCATCATGCACAAAAGAAAATCCTACTTACGGTATCATGGGGATTTTTCATGTATTACCGCCAGCGTTGGCCTGGTTATGGCGTCTGGTAGCACCAAGAGGGTTTAACAACCCAAGTATTATTGATAAAGCTGAGATGTCAAGCGAAGGAGTAGGCTCATATTGGCCATTTGCTACCGGAAAGATGGTTAATCAGGCAAATCTCATGCTTGAGCAGATTTTAAAATCCAGCAACACACGATATGTATTAATACCAAATCAGCATATTGGTGCATATGAAGTTAGTTTTATGCCTCAGTGGATAGCAAGAGAGTATATTGCCCGCAGAGGAAGCGCAAAATTTAAACCGGATCATTTAATTGAGGCACGTTGTCCGCTTTTGGGTTTTGGACTTGATTCATTAAAAATTGACGGTCAATATATCAGAAAAGTATTTCTTCAGCCGGAAACACAAAAAGAGGTTGGGTTAGAAGGATATGATGCTGGCGCCAAAATATTGAACGACTTTTTTGCAAAAGAGCTTGAAAAATACAATACAGAACAACTTAACCCATTGGGAAGGCAGATTATTGATTTGTTCTATAATCATGCAACCATTGAACAGTATTTGGAATTAATACCAATGAGATATTAGTGCGAGTATAGTATGATTAATAAAATGAAGAACTTAGGTATTAGCTATAAAGATTTTATCCCGGCTTTGTCAGGTCTTATCGGTAAAATCGCACTTGTTTCCTCGTTTGCTATGGTATGGGCGCAGGAACTTTCTATCACGAATCCTGATTTTGTTTTGGAGAATGTAAGAATTGAGATTCTGATTGGGAGTATTATTACTTTGATTGCTTCTATTCTGTACCCAAATGCGGCACCTGCAGGTACGTTGGCACCTCTGGTTGTGTTGATTCCTGTTATGTCTGCATTTGGGGTACATCCCCTTATATTGGGAATTACAGTTGGAGTTTTCGGTATTTTGGCAATAAGAAGCGGACTGTTTAAGTATCTGCTGGATTTATCCGGGTTTACATGCAAGACAAGTATTACCCTCACATTCGGGATCTCAGGAGTATGGATGTCCATTCAAAAATTATATGCTTTTTTTGATGAGAAAAAACATGTTTTTTGGATATTGACTGTTGTTCTTATTATCGTTTATCTAATATTATTTTATTTCAAAAAAAACTGGTTGGTTATTCCGGTTATTTCAATCTTCGCATTTATAATTCCTGAATTAGTTGGAACAGGATATACGATAATACCGGTAAATCTAAATCTGAACCTGAATCCCTTCTATTGGTGGAATGACATGTGGGGGATAGGTTTTGGTCTTAATGGAGTAACAATTTTAAAGACGATACCATTTGCGCTTTTTATTATATTGTTATGGGCGATTGATACCTTGTCTATTCAGGCAATCAGAGAAGGCAGCTATGGAAATGAGGAAAAAGAAGAGCAGCTTGATATTGTTCAGTCATTTACCAGTGTTGCAGTAAGAAATATGATAGGAGCTTTTTTTGGAGGGGCACAGACAGGATCTCTTTGGAGAAGTTTTTTGATACCTCTCTATATGATTAAGCGTCCCATGAGGATCTGCGCAGTATTACTTAGTGTACTTGGGATAATTGCCAGTCTTACAATGATTCCGATTCAGATCATGTCATATACGCCTTTGGTATGGTCTGTGTTATTATTTGGAATATTTATGCCATTTACAGTAGTCGCATTGACGAATATAAAAAATACGATGGGATTGAGAATAAAGTTATTTATCTTACTTTTTTCTGCTTTGGGAATCGCAGTTAGTCCGATAATAACATGGATAGCTTCCGTTATCTATGAAAAGTTAGAAACAGATTGATGTATACAGACCCTTTTGGAGAAAAAACGGACAAACACCGCCGTTTTTTTCCAAAAGGGTTTCTTATGTTGGATTGACAAAATATCCCCTCCCCTGGCTTGTGAGCCATTGGATATTTAAGTATAATTGCAACTATGTGAAAAACTATAATCGGGAATATGCAGCCCTATAGTTATCAAAAGCAAAATACAGACAGAATTGGGGAGCTGGATTAATGAGCAGAGACGAAAGACAAAAACCCTGGGGTGATGGTGAGGACTATAACCATTACATAGTTTCAGAACTTTCATCTTTTCGGAAAGATGCATGGAAAAGGCAGATTGGGGAACACCTGGAAGGAAGAAAAGGATTAAAAGTTTTAGATGCCGGTACAGGACCAGGTTTTTTTGCATGTATTCTTTCGGAGGAGGGACAGCAGGTAACGGCAATTGATTATTCGGATGCGATGATTTCGTGCGCCAGAGAGAATGCCAGGAAGCTGGGGGTATCAGCCGAATTTAGAAAAATGGATCTTAATCATTTGGAATTTCAGAACGAAGAATTTGATGTGATTGTGACCAGAAATGTTACATGGACCCTGGAATATCCGGAACAGGTCTACCGTGAATGGAAGAGAATATTGAAGAAGAATGGTCTGCTCCTGATCTATGATGCCAACTGGCATCTTCATTTCTTTGATGAAGACAGGCTGAAACGTGTCAGAGAGAGGGAAGAACGGTATTTTCGAAGATACGGGCAGAAAGAGATTGTGGCAGTTGAAAATATGGAATTTTTTGCAGCAGCCCCTTTGACCAGTACGCTGCGTCCAAAATGGGACAGGGAAATTCTTGAAAAATATGGTATGGGTGTACAGATACAGGATAACATTGGTGAAAATATTTACGAAGAATGGGAAAAAGATCTTTATGGAGAGTCACCATTGTTCGAGATCTGTGCAAGAAAAATGTGATAAAGAAAATTATTTTATAAACTTAAGGAAGGGAATGGAGAAATGTGACAAAGGAAAAAACAGCTGGGCGTATCCTGCAGATAATCATTATATTGTTTGGAATCAGCTTTTTAACATTCTGCCTTATTTATCTTGCACCGGGTGATCCTGTGAAAGCGATGTATGCTGCAAACGGAAGTGTTCCCAGTGAAGAGGTGCTAATCACCATGCGGGAGAAGATGGGATTGAATGATCCATTTCTAATGCAGTATTTCAACTGGCTTTTTGGATGCCTGCATGGAGATTTTGGAACCTCTTATTCACTGAACAAGCCGGTTGCTTCCGTGCTGCTGCAGAGATTGTGGCCGACGTTAAAACTCACATTGTTTTCCCTGATTCTTATGCTCGGGGTTTCCGTTCCCTTTGGCGTCCTTTCCGCAGTGAAGCATAATAAGGCAGCAGATTATATTATACGTATTTTTTCGTTTATCGGAGTATCTTTGCCAGGCTTCTGGCTTGGGGTTATGCTTATTTATATAGTAGCGCTGAAGTTAAAGCTGCTCCCAGTCATATCCACGGATACTGGATTTAAGAAAATGATTCTGCCGGCTGTCACTCTTGCTTTTTCCATGGCAGCAAAATATACCAGGCAGGTTCGTGCCGCCGTATTGGAAGAACTACATAAGGATTATGTAACAGGTGCCAGGAACAGAGGAATAAAGGAAAGTACAGTTCTCTGGGCTCATGTTTTTCCCAATGCGCTTCTTCCCCTAATAACATTGCTTGGTTTATCCTTTGGATCACTTCTTGGTGGAACAGCGGTTGTGGAAGTGATTTTTTCTTATCCGGGTTTAGGCAGTCTGGCTGTGTCAGCGGTCGCCGCCAGAGATTATCCGTTGATTCAGGGGTACGTTCTCTGGACAGCTTTGATTTATATGATGGTCAATCTGGCTATTGATATTTCATACGGAATTTTAGATCCAGGGACGAAAGAGAGGTGATGGCTGTGGGAAAAGTTCTTGCATTTAGTAAACAACATAAACAGTTCACAGTCTTTTTCATTTTGTCCCTGTTCGTTATTGCAGTTGCTGTTTTTGCTCCATTCATTGCAACACATGATCCTTATGAAGCAGTGATATCCAATGTGGAACAGCCGCCGGATGCAAATCACTGGTTTGGAACGGATAAACTGGGACGGGATCTGTTTTCCCGTGTTATTTATGGAGCGCGGACCTCCCTGGCATCGGCAATGCTATTGGTATTTATAACACTTGCCGTTGGTTCGACACTTGGCATTTTAGCAGGTTATTTCGGCGGGGTGACTGATTCCGTCATTATGAGAATTTCCGATATGATGATTTCATTTCCAGGTCTTGTACTGGCAATTGCAATTGCTGGAATTCTTGGATCTGGTCTTATGAATGCGGTTATTGCAATAGTAGCTGTCAGCTGGACAAAGTATGCACGTCTTGCCCGGAGCCTGGTTTTGGGAATTAAGAATAAGGATTATGTGTCGGCTGCGGTACTCACAGGTTCGAGGACCGGATATATTCTAAGAAAATACATCCTTAAGATGACAATGCCGATCCTGATTGTTACAGCAGCCACAGATATCGGTACTATGATGCTTGAACTGGCTGCACTTTCATTTCTTGGATTCGGAGCACAGCCTCCAACCCCTGAATGGGGACTGATGTTAAATGAGGGGCGTACCTATTTGCAGAATGCTCCATGGATGATGTTTTTTCCGGGGCTGGCTATATTTACTGTCGTGGTTATTTTTAATCTGATGGGGGACAGTCTGAGAGATATTCTGGATACGGGAAATAATTGAAGACAGTCTGGCAGCAGGAGGAAGTAATGCTGGAAATACAAAATATTACAGTTAAATATAAGAATTGTGACAAGCCTGCAGTCGAAAATTTCTCGCTGAACATAAAGCAGGGGGAAATCTGTTGTCTGGTTGGGGAAAGCGGAAGCGGGAAAACTTCCGTTATCCGGGCCGTGCAGGGAAATCTGCCAGGGCAGGGAACTGTTACACAAGGGGATATCTTATTTGAAAGACAATCTCTTTTAAACTATACGGTGAATGAGTGGCAAAAGATCCGCGGAACTGAAATTTCAATGATCTTTCAGGATTCGGGCGCTATGATGAATCCGATACGGACAATTGGATCCCAGTTTGTGGAATATATTCGCGCACATGGATCTTATACCAAAAAAGAAGCATGGGAAAATGCCGTACAGATGCTTAAGAGTGTGCGTCTGCCTGATGGGGAGCATATAATGAACAGTTATCCGTTTCAGCTTTCAGGCGGAATGAAACAGCGTGTTGGCATTGCATTTGCCATGTTTTTCCGGCCGAAGCTGCTGCTGGCAGATGAACCAACCAGTGCGTTAGATGTAACCACCCAGGCCCAGATTGTGCGGCAGATGATGAAGCTGAGAGATGATTACGGCACAGGAATTATTATGATAACACATAACCTGGCTCTGGCAGCATATATGTCTGATCGTATTCTGATCATGAAGGATGGGAGAATCACAGACAGCGGTGACAGGGAACATATTTTGCATAATTCCAAGGCGGACTGTACAAAAAATCTTTTATCTGCAGTGCCGTCGGCAGGAGGCTGTTACCATGTATGAGAAAGAGAATCTGATTCTTGAAGCAAAGCATGTCACAAAAAAATTTCAATTTTCCAGAAACAGGCTTCTGACTGCCTGTGAGGATATCAGCCTTAACTTCTATAAGAACCAGACACTTGGAATCGTTGGAGAAAGCGGTTGTGGGAAAAGTACTTTTATGCGGATGGCAGTGGGCCTTGAAAAACCATCTTCCGGGGAAATACTCTTTCATGGGAAAAATATGATGGAACTAAAAGGTGAGGAGCTGCGCTTAAACCGCAGAAATATTCAGATGATATTCCAGGATCCATCGGAAGCATTTCATCCCAGGATGAAAGTAAAAGAAATCATATGTGAACCGCTTTTAAACTTCAGATTAATAAACAGAAAACAATTGGATTCAAAAGCCAGGGAGCTTCTTGAAATGGTAGAACTTCCAGGAAGCTTTGCGGACCGTTATCCCCATGACATGAGCGGCGGACAGCGGCAGCGTGTAGGGATTGCCAGAGCCCTTGCACTGGAACCGGAAGTGATTGTATGTGATGAAATAACATCAGCACTTGATGTTTCTGTGCAGAAAACTATTGTGGAACTGCTTATAAAACTGCAGAATGAAAAGCATGTATCCATAGGCTTTGTCAGTCACGATCTGGCATTGGTACAGCAATTTGTGCATCAGGTGGCAGTCATGTATCTGGGAAATATTGTTGAGATCATCAATGGGAATGAAGTCTGTGTAAATGCCAGACATCCATATACGCAGGCTTTACTGGACTCCATCTTTGATGTGCATATGGATTTTTCAAAGGAAATTGTGAGCATTGAAAGCGAAGTGCCAAGTCCCTTAAATGTACCTGCTGGATGTCCTTTCAGAAATCGATGCAGTCACTGCATGAAGGTTTGTGAGGCAGAAAAACCCAAATTAAAAGAGATAGAGCCATGTCATCTGGTAGCCTGTCATCGGATTGATGACTTATGTTACATATAATATTTATTTGTTTTATTACGAGGAGGATAAATTGTGAAAGTAAGAGTAAAAAAAATGATTTCGGTTCTTATGTGTGTGGCTGTATGCGTCGGTTTGTTGTCTGGATGCGGGACTGCCGGCAAAGCAAAGACATCAACTGGCGCAGCAGATGGTAAAAAGACGCTGGTGATCGGAAGCGGTCAGTCCGCTGGTACATTGGATCCCATTAAAGCCTATAATGGCTGGTATCCGATACGCTATGGTATATGCCAGACTTTAACAAAAATGAATGATGATTATTCTATATCCGGATGGCTTACCGAAGATGGTTATTCTTCTAATGATGACAATACGGTGTGGACGTTTACCATGAAAGACAAGGTGACGTTTTCTAATGGAAATAAGCTGGATGCAGAGGCAGTAAAAAAATCTCTGGAGAATGTTTTTGAAAACGGAGAAAGAGGTGTCGAGTATTTCACACCTGTTTCTATTGAAGCTGATGGTCAGAAACTGGTTATCACCACGCAGAAGCCAGAGCCAATTTTGCCAAACAAGCTGGCTGATCCATTATTCTGCATCATTGATACATCTGTTGATAACAGTAAAATCGCTGATAACGGTCCAATTGGTACCGGACCGTATGTATGTGAATCTTTTGATTCTGCGACAAAGAAATGTGTGGTTGTTAAAAATGAAAATTACTGGAACGGTGAAGTGAAGACGGATCGGATTGAATTTATTTATTCCGAGGATCAGTCCACAATCAGTATGGGACTTCAGTCAGGTGACTTCGATGCGGTATATAATGTCAGCATGAATGATATTGGTACGTTTGAAAAAAACAGTGACTATAAGATTAAAACAAATCCCAGCGGACGTACAACCATCGGTTTTATGAATCAGAATGGACAGCTGGGGGACAAGGTGCTTCGTGAGGCAATTCTTCAAATGCAGGATAAAGATTCTTACTGCAAAAACCTGCTGAAAAATCAGTATGTTCCTGGTAAGACACTTATAACTTCCGCATCAGATTATGGATATGATACACTGACGGATCCCAATGCATACAATCCTGAAAATGCAAAGAAATTACTGGATGATGCAGGATATGCAGATACTGACGGAGATGGTTTCAGGGAAACACCGGCAGGAGAACCAATCAATCTTCGCTTTGTATATTATACCGGACGCCCGGAACAGCAGATCGTTGTTGAAGCAGCACAGGCAGCAATGGCCACGGTCGGAATCAAAGTTACGCCGGAGGTGCATGATACTCAGACTGTTATGGATATGCAGAAGACAGGTGATTATGATTTGCTTTGTATGAGCATTAATATCATGAACTGCGGAGATCCCGAGAACCAGATCAATACCTATTTCAAGGCGGGCGGCACATATAATGCAACAGGATATGACAATAAGGAGTTTAATTCTCTGATGGATCAGGTACATGTAACCGCAGATCCAAACCAGAGAAAAGACTTAACCAAACAGGCAGAGCAGATTCTTTTGAATGATGCTGCGGCGATTTATTTTTGTTATCCAATTATGAACTTTGTTATGAAGAATCATGTTGATGGAATTAATTCTACCCCTGCAGATTTTTACTGGGTTAATGAAAATACATCGATTAATAATTAGCAGGCAATGGAGGGACAGTTACTTATGATTCAGGAAAATGACAAAAGTTTCAATGAAAAAATAAAAGAAGAGGTAACAGACTATTGGACTTCACGCGCGGAGATATTTAATGAACTGAAAATACAGGAACTGAATTCTGATATGCGCGGGCGGTGGCTGGAGGAGCTTCAAAAGTATCTTCCTGCCAGGAAAGGTCTTAAAATACTGGATATTGGCACAGGAACCGGCTTTTTTTGCTTCCTGCTTGCAGCGGAAGGCCACGACCTGACCGGAATTGATCTCACTGAGAAAATGATTCTTGAAGCAAGAAAAACTTCTAAAATACTTGGGATACCTGCTGCATTTTATGTGATGGATGCGGAAATGCCTGAGTTTGCAGATCATAGTTTTGATGCGATTGTTACCCGAAATGTTGCGTGGACACTGCCTGATCTTTCAAAAGCCTATGAAAATTGGCACCGCCTTTTGAAAAAGGATGGCGTGCTCATTAACTTTGACGGGGATTACAGCAGAGAGGATGAACAGCAGAAACTGCCGGAAAATCATGCACATGCAAAGATAACACAGGAACAATGGAATGCATACGAACATTTAAAGACTGAGCTTCGCCCTATCTCAAATCCAAGACCTGAATGGGATGTCAAGCTGCTGAAATCTGCAGGATTTAAGGAGATTATCCTTGACAAACAGGTGGGTGACAGAATTTATAGTGAGATAAATCAGTTTTATAATCCTACACCGATCTTTACTATAGCAGCAAAAAAATGATGTCTGATTCAATGGAAACGGATATTTAACACCTGTGCTTGACCTGCTGATGGTGATGAGTTAATATGGTTTTAAATGTATAATATTACGAAACATTCAGTAAGCAGGAGGACAAGATGTTCAGCCCAATCAAAAACACGAAGGTTTATGAACAGGTAATGGATCAAATCAAGGAAATGATTGATAATGGAGTTTTAAAAAAAGGAGACAAGCTTCCTTCTGAGAGAGATTTAGTTGAAGAATTACAGGTGAGCAGAGCATCGATCAGGGAAGCTCTTCGTGCATTAGAAGTCATTGGATTGATTGAATGCAGGCAGGGAGAAGGAAATTTTATAAAATCAAGCTTTCAGGATAATTTGTTCGAACCTTTATCAATTATGTATATGCTGGAAGGAACCAATCCCGGAGACATACTGGAACTGAGAAAGATCATGGAAGTTGAGGCTGCCGGCCTGGCTGCTAAGAGAATAACGGAGGAACAGTTAGCAGAATTAAAAGAAATTATGGAACGGTTTGAGAACTGCAAGGATGAAGAACTGAATGCAATGATCGATAAAGAGCTGCATTATAAGATTGCAGAGTGCTCGGGGAATGTATTAATATATAATATTCTCAGAACCGTTTCGCTTCTTGTAGACGATTTTATTAAAGATGCCAGACGATTGATCATTGCAGATCAGGATAAGAAAAAAATGCTCTTATTACAGCACAAAGACATCTATCTGGCTGTTGAAATGCACAGCTCTGTGGCAGCGCGCAAAGCGATGCGGCAGCATTTGGATTACACGAACAAGTATAGTAAAATGATGGTCTAAGGAGAAAAATTATGTTAGAACTATAC
>JAEWPQ010000065.1 GCA_023460575.1 Bacillota bacterium
TTGGAATTATGCCTGCTCCCAACCATCCCATCTGCAACAACGCAGGACAATAAGGATTCCACCGCTGCCAGTACCGCTATAGTCACTGCATCCGGCATTACCGTCTGCACCATACTCATAGAAAATACGGGAAGATGAAATGCAGGAAGATCCGATGATATGGTATATAAATCCCCAATGGTGTTTACAGGAAGATGAAAAACTTTCACAAGCCCCGCTGTAAGAATAACTGCAATCAGTGACGGCGGTATGGTCTTAAAAAATCTGGGCCATACAATGAGAACTATGAGTGCTGTCAATCCTACTGCAAGAGCCATGGGATTAAGCGTACCCATGCTGTGTACAACCTCACTGACTTTTTCAAGGGTTTCAATGGGCGCATGTTCAAAGGTAAGTCCCAGAAAATCCTTGATCTGTCCGATGAAAATAGTAACTGCAATTCCAGTCGTAAACCCTGTGGTAATCGTGTAAGGAATAAAACGGATCAGGCTTCCCATCCGCAAAAATCCCATGATAACCAGAAAGATTCCTGCCAGAATGGTGGCCATGACCAGTCCGTCAAAGCCGTTTTTTGCAGCAATTCCTGCCACAATCGATGCAAATGCAGCGGTGGGACCTGCGATCTGAACCTTGCTTCCTCCCAGAAAAGAGATCACAAAACCGGCTGTAATGGCTGTGTAAAGCCCCTGCTCCGGAGTAACGCCGCTGGCTAAAGCCAGAGCAATGGAAAGCGGAAGGGCAATGATGGCAACAATGATTCCGGAAACGAAGTCTTTAAAAAACTGTTCCTTTGTATAATGCTTCATTGATAAAAAAAATTGAGGTACCAAATCTTTCATTTCTTCATCCTTTGTCTATTATAAAATTTTTATAAACTTTTTATAATATAACGTTCCAGATAGAAGAAAGCAAGTCTATTTTCCATGTTCCTGAAATAGTACAATAAATTTTTATCTCAGACTATGGGCAGCCAGCACTTCGAGACCACCCTCGTCAAGCAGTTCCACCGTCCCACGTGTGATCTTCACCAGATTTTCTCCCTGAAACAGGCGAAGCATACGGGTTACCACTTCTCTGGCAGTACCTAAATGGCGGGCAATCTGTTCATGGGTAATGGAAAGTTCCTTTGTCTCATTGAGTCTGCACTCTTCCAGTATAAATGCAGCCAGCCTTCCATCCATTTTTTTGTTCATCACCTGATCCATCAGCCACATAACATCAGAGAACCTGGATGCCATCAGTTCATTGGTGAAGTTTGAGACTACAGCTGACTCTTCCATTAAATCCCGATAGATGTCGGGGGGAATCTGGAACACTACCGTGTCCTGTTCCGCCTCCACTGTCACATCAAACTGAATGTTTTTTACCATGCAGGAACCGGAAAACAGACAGATATCCCGTTCAAACAACCGGTATAAAGTCAGTTCCCGCCCTTCATCCGATATGGTAAACACTCTTAACTGACCTTCTGTTACAAGAAGAAAACCGCTGCATTCATCGGATTCGCCATGTACAAGCATTCCCTTTTCAAATCTGACTTTCTTTGATTTCATTGACAGCTTCTCTTTCTGTTTATCTGTCAGCTTGTTCCAAAAGGGAAGATAATCTCCCAGTGTCATATTATCAAACCTCCCTGTCATTATTCATGTAAAAATAAAATCTCATCATTGGTATCAAACAATCGAAAAAATTCCCCGTATCCCATTGTTCCTGCTTTTAACTTTTCTGCCATAATAAGCAAATTAGCGGAATTCACTGCTGCCCCTTTTAAGCCGGAGCGCATGGAAATATGGTTTAATCTGTCCCGGAAACCGCCCGTAAACTCTCCTGACACAAAGGCAAAGTGAAATGTTTTCACATCTTTGCCAAAAATGTTCCACCAGCGGTTAGGATTCAGCAGTTCACTGCGTTCCTTATTTTCTTCTATATAGCGGTACATCTCATCTGCCTGTTTCATGGGAAGGGAATATCCCTTTCCATATGCTTTATTGTCTATGATCAGTCCATTGTCTTCATAGTAAATGCACACATCAGGCTTTCTGGTATCCCCAAGCCTTCCACCAAGAAATGAAAGCTCTGCCGTAAGCAGCTGGGCTGTCTGAATCTCGTAATCCCGGTCAGAGGTGCCGTCATAGCCTAAATCTACAAGAATTAAGTATTTGTGGTCTATGTGTGTTAAATGGGACCGCAGATAATCCTTCAGTATGGAAACTTCTGATTTCACCGGAAGTAGGGACTTAAGTGTCTCCGGGAACATAAGCCCCGTAATCTCATCTGTAATCCGGTATGTATCTCTGGTCTTTTGAACCTGCAGTCCGATATTCTCCAGACTCTTTAAATCATCAAGGATGGTTTCAGTCTCTTCCTCCAGTCCCTTCTGCTTTAAATACTCCTGAATCTGCAAAGGGGTAAGGGCTGATTTTTCCAGGCACATAATGATATGGGCTCTGCGGTTGCGTAAATATTCCCGGTCTGCCGCCTTGGTCGCCAGCATATCCCACATCACCCGCTTTGGTATCTTCCTGCACCTGGATCCCCCGGTTATATGATTGCATATAGTCCTTCCCTTTAAAGTCAGCTGATAGGACTGGGGAATCACCTCTGTATTTTTTCCGCTCCCATACAGTCCGGGAATCTCTTTTGGTATTTTCTTTACCCAGCCTGCAAAGATCAGCCAGCTGCAGATGGTTCTGACGTACTTATCGCTGGTACCTTCCGTATCCTGAAGCAGCTTTGACTTTTCTTCCTTCTCTTTTGCTGCCGCAAGCCCCTCCGCAATCATGGACTGGGGAATGGACGTAAATCCCGCTTCTCCGATAAATCCAAGCTTTGCACCTATCTCAAATTTTGTCATATGCCCCTCCTTCATCAGAAGGGACAGCACTCTGCACACAGGAGGATAGGAAAGAAGAGCCGTTTTTAATACTTCTTCCTCTTCTTTGCTTCCCTCCTCTGCCCTTGCATACTGCCTTCCCAAAACGGATAAGGAGCATTCATCCGCCGCCCTGTCATAATCCAGAAAGCCAATGCTGACCGCCCATCTTAAAAATGAGTCTGCCGGCCAGTCAGACTGATACTCTTTTCTCTGTCCGGGAAGTACCGCCTGTATGATACCGGAACAGGGGGCGTTGCTTCTGGTATAGCCTTTTGGTGTTCCTTTTCCTTTTAGATGGGTATAGGGAATGCGGATTTCCTCCTGATCCAGTTCTTTTATAAATTCCTCCCGTTTGTCCTCATCCTGAATGAGCCTTGGGATCTTATCCGTTTTCAGCAGCCGGTTTATTCTGGAATCCGGTACAAATACGGATACCACATTTTTTAAATTGTCCAGGGTATAGGCTTCCTGTACCCAGCCAAATGTTCTCTCAGCCACATTTCATTCCTCACTGTAGTTTTCTTACAGTATAGCATAGGGAAAGCAGATAGGCAAAATATTTTGATCTGCATCTCCCCTCCCTGTACCGC
>JAEWPQ010000066.1 GCA_023460575.1 Bacillota bacterium
GGCAGCAGTGTCCACTGCTTTATGGCAGATGAAGATGTGGCTGAAGATGCGAAAAACAGGCAGACGACACGGGCTCATGCCAGTATGGATAAGGCGGCCAGACTGTCAAAGGAGTGCATTTTTGCCATTGGCAATGCGCCGACAGCGCTGGTGCATCTTCATGAGCTGATACAGGAAGGAATCATAAAACCCAGATTAATCATCGGGGTTCCAGTGGGCTTTGTCAATGTGATTCAGTCCAAAGAGATGATTTTATCGCTTTCAGATGTGCCCTATATTGTGGCAAGAGGGAGAAAAGGCGGAAGTAATGTGGCAGCAGCAATTGTAAATGCAATGCTTTATCAGATTTCATAACATCATTGTTTCTTAAAGGGGTAAACAGCATGGATCTATACAGTATTATTTTAGTGGATGACGAAGAAGAAGTCCGTAAAAGCATTATTAAGAAAATTGAATGGCAGTCAGCCGGCTTTAAAGTGGTGGGTGACGCGGAAAACGGGGAAGATGCCATTGAAAAAATAGAAGTTTTAGAGCCTGACGTGGTTTTGACGGATATCCGGATGCCTTATATGGATGGACTTGCACTGGCAGAAAAAATCCGGCAGCGCTATCCTTCCATGAAGGTTGTAATATTTTCCGGATACGATGATTTTGAATATGCCCAGAAAGCAATCAAATTAAATGTGACTGAATACATTTTAAAGCCTGTAAATGTAGAGGAGCTTACCTCCATTTTAAAAAGGATCAAAAACAATCTTGACCGGGAAATTGAAGAAAAGCGCAATATAAGCCGGCTCAGGGAAAATTACAGGAAGAGCCTTCCTGTATTCCGGGAACAGTTTTTTAATGATCTGGTACACAAGAATCTTTCCAATGAAACTGCGGAGCAGAAGCTGAAAGAATATGATATTCCAATAGCAGGTGCGTGGAAATGGATTATAGCGGCGGTGGCTGTGGAAAGAGGAGAGGTGGGTGACACTCTGACGCTTCACAGTGAAGAGGAGCTGATCCCGGTTTCCGTCATGCAGATTATCAGGGAAAAGCTGGAAGGGTATTGCAGATTTGCACTGTTTCAGTCTGTTTTAGAGGCTGAGATGGTTGTAGTGATAGCCCTCGATGAGGATTCCATCACCGGTCTGATCGACGTGCTTGGTGACATCTGTAAGGAAACTAAGAGAATTCTGGAGGTTCCCGTCACCATAGGTATCGGTCACAGCTGTGAGGAATTATCCAATATCCCATTCGCATACCAATCAGCAATTGACGCTCTTGGCTATAAAGCAATTGCGGGAAAGGGAAGTACCATCTACATCAATGACATGGAGCCGGTAGCAAGCGGAAAACTGGAGTTTGACAGTGTCTCAGAGGCAGACCTTATATCGGCTATCAAGTTTGGACCGGATGAAAAAATTGAAGCAGCCGTGACACAGATTATACAGAAGATGGAATCTGCGAAAGTACACTTCAGACAGCAGCAGGTATATATGTTTGGAGTGTTAAACAGTGTGATACGGATGGTACAGCAGTACGATCTCGATCTGGAGGAAATTATGGGCGGGGATTTAGAGTCCATGACTGTCTTTGACAAGATACAAAAAGGAGAATTCGCATCCTGGCTTTATAAGGCTGCGGAGAAAATCAACCAGGCAATTAATCAGGAGCGTGATCTTACCACAAGACAGGTGATTCAGGAGGCGAGACAGTATATTATGGATCATTATCAGAATCCGGACTTATCCGTGGAAATGATCTGCCGCCATCTGCATATGAGTCCTGCTTATTTTTCCACCCTGTTTAAAAAGGAGACCGGACAGGCCTACATCGCTTATCTGACTGATTTACGTTTAAATAAAGCAGTGGAACTGTTAAATAAAACAGAAGACAAAACCTATGTCATTGCGGCAAAGGTAGGATATCAGGAACAAAACTATTTCAGTTATGTGTTTAAAAAGAAATTTGGTGTATCACCAACTAAATTTCGCGGAGTGAGGTAATGGAAAAAAAGAATAACAGCATCCGTTATACAATTTTCGTTTATTTTACCATAACGGCACTTGCAGCAGGTCTGCTGATTACCCTGTCCTTATACCAGCGCCTTTCTTCTCAGGTTGCAGAGGTGGTGCAGGAGGAAAATCAGAGTCTGATCAATCAGGTGGCGAGGTCCGTGGAATCCTATTTGCGGACAGTCATGAAGCTTTCTGACTCCCTTTATTATGGGGCTGTGAAAAATGCGGACCTTTCATCCCAGTCCATTAATAATGAGATCACCCTTCTGTATGACAACAATAAGGACAATGTGGACAACATCGCCCTTTTTACCCAGGGCGGAGCGATGGTAGAATCCGTCCCTGCAGCAAGGCTGAAAAGCAGTCTTGACATAACGGGCGAGAAATGGTTCGCCAATGCTCTGGAAAAAACAGAAAACCAGCATTTTTCCGATCCCCACGTCCAGTATATATTTGAAAACAATGAAAACCAGTATCGGTGGGTGATCTCCGTATCCAGGGCAGTAGAACTAACGGAAGGAACATCGACCACCCAGGGAGTTCTTTTGGTGGATTTAAGTTACTCCAGTCTGGAGCATTTATTTGAAGGAGTCACCACAGGAAAGGGGGGGTATGTCTACTTAATCGCAAGCGACGGAGAGATTCTTTATCACCCCAGAATTCAGCTCATTGATTCAGGGAGGCTGAAGGAAAATAACAAAATTGCCTCCGGCTATAAGGACGGAATCCACCGGGAGGTTTTTGAAGGAGAAAGCAGAATCATAACTGTAAAATCCGTTGGCTATACAGGCTGGAAGATCGTCGGGGTTACGCCTAAAAGTGTGGTTTCCTTAAATACCATTAAGACCAGGCTTTTTATTGTGTTCATGATTACTCTCATATTGTTTATACTTGTACTGATCAACTCCTATATCTCATCTCGTATAACAAATCCAATCAAGGAGTTGGAAAAATCCGTAGGAATCCTGGAAGAAGGGGATTTGGAAACAGCAGTTTCCATCGGCGGCTCTTATGAAATTCAGCATTTGGGTAATTCCATTAAAAATATGGCAATCCAGATCCGTGTCCTGATGGACGATATTGTAACGGAACACGAAGCCAAACGGAAACAGGAATTTGATACCCTGCAATCACAGATCAATCCCCATTTTTTATATAACACCCTGGACATTATTGTCTGGATGATTGAAAATGAACAGAAGAATGAAGCAGTTAAGGCAGTTACGGCACTGGCACGGTTTTTCCGGATCAGCTTAAGCAAAGGGAAAAGCATTATTACAGTCCGGGATGAACTGGAGCATGTGAGAAGCTATTTAATGATCCAGCATATGCGTTTTAAAAATAGATTTTCCTATGAAATTCAGGCAGAGGAAGAATGCATGGAGTTAACCAGTTTAAAACTGATTCTGCAGCCGCTGGTGGAAAATGCCATCTATCATGGAATGGAATTCATGGATGGAGAGGGGGAGATTAAATTATCGGTGATGCGAAAGGGAGAAGATCTTATTATCAGGGTTTCCGATAATGGCCTGGGCATGACGGAGGATCAGGTACAAGGTCTCTTCTCCGATGAGGTGCAAGTCACCTCTACAAAGGGGTCCGGAATCGGGGTGAAGAATGTAAATGAAAGAATCAAGCTTTATTTTGGAGAGAGATACGGTCTTACCATTGATTCAGAGCCTGATGAGGGGACAACCATCACCATTCTCCTTCCGGCGGTTCCCTATGATTCTGTCTTAGAAAGGGAGAAACGGTCATGACAAAACAGGAAAAAATTTTGTGGGTTCTTTTACCGGCAGTGCTTGTGATCCTGTTCCTTTTATCTTCCACAGATTTGATTATTAAGGAAAAGAAGACTGAAATCTATCCCATTTCCGTGATTATCAGCGATACCTCTGATGATTATTTTGTGAATTTCAGAAAAGGTGTTGATAAGGCAGCAGAAGAATACAATGTTGATGTCAGTTTTCTTACACTCTATGAAAAAGGGGACCAGGATCAGCAGCTGGAACTTGTGAAACGGGAAATTAATGATGGAGCTTTAGCTGTCGTATTAGTTCCGGTAAAGCCGGAAGAATGCGCCAGAAAGATGGACGACATGGTTTTAAACTGTCCGGCTGTTATTGTGGGCAATCTGACTCCAAACGAGAGAGTAAAAAGCGGGATTGCTCCTGATTTTGAAGAGCAGGGGCGGATGCTTGGCCAGGCGATTGCCAGGGAAAACTCTCCTGGTAAGCCGGTATGGATCTTTACGGATGGGATAGACTATGGTTACAACCGGGAGATTTATTCAGGAGCAGAAAGTGAATTAAAGAATGCCGGTTTTACAGTAAAGATTTATAAAAAAACTATGGAAGAGACGTTTCAAAAGGCAATCGAGGGGCTGGTTTACCCAGGCGGCGAAAAAGTAATTATAGCGGCAATCGATGCAAAAAGTCTTGATGAAACAGCGGAAATTATTGCAGGTAGTCCGGTTTATGGCGGCTATGTGGACGGTCTTTACGGGGTAGGAAGTACCACCAGGCTTTTGACAGATTTAGACAACGGGGTGATAAAAGGGCTGGTGGTTAGTGACCAGTTTGATGCGGGGTACAGAAGCATTGAAAAAGCGGTTGAGTCGGTCCACAGAGGATTTGAGAAAGAACAGATTATACTGGATTCTTATTATATCCGAAGAGAAGATTTAAGAGAGAGCAAATTTGAAAAAATCTTATATCCGATTGACTGAATGGGGGAAAAGAAATGAAAAAAAAATATGGAGTGCTGGCAGCGGTTATTCTTTTATTTGTTGTTGTTATGGGATTAACTTATCAGAATTACAAGTCCGGAAAAAAGGAGGCGAACAAGGCGGTTCGCATCGGAGTGACGTTATACAGGGGAGACGATTCATTTATTAATACCATAAGGGGGAAGCTGGAAGAGCAGGCAAAGGAATATGAAAAGGATACCGGAATTAAGGTTGTTATGGAAATCGTGGATGCAAAGGGAAACCAGAATACCCAGAACAGCCAGGTAGACCGTTTTATTTCTCTGGGTTATGATGCAATCTGTGTCAATATGGTAGACCGTTCGGCTGCATCAAACATTATCGGGAAAGCAATGGATGCAGATCTGCCGGTTATATTTTTTAACAGAGAGCCGGTGGAAGAGGACATGCGGCGCTGGGAGAAGCTTTATTATGTGGGGGAAAATGCGAAAGAGTCCGCAACGCTTCAGGGGAATATGCTGGTGGAAGCTTACAAGGATGATCCCTCTTCTCTCGACTTAAACGGAGATGGTAAGGTGAGCTATGTCCTTTTGGAAGGGGAGAGCAGCCATCAGGATTCTCTCATCAGAACCGAGTGGTCCATTCAGACGTTAAAGGATGGAGGCGTGCCTTTAGAAAAAATTACAGGCGCCATTGCAAACTGGGACAGAAGCCAGGCATCTGCCTGGATGGAGCAATGGCTGACCCAGTATCCGGATGATATAGAGGTGGTGATCTGCAACAACGACGATATGGCTTTAGGAGCGGCAGATGCCATCGAGCGGAAAGGAAGTGCCAGACCGGTCAAGGTAGTTGGGATTGACGGAACTCCACAGGGAATTGAAGGAGTCCGGGAAGGAAAAATATTTGGAACGGTACAATGTGACAGTGATGAATATGCCGGAGTGATCTTTAAAATTGCGGCAGCGGAGTCTCTTGGTAAAAATGTACAGGAAACAGTGGAATTAAGCAGGGATAAGTATTATGAATGCAGACAAAATACCCTGACTGCCAAATAAAAAATGGTAAAACTGGTATTTATCAATAAAAAACTATGAAAAAATTGAGTAAATCATGAAAAATCTAAAAAATTCGATACATATACCAAGAAAATTATATGGAATAGTGCACAAAATAAAGCTATAATGTGCATGTCGATGAGGTAAAAGTACTAATCGAACACAATTATATAATGATAAGGGAGGATTTATCATGAGATTACTCAAAAAAGTAGTAGCAGTAGGTCTCGCTTCTGTAATGGTATTTTCCATGGCAGGCTGCGGATCCAGCTCAAAGGCCACAACAGCTGCATCTGAGGCAACTACAGCAGCAGAAACAAAGAAGGAAGAGTCCGGCGCAGCAGAAACGACTGCAGCAGCCGTAAAGGATGCAGTAGGCGGGGATTTAGCTGATAAGAAAATTGGTATTTCCATTTACAAATTCGATGATAACTTCATGACACTTTATCGTACAGAGCTTCAGCGTTATTTAACGGAAGATCTGGGATTTAAGAAAGATAATGTGGTAATTCAGGATGGTAAGGGCGATCAGGCAGAACAGACCAACCAGATCCAGAACTTTATTACCCAGAAATATGACGTACTTATTTTAAACCTTGTTCAGGCTTCTTCAGCTCCTGAAATCACAAATATGTGTAAAGAAGCAGGAATTCCTGTTGTTTTCATTAACCGTGAGCCAGATACGGAAGAAGAGCAGAGATGGAAAGATGAAAAGATCAATGCAACTTATGTAGGATGTGATGCAAGACAGTCCGGAACCTACCAGGGAGAAGAAATTCTTGAAACTTCCAACAAGGGTGATATCAACGGAGACGGCGTTGTTAACTACATCATGATCCAGGGCGACCCTGAAAACGTAGATGCACAGTACAGAACAGAATTCTCTGTAAAAGCACTGACTGACAAAGGCGTAAAAGTAAAAGAACTCTTAAAACAGCGTGGTGACTGGGATCAGGCAAAAGCACAGCAGATTGCCCAGGATGCTCTGACACAGTACGGTGATCAGATCGAAGTAATCTTCTGCAACAACGATGCTATGGCACTTGGTGCACTTCAGGCAATCGAAGCAGCAGGACGTACCGTAAACAAAGACATCTATTTAGTAGGTGTAGATGCTTTAACAGAAGCTGTACAGAACGTTCTTGATGATAAGCAGACCGGTACCGTATTTAATGATCATTTCTCTCAGGCTCAGACAGCAAGCGATATGGCTGTTAAGTTCTTAAAGGGTGAATCTGTTGACAACGTTAACATGGTAGACTATATCAAGGTTACCAAGGACAATGCACAGGATACTCTTGATAAATTAAAAAAATAATTTCCAGCAGCCCAAATAGCGGGTGTGTCGGTAAGGCACACCCGATTTTTAAAAGTTAGAGGTCACGAATTAATGAAACACCTTAACAGGTATCCCTTTATGTCCTGAAAAGCGGACGAATTAATGAAAGGAGAAGCGGGATGGCAGAGAATTACAGACTGGAAATGGTTGGAATCAGCAAATCCTTCCCTGGCGTCAAAGCGCTCGATAAAATCAATTTAAAAGTACGTCCCGGTACCGTTCACG
>JAEWPQ010000067.1 GCA_023460575.1 Bacillota bacterium
CAGGTTTCGGCAGGTACGAAACCGTCACGGATGAATATAAAATTTCCGTCGAGATGAAGGCTGTAAATCACAGATATTTGGATTTAAGCATAAAGATGCCGAAAAAGTTTAATTTCTTTGAAGCAGGAATCAGGAATCTGTTAAAGAATTATATTCAGCGCGGAAAAGTAGACGTTTTTATCAGTTATGAAGATTATACAGAAAACAAGATGTGTTTAAAGTATAACAGTGCGCTGGCTGCTGAATACATGGGATATTTTACAAAGATGGAAGAGCAGTTCGGAATTCAGAACGATATCAAGGTTTCTGCACTTGCCAGATGTCCGGAGGTACTTATTATGGAAGAAGTACCGGAAGATGAGGATCAGATGTGGAAGCTTCTTTCAGAAACAGTAGAGGAAGCTGCAAAACGTTTTGTGGAAACAAGATTAACAGAGGGCGAAAATTTAAAGGCGGACCTCCTTGGAAAGCTGAACCTGATGAATGATATTCTTGAATTTATTGAAGAAAGATCTCCAAAGATTCTTGTGGAATATAGGGCGAAGCTGGAAGATAAGGTAAAAGAACTTCTGGCAGGAGCGGCCATTGATGAAGGCAGAATTGCTGCAGAAGTCACCATTTATGCGGATAAGATCTGTGTGGATGAAGAGACGGTCCGGTTACGCAGCCACATTGAACATACACGGTCTGAACTGGAGGCAGGGGGAATTGTTGGCAGAAAACTGGATTTCATCGCTCAGGAGATGAACCGGGAAGCCAATACCATTCTTTCCAAGGCCAGTGATTTAGAGGTGTCAGACAAGGCAATTATATTAAAGACCGAAATTGAAAAAGTACGGGAGCAGATCCAGAATATTGAGTAGGAGAATCGCAGTATGAACGAGCATGGCATGCTGGTAGTTGTATCCGGTTTTTCCGGTGCCGGAAAGGGCACACTTATGAAAGCGCTGCTGAACCGGTATGAGAATTATGCGTTGTCCATTTCAGCCACAACCCGGGAACCCAGAACGGGCGAAGTGAATGGAAAAGAATATTTTTTTGTTACTGAAGAACATTTTAAGAATATGATTGAAAAGGAAGAACTGATTGAGTACGCTCAGTACGTCAATCATTCTTACGGCACTCCCAGGGAATATGTTTTAAACCAGATGAAAATGGGGAAAGATGTTATTCTCGAAATAGAAATCCAGGGAGCTTTGAAAGTAAAAGAACGGTTTCCGGAGGCCATCCTGCTGTTCGTCATGCCTCCTAATGCACACGAGTTAAAACGACGTCTGATCGGCAGAGGTACGGAAAGCATGGAAGTGATTAATGCCAGGCTGCGCAGGGCGGCGGAAGAAGCACAGGGCATGGAAGCGTATGATTATATTCTGATTAATGATGAGATCGACACATGCGTGGAAGAGATGCATCTTATGATTCAGGTACAGCATAAACGCGCTTCCAACAATATGGCATTTTTATCCCAGATCCGGGAAGAATTAAAAAATATATAAATTCGATTGAGAAAGGGGAATGGAAGATGTTACATCCATCTTATTCAGATTTGATTAATGTAGTAAACAGTGAGGTTGAGCCGGGAGATGCTCCGGTTATACAGAGC
This sequence comes from Bacillota bacterium, assembly GCA_023460575.1. Taxonomy (GTDB): domain Bacteria; phylum Bacillota; class Clostridia; order Lachnospirales; family Lachnospiraceae; genus Lacrimispora. The sequence continues at coordinate 1,604 of JAEWPQ010000067.1, forward strand.
CGTTATTCCATCGTAATCGCCGCAGCAAAGAGAGCAAGGCAGATCATCGGAGGTTCTGATACTGAGATTCCGGGAGCCGGCAAGAAGCCGCTTTCAGTTGCCGTAGAAGAGTTATATGAGGGCAAAGTGAAGATTTTAAGCGAAGCGGACGCAACAGAAGAAGACGATAATTAGGAAGAGGGCCGTCTCCGTTTGGGTAGATGGCCTTTTCTTTCAGGAAAAAAGAACGACAGGAGTTTAAACATGAAGTTATTATGCATTTCACTGGGCTGTGATAAGAATCTGGTTGATACGGAGATGATGTTAGGCCTTTTAAATAGAGACGGGTATACCTTTACAGATGACGAGTTTGAAGCGGATGTCATTGTAATCAATACCTGCTGTTTTATCGGCGATGCCAAAGAAGAAAGCGTCAATACCATTCTGGAGATGGCTCAGCGAAAAATTGACGGCAATTGTAAGGCATTAATTGTCACCGGTTGTCTGGCGCAGCGTTATAAGCAGGAGATCATTGATGAGATTCCGGAAGTGGACGGTATTTTGGGGACCTCAACCTATGATGAGATATCCAATGTTTTAAAGGGGGCACTGGGTGGGGATGAACCGGTAAGCTGTTTCCACGATCTGGACATACTTCCTGAGACTGAAACAGACAGAATCCTTACTACCGGAGGCCATTATGCATTTTTGAAAATTGCAGAAGGCTGCGACAAACACTGTACTTACTGCATCATACCCACTTTAAGAGGAAACTATCGCAGTGTTCCCATGGAAAAACTGGTGAAGGAAGCAGAAAAGCTGGCGGGAAAGGGCGTGAAGGAGCTGATTTTGGTGGCTCAGGAGACGACTTTATACGGTGTGGACTTATATGGGGAAAAATCGCTTCCTGAATTATTAAAGAAGCTTTGCAAAATATCAGGCATTCAGTGGATCCGCATTCAGTACTGCTATCCTGAAGAGATTACGGACGAACTGATTGCTGTAATAAAAGAAGAGGACAAAATCTGCCGTTATTTAGATATGCCGATTCAGCATGCAAGTGACCGTATTTTGAAACGCATGGGAAGAAGAACATCCAAAGGACAGCTGAAGGATATTATTAACAGGCTTCGTTCAGAAATTCCTGATATTGCACTGAGAACGACCCTTATTTCCGGATTTCCGGGAGAGACTGAGGAAGATCATGAAGAACTGATGGACTTCGTGGATGAAATAGAGTTTGAACGTCTTGGTGTATTTGCCTATTCTGCAGAAGAGGATACCCCGGCTTCAGAGTTTCCTGATCAGGTACCCCAGGAGATCAAACAGGAACGCCGGGATGCGATTATGGAACTTCAGCAGGAAATTTCCATAGAGCATTCCCAATCAATGGTTGGAAAGACACTGGAAGTGATGATAGAAGGAAAAGTTGCTGATGAGAATGCTTATGTAGCAAGAACCTATATGGATGGTCCGGGAGTGGATGGAATGATTTTTGTACAGACGGGTGAGGAACTGATGTCTGGAGATTTTGCAAAGATCCGTGTTACCGGAGCGATGGAGTATGATTTAATAGGAGAGTTGGAAGATGAATTTACCGAATAAACTGACTATTTTAAGGGTTATCATGATTACGTTATTTGTTCTGTTTCTTCTGCTTGACGGCGGTACCAATGATACTTACCGCTATGTAGCTGCTGCTGTATTTATAGTTGCCAGCTTTACGGATATGCTGGATGGCAAGATTGCAAGAAAGTATGGCCTGGTGACAAATTTTGGAAAATTTATGGATCCTCTTGCAGATAAACTTCTGGTATGTGCCGGTCTTATATGCTTTACTGCCCTGGGACAGCTTCCTGCCTGGATTGTTATTGTAATTATCAGCCGTGAATTTATTATCAGCGGTTTCCGTCTGGTTGCTTCTGATAACGGAGTTGTTATTGCGGCAAGCTATTGGGGAAAGTTTAAGACTGCTTCCCAGATGGTGATGTCAGTTCTTCTGATTTTAAATATACCTGCGCTGTCTATTGTTACCTATGCTTTTATCTGGATTGCGACAGTACTCACAGTGGTTTCTCTTGTTGATTATATAG
>JAEWPQ010000068.1 GCA_023460575.1 Bacillota bacterium
TCCGTAAGGGAGGGGCATTTTGTTATTGATCCCCATATCTTTTTATTATCACTCATGTTATTTCTGAAAGGAAGTCTGTATGAAAAAACCGCTGATAGGATTGACGCCTGCCCACGATACGGATAACAATGATATTAAGATGAGACCTACCTATTTACGTGCGTTAAAGGCTGCGGGAGGGATTCCGGTTGTTATGCCGCTGGAGGCTGATGAGGAAGAACTGAAGCAGTTGGCTGATGAGTTGGATGGTTTTTTGTTTACTGGAGGACCGGATGTTCATCCGTTTTTGTTTGGTGAGGAAACGCAGGTACACTGTGGGAATGTATCGGAGGCAAGGGATCGGCTGGAGATTGGGCTGCTGCCATTTGTTTTGGAGAAACAAAAGCCGGTTCTTGGGATTTGCAGAGGCATTCAGGTGTTAAATATCGCTATGGGCGGGACGATCTGGCAGGATATCTTTTCTATGACAAAATCGGATTTTCCTATCGCACATACGCAGCCATTTGCATATCATATGCCTAGCCATACGGTTTCTTTGGAAATGGGAACTATGCTGAGGGAAATCGCTGGTATGGATACATTACGGGTGAACAGCATGCATCATCAGGCGGATAAGGATTTGGGGCAGGGACTGATTGCATCGGCTTACTCGCCGGATGGTTTGATTGAGGCAATGGAAATGCCTGGTTATCCCTTCTTTGTGGGCGTTCAGTGGCATCCGGAATATTTATTGGAAAAGAATGAGGAAGCTTTTCGGCTTTTTAAGAGGTTTGTGGAAGCTTGCTCTGAGAATTAAGACGTTTCAAAAAATCCGCAGTTTACACTCTCAGTGGCAACTGCGGATTTTTTGCCTGAGCCGCTTTTCGGCTCTTTTTATCTGAAAGTGAGAGAATGCTATAACTTTTTTCCGTTTCGACCAAATTTCTTTTTGCGATTGAAGAAGGGGATCTTGGATGCTGCAGCTTCTGCACGGCCTTTGTTATCTTTTTGATAGGTACGAAGCAGCTCGTCCAACTGTTTGTAGCGCTCTTCTTCTTTTTCTTCTTTCAGGTTCATTAAGTACTCCATTTCCTTAATGACCTTGTCATTGACCAGACTGCTAACGTCCTGGCTCAACTGCTCATTATTTAACTCCAACGCACGTCCAATGATGTGATTCATGATTTCCTGAAACTGTTCCATCTTTCCCTGTGCAATAGAGACCTGTGCTGTGTTATGTACCTCCAGGCCTGACTCGCCGTCTTCTCCGGCTAATCCACTGTCTTTTAATTCCTGGGTCATCTGCCCCTCCAATAACTCATCAGGTATAACCGGATCCTTCCCGTCCCCAATGACTTTTTCAAGCGCTGTCTTAATGGCTTTTAACTGATATCCCTTTTCCTTTAAGTCCTTGATCTGCTTGAATAAACGGATGTGTGCTTCGGTGTAATACCGGTGTCCCATTTCATTCCTGGGAATGTTTAACTCTAGCTCGTCCTCCCAGTATCTAAGGACATGGGATTCTACATCAACTTTCTTTGATGCATCCGATATTAAGTAATGTATCTCAGCCATAGCTATATCCTCTCCTTTGGTTCGTTTAGTTTTCATAACCTTACTATTTATATCTTATGCGGAACTAATACGAATTATGAATGAGATTGGAAAATTTTTTAGGGGTATATCGTTGAATGATCTGAACTGCTTCATGTATCTGTTCAAAGCCTCTGACTTCTCCATACTGATCAGAAAGGTCTGCATCTGTAACGATCAGGAAACGCCCTTGTGAATTGGAAACGGGTACGGTGGAAATATCTTTTCTAACCAGTTCAATTTTGGGATAGGGACTGTTTTTGAGACCTTCTATCAGTATAATGTCTGCCTCCTTATAAAAAGAGATTATGTTCTCAAGCGGTACGTCAGCCAACTCTTTCATCAACATCAACCGGTATCCGGAGTAAACCGCAGTTCCATAAGCTCCTGCTTCATGATATTTAAAGCTGTCTGTTCCTGGCGTATCACACAGAAAGTCATGCCCGTCATGCTTAATCGCGGCAACCTTATAACCAAGTTCTGTGAATTCTCTGATCAGACGTCCCATATACGTTGTCTTCCCGGAATTCTTTACCCCGCAAATACAAACTACCTTCCCGTTTACATTGGTATCACACATACCTGATCTCCTTTGTGAACTCCATAATCTCCTGCAGGTATTTCTATCAGACAATTGCAGCCGGCCATAGAACTTAAAATACCGGACGAATGCTTATTTGCTGGAACAGTTACTTTTCCATTATTCAAGTATCCTCTTACATAACGTGTCACACGGCTTCCTTTTTCAAATCCCTTATCAATGGGTACGGTTATCCGGTCTGGTTCCAAATCTCTTTTTTGAAGCATCTTGGAAAGAACCGGCTTCACCAGTAGTTCCATATTTGTTAAAGCGGCAAATGGATTACCGGAAAGACAAATAATCAGTGTGTTTTTATATTTACCGCATAAAGTAGGTGTTCCGGGTTTAACGGAAACCTTCCAGAATAATGTTTTTACACCTGCCTGTTTGAATACTTCATGCATAATATCTTTTTTCCCTACCGAGACACCCCCCGTGGTAATAATTAAATCCGTATACGCGCTGATCTCCTGTATGACAGAAACCATCCTGGCCGAATGATCGTCCACATGCATGATGCATTCCGGTACAACCCCTAATTCTTTTAATCGGCAGCCCAGTGTAAACATATTGGAGTCATAAATTTTTCCCGGTTTCAATGGAGGACCAGGCATCATTGTCTCGTCGCCAGTGGTGATTAATGCTACAGCAGGCTTTTTGTATACCAGAACATCCGGTTTTCCGCAGCTTGCAATAATCCCGATTTCCGGAGCTGATAATAACACACCTTTTTTCAGAAGTAGCTGATGATTCTTAAAATCTTCTCCTTTAAAACAATAATTATCATATTGCTTTAACTCTTTATATATTTTTACCTCTTTCTCTCCATAATCAGTATCTTCCTGGCGGATGATACAATCTGCGCCTGGAGGAATCGGGGCTCCTGTCATAATTCTTACGGCTTCCCCGTTTTTTACAGGATACCTTCCCACAGAACCTGCCATAATTTCATCAATGACTTCTAATTTTACGGGATGGTTTTCCAAAGCTCCCGTTGTATCTTCGCTTTTTAGTGCATAACCATCTAAAGGTGATCTGGGAAACGGCGGCTGATCCATCTCAGATATAATATTTTCACCAAGTACTCTGTCTGATGCATTCCACAAACTGATCCGTTCTGTTTCCATCACCGGCCCGCAATTGGAACATAAACATTCCACTGCCTCACTTAATGATAATTTCTCCATTTTTTTCTCCCTGTTCCTTTAAAAAACTTTGATATTCGTCTACTGTATTAATATTTTTAAACTCTTCTGCACCGAATCCATATTCCTTTACGTCAATGTATTTTGTATTTAACTGGTCCAACAGATTTTTGACACAGAAAGTACCCTGCTCCAGCTGAATTCTTACCTTCTTTCGTATTTTCTTCTGGTAAACTGCTGCGAGAGGTTCTGTCTTTCCATTGACAATTGGTACGACTGCATCATAATGCTCTATGTAATGAAGTAAAATAGTAAATAATTCTTTTTTCAGCATAGGCATATCACAAGCTGCTACGATCAGAAATTCATTTTGGCAGCATGCCAGACCAGCCTCAATACCGGATAACGGTCCGCAATGGGGATAATTATCAGAAACAATAGAAAAACCTTCTGTCCCTTCCGCCTTATGCTTCTGCTGGGAAATCAATATTTCATCAGCAACGTCTTCCAGCTCACTGATCAGTATTTCCAGGAAACTTTTCTCTTTTAAACTCAATAGCGCCTTATTCTGATAGTTCATTCTGCTGCCTTTTCCACCAGCTAACAAAACCGCACTTACCTTCATACAGATTTTCTTTTTATCAGCATTGATACAAATTTTAATAGAACATAACCGATAATCATAGCTGTTATGTAAAATTGCAGCCCTGTAACCTGTGTAATAATACTACTAGCCTTCTCATATCCCATGGTTTCCAATACCCCCGCCATTTTACCGGATGCCACTGTACCAATTGCCATGGGGAATGTCATACCTGCATATCCGGGATAGAATTCGAAGCTAAAAAATTCCGGCAGCTTTAAAATAATAAAAAGACAGGATAGCAGAACACAAACATATAAAAAAACAAGAAGTACCATATTTATCTCATCTATATAATTAATATATGATGTTATACACAGACTGCATGGCGCAAGTACGACAGCCTGCGTATGAAAATATGCCGTATTCACAGGTTTTTTAACAAGACGGTACACCATAAACGGGATTAGGGCAAAATAGATTCCAATACCGTAATAAACAATTATTTTTCCAAGCAGCGGTTCGTTCATGACCCCTCCTACCACTGTGGAGACCATAATTCCATTGTAGGTAACGAACCAGCTTGGCATAAACGTATCCCAGGCAAATTCTTTTCCTATACTTCTATAAGTAAAATAAATGATATGGCAGGCATGAATCACGATACCGGCAACCCACAGCCCTTTACCAAGCACAGGACTGTAAGCATACACATAAGCCCCAAATCCCATCATAATCATGGCAAACGCTGCATATAACGACCGGAAAATTGTATTTTCATACTCTTTTTTGCATACCCGGGGATATAAAATCATTTTTCCCAGATAAAAAATCCATACAACCGCTGCACTCCATAAGGTGATATGACGTATCCATTCATACCCAAATCCTTTCATGAAATTAGCAAGGGTAATTGCTCCTACCATAGTTGGCAGTATGGGTACCGGCATTCTCTCCAATCGTTTTACAATACTGTCTTCTCTCATACTTTCTCCTGTTCCTCGTACATAAATTCCAAATTATCGTTTAAGTGAAAAAAATCGGAATAATCAATCTTAAAAACAGGTTTTTTTACCTTTGAAACATCAATGTTTCTTCTTATGATCTGCGTCAGAACTCCGGCATATGCCAGATCCTTCTGAAGTATGGCGCCATAAATATGACCGTCTTTAAAAATGATCTTTTTATATTCTCCACCGTCTGTTTCCTGTATGATTTCCTGATAGGTCTCATCCGGTCTGGTATTTGCACCAAGGGATAATGTGGGGATTCCCAGAAAATTCATTGTCGACTTACTGGCAAAGAAATCTGTCATACGTTTATTCCCTCCGGCCATATTGCATCCTGCAATCAGACCTTCCTTTACTGCCACCGGCCAGATGGGATTCCTTCCCGTCACATCTCCGGCACCATATACGCCTTCTATATTGGTTTTTCCTGTTTCATCAATCAACAGTCCCCTCTGATCCGTTTCCACGCCGGAACCTGATAGAAAACCGATATTTGCCCTTATTCCTGCTGTTACTACCAGCAAATCACAAGGCAGTACCTCCCCATTTGTTAAAACCACCTTCTGCACATGATTGCTGTCATCCATAACCACTTCATTTATCCCAGTTGCGAAATACTGTCTGACTCCCTTTTCAAGAAATGCCTGTTCATAAGCAGAGGCCGCTTTTTTATCCAATTGTATGGCCAGCATATGATCCTGCATTTCAACCAGAGACAGATTCTTTTTTAACGGCAATAAGCCGCTTATGCAGTCAATTCCTACCAGCCCCGCCCCCATGACAACAATGTCCCTGGCGGTCTTTGCCCTTACCATAATCTGTTCAATATCCTCCAGATTACGAAATCCAAAAACGCCGTCAGCCTCCCGGAGATTCTGAACCGGAGGCAAAAAGGAGTGGGAGCCGGAGGCGATCAGAAGCTTATCATAAGCAATGAGACTTCCATCCTCCAGGGTCACCTCACGCTTATCACCGTTCAATCCGGTCACTTCTTTCCCTGACACCCACTGAACCTTATGCTTTTCAAAGAAATCCTCTTCTATAAAGCTCAATCTTTTTAAATCACGGATACCTTCCATGAAATGATGAAGGATGCATCTGGAATAAACAGCCTCGTCTTTTGAAATCAGAATGATCTCACCTTCTTTATCTTCCGAACGTATTCCCCGGATACCATTGATTCCCGCTGCAGAAGATCCAATTACTACATATCTCATTTTCCCACCTCCACAAGTGTGATAGCCTTCATGGGACATTTTTCAACGCACATTGGTTTTGGTGAACCATCATCGGTTCTATGTACACACATATTGCATTTCATGATTTCCTTATGGTTCATTTTATCGCTCTTTAAAACGCCGTAAGGACAGGCCATAATACACATATAGCAGCTTGCACATTGTTCCTTATCATATTCTACAAATCCGGTTGTGGGATTTTTATGCATGGCACCTGTCATACAGGTATAGGTACACTCCGGCAGCTCGCAGTGACGGCAGAAGATCGGTGCCGCTTTAATCTCACTGTCAATGACAACACGATTTCTGGCATCATCACTTTCATGACTTACCACACAGGCCGTAACACAGGTCAGACAGCCGATGCATTTTGAACGGTCAATCCTGATTCTAACCATTGATACTACCTCCATCCTCTTTTTCAAAACATACAGGTGTTGCTTTATAAGAAGGCTCTCTGGAATACTTGTCATAAATGGATGGGGTGATTTTATTGCACTCTAAATAATGGATCGGTGCAAATAATTCATCATGAGTGACATTTGAGGTCACTAAAACGTGAAATACGGCATTCTCTCCATTGACAGAATACACCCTGATCCGGTCCATTTCCCTGATGTCATATTCCTTTGCTGTCTCCTCATTCATATACAGATACGCTTTCCTGGCAGTCACATCTTCAATAAACTGCACTTCTCTGGTCCTTGACTGAGTATGCCATTGTCCCACGCTTCCTCTTCCGGTATTCAATATAAACGGAAATTCTCTGGTTGCCGGCAATGGATTGGGCATCACTTCCTCAAAAATAAATTTTAATCTTCCATCCGGATTCCAGAATTTACCATCTTCATACAGACGCCTTTCATCCTCAACCAATGTCTCCCCCTCTCTGAAAGGCCACTGGACACCATGGGAAGCTTCCAGACCTTCCCAGGTGATTCCGGAGAAATCGCAAGGCATTCCCTCAGCACATTTCTGCATGGTTTCAAAGCATTTCTGCACAGTCTCAAATCCGTTCAGCAATTTTCCCATTCCAAGAGCTTTTCCAACTCCGAGTATTGCCTCGTAATCACTGATTTCATGTTCCCCGCGCTCCAGAACCGGCCGCATGGCAGACATCCTTCGTTCCATATTGATATAGGTTCCCGCTTTTTTAATACCAGGCACTACCGGGAAAAATACCGTACAGTCCTCTGCGCTTTCAATATCTTCATAGATATCCTGTACCACAAACAGCTCCAGCTTCTTAGCAGCGGCAGCAAAGGTTTCATTATTTGTCCAGCTGTGTCTTGGATTGGTACACAGGATCCAGAGTGCCTTGATTTTTCCTTCATTGATTCCTGTGATGATCTGGTCATAAGGAATCGTCGGTTTATCTATTAAATCCTGTGTCTGGCAGCCGATTGCTTCTGCAACCGCTTCTCTTCTGGCATCATTATTAAAGTCACCGCCTCCAAACAGACAGGAAGTATTGCTGTAAGCCCTGGAACCCATGGCATTGCACTGACCGGTTATGGAGTTGGGACCGGTACCTGGTCTGCCGATATTACCAGTCATGGCCGCCAGATTAATAATTGCCTGTGCCGTGCGCACTGCTTCATATCCCTGGTTCACTCCCATAGTCCACCAGAAGGAAACACGTTTTCCAGTGTGGATCAGCTCTGCCAGCTGTATGATCTGGTCTTCTGATAATCCGGTTGCCTCTGCCCCATATTTACAATCATATTTCTGTACAAAACCGGCAAAATCCTCATAACCATTGGTATGTGCTTCAATATACTGGTGGTCTACATAATCTTTTTCAATGAGAATATGTGCCAGAGTATAGAATAGAGCCAGGTCAGATTTCCACTTCAGACCATACCAGTAATCTGAGTTCCTGGCTGTTTCTGATTTTCTAGGATCTAAGACAATGATCTTTCTGTCCGGAATCTGATTTCGTTTCACCCTTTCCCAGAGAATGGGGTGGGCAACCACCGGATTCGCTCCGATAAAAATGATGGTATCCGATAATTCCAGATCTTTTAAGGTGAATCCGGGAGCATCAAATCCATAACTCTGCTTGTGGGCCACTACGGCTGTGGCCATGCAAAGTCTGGTATTTCCGTCTACATTGGCCTTTAAGTAATTTCTCATCACATGTCCGAAAATGGAAAATTCCTCCATGGTCAACTGTCCGGTGCTGATTCCGGCCACACTTTCCGAACCATATTTTTTCTGGATTTCCTTTAGCTTGTCTGCTACATGCAAAAAGCCATCTTCCCAGGATACTTCTTTCATTGTGCCATCTTCCTGTCTGATTTTGGGCAGACTGTTTGGTTTTACCGTGGTCTGCTGTTTATCAAGAGACAAACCTTTGATACAGGAAAATCCATCGTTAACAGGATAACCTTTCGTAGGCACTACTTTTACAATTCTGTTATTTTCCACATAAAAATCCAGATTACAGTCCAATGCACAATAATTACAAGTAGATTGTATCTTTTTCATCTTTTGAACCCCCTGCTTTTGATTGTCAAAATTTGGGTTTGACTAATATTTAACAATAACTATAGAATAAAACGCAAAAAAATTCCGTGACATCTATCACGGAATTTTATCAATATCTATTTAATTTAATTTTCCGGCAAAACACCTTTTTTATAAAAATATGCCAGCCTGTCAGGTGAAATCAGATATATTTTTTTGTTCTCCATCTTAATCAGCTCATAGCCTGAAAGTAATTTACAGATTCGGGACGTTGTTTCCCTTGGTGCTCCTAAAAAGTCTGCCAATTCTGTTATACTCAGCGGAATATCTATGTAAAGTCCCTTTTCATCCCGTTTTCCGAAATCACGTCCAAGCTTCCAAAGCTTAGCAGCCAGCTTTCGCTCCATATAAATACTTCCCATGGTGTTTTTTAACTGGTGACCCATTCTCCAGATCTTTCGTTCTAATTCTTTTACCACTGCCTGAGTCAGAGCGAAATCTTTTTTCATTATTCGGTTAAATATATCTGACTTTATAATAAAAACATTACAGGGAACCATGGTATGACAGCTCACCGAGACGAATACCTCCGGTGTAATGCAGTCATTTAGTAACTCGCCAGGTCCAAGATAGAAAATGGTTTTTTGTCTTCCGCAATGAGTCAGATTATAAATTGCAGCACTTCCATCCAGCAGAAAATACAGATAAGAATTTATATCTTTCGCCCGAAAGCATTCTGTATTTTTATCATATTTCACTATTTTCCCCGAATGCCAGATTTCATCCACGGTATCTTCACTTAAGTTCTGAAAGATTGAAACGATATTCAGTCTGTTCATGAAACCCCTCTTCTCCTGGCAGCTGCTTCCTTAAGAATCATGAAATGCTGCATTGTTCTTTTATTGCCGGGCCATGTTTGCAAACTTGGTATACTCCGGCCTCCACACCAGATTCACGGTTCCAATGGGACCATTTCTCTGCTTGGCTATAATTACTTCCGCAATATTTGGCATATCAGTATCCTTATTATAATAATCATCTCGATACAAAAACATTACCACGTCGGCATCCTGCTCGATCGCTCCTGACTCTCTAAGATCAGAAAGCATGGGCCGGTGATCCGGCCTCGTCTCGCAGGCACGGCTTAGCTGTGACAGGGCTATCACCGGCGCACTCAACTCTCTTGCAAGGGCCTTTAACGAACGGGAGATCTCGGAAATTTCCTGCTGACGGTTCTCTCCGCCTTTTCCGCTTCCGCTCATTAACTGTAAGTAGTCAATAATTACAATACTTAACCCATGCTCCAGCTTCATCTTTCTGCACCTTGAACGAAGCTCCATAATGGAAATTCCAGGGGTATCATCAATGATTAACTTGGAATTTCCAATTACGCCGATTCCTTCCACCACCGCATCCCAGTCACTGTCGGATAAGGTACCGGTTCTTAACTTCTGGGAATCTACATTCGACTCCATGGCCAGCATACGGTTTACTAACTGCTCTTTTGACATCTCCAGACTGAATACCATCGCTGGAAGCCCCTTCTTCACCGCTATATGATCTACCAGATTCAAAACGAAAGCTGTCTTTCCCATAGAGGGGCGGGCGGCAATCAGGACAAAATCCGATGGCTGAAGGCCGGAAGTCTTATAGTCCAGATCAATAAATCCTGTTGGAATTCCTGTTACTGTTCCCTGATTCTTGGAGGCTTCCTCAATCTTCTCCAGTACATTCATGGCAACCTGGCGAATGGGTACGAAATCTCCGGAATTACGGTTCTGGAGTAAGTCAAATATGGTCTTCTCCGTAGATGCCAGTATATTCTCAAGCGGTTCTTTTCCTGCATAACAGGTGTTGGCTATATCCTCGTTTATCTTAATCAGACGCCTTAATATGGCCTTGTCCCGCACAATTTTGGCATATGACTTTACATTGGCGGAGGTTGGAACGGTTGTTATAATGTCTCTTACAAATTCCAGACTGGATACCTCGGGGGGAACATCCTTTTCTTTTAAACGGTTCTGCAAAGTGACTAAGTCCACCGGCAGATTCTCATTAAAAAGCTCCAGCATGGCTTCAAACATGACGCCATACTGGTGCTGATAAAAATCTCCTGCTGTAACGATCTCGGAAGCAGCAATGATCGCATCCCGATCCATCAGCATGGATCCGATGACGGACTGCTCTGCCTCAATGCCGTGAGGGAGAATCCGTTTGATCAGGGCCTCATCCATAACTGTGCCTCCTAGCTTTCTATTACCTTAACATCTAATTTTGCAGTTACATCCTTATGAAGCTTAATGGGAACCTCATGAGTACCAAAGGTCTTTAATGGCTCGGGAAGAACCAGTTTCTTTTTATCAATTTCTAATCCAAGCTGGTTTAAAATCGCCTGTGAAATCTCCTTGCCGGATACGGAACCAAATGCTCTTCCGCCTTCTCCTGCACGGATTGTAACAGTAATAGAAGCTTCTTCAATCTTCTTTCCAAGCTCTTTTGCTGCTTCCAGCAGATCTGCTGCAAGCTTTGCTTCATTGGCTTTCTGAAGCTTTAAGTCATTTAAGTTTTTTGTAGTCGCTTCAATTCCCAGTTTTTTCGGGAGAATAAAATTTCTTGCATATCCGTCATTAACCTTAACGATCTGTCCCTTTTTCCCCAGTGCTTTTACATCTTCTAATAATACAATATCCATTATGATATGTCTCCCTTCTCAATCATCTCTTTAATAACCGCTTTTACCTGGTTTCTTGCTTCTTCTATACTTACACCGGCAAGCTGGGCACCTGCAATGGTTCTGTGCCCGCCGCCGCCAAGCTTCTCCATCATTACCTGAACATTGACTTCATCAATAGAACGGGCGCTTAAATATACCGTATTGTTATACTCTGTCATAACGACAGAAGCCTTGATTCCTGATATATCAAGCAGTTCGTTGGCTGCCTGGGCACCTACTACCGTAGGGCTGTCAATTCCTTCAGATGGGCATAAACTGATTGCAAAGTTCCCTTCAAAAATCTCAGCCTCCCTGACCGCTTCCGCTTTCGCCTTATAATCATCAAGATTATCCCGGAACAGCTTTCTTACACGGACTACATCTGCACCGTTCCGCCTTAAAAAGGCTGCTGCTTCAAAGGTTCTCACACCTGTCTGATTGGTAAAATTGTGGGTATCAATAACAATCCCGGCATAAAGAGCATCTGCTTCCGCAGATTTAATCTTAATTCCGTCTGCAATGTACTGAAGAACCTCGGCTACCATCTCACAGGCAGAGGATGCGTATGGCTCCACATAGGATAAAACCGCATTGTCAATGATCTCACTGCTCTGTCTGTGGTGATCCAGAACTACAATGGTTTTCACCAGCCGCAAAAGCTGTGGTTCATCGGTAATGCTGGGCCGGTTTACATCAACCACAACAAGCAGTGTATTGGCATCAACAAGACTTGCTGCTTCATCACCTCTTAAAAATAAATCCTCCGGATAATCCGGATTTCCCACGAACCGTTCCTTCATGGGACGCACGAAGGTGGTCACTTCATTAATAACGATATTGGCCTTTTTATCCATGGCGGTAGCGATCCGGTAAATACCTACCGCAGCACCAAAGGAATCGATGTCCGTCATACGGTGTCCCATAATCAGGATACGGTCCTTGGTTTCCATCAGTTCCCTTAATGCATGGGCCTTTACGCGGGCCTTCACACGGGTCGTCTTTTCCACCTGAGGCGCTTTCCCGCCATAATACTGGATCCGCTCTCCGTCCTTGACCACTGCCTGGTCGCCTCCGCGTCCCAGCGCCATATCAATAGCAATTCTTGCAAAATCTAAATTTTTATAGTAACTGTCTCCATTCATTCCAAGACCGATACTTAATGTAACTGACATCTCATTACCGATATTGACAGTCTTAACTTCTTCCAGGATGGAAAAACGGTTCTCTTTCAATTCTGCAATGTAACACTGCTTGATGGCGATGAAGTACTTGTCCTTTTCCAGCTTTTTCACAATTCCGTTCATGTTGGTGATGTACTTTGTAATCTTCCGGTCAATGAGCGCAGTTAAAAGGGAGCGGCGTACCTCCTCCACGCTTTCCAGTGCCTCATCGTAATTATCCAGATAGATAAGACCTGCCACCATCTTCTGGTCGTCTACCATCTGTTTATATGTGAGAATCTCTGTTTCATCAAATAAATAAACTGCCAGCAGCATCTGTTCTGCACTATCCATGCCTGCTGTATCACTCATCAGCTCCGATGCATCATTCATATGCACCGCATTCAGCTGTATCTGGTACTTCCTGTCATTGCATATGACATGAAGTGTCACAGCCCCGTCTCCCAGCTTTAAAACTTCTTTTGTGATCTCAGGAAAAATGCCGGTTAAATTCTTCCGTGATGCTCTGATGTGTTTCTCTTCCCCTAAAACCACGGAAAATGCATCATTCCCCCATAGAATTCTCCCGCTTTCATCCGCGATTGCATACGGAATCTCAAGATCATTAAGGAGCTTCTTCTGCATCCAGGAGTACTCTGCTGAGAATTCCACAAGGCCGCTTAACAGACGTCTTCTTCTATAAAAAGAAAGCCAGAACGCAATTCCTGCATACATCAGCGTAAACAGGGCCATAATGATCCCTGCTTTTGTACTTACCGCACCGATCACTGCATTGGCCGCAATTAAAAGTCCGGTTAAGTAAAGAGGCCATTGCATGTAAATCCCCAGCTGTCCCTTTATTTTAAACTTCTCTTTCATATTTGACTCCTTATGGAAAAAAGGTTCTTTTTTCGCTATCTTCCTATTATAACATAGGATACAGGGTTCGTCCATTAAAAAGCAAAAACGGGACTACTCACACCCCCTGGTCTATCTTAGTATTTCATCCGGACTGGTGACTCCATCCCCAGACTTTTTTTCTTTATACAACCGGATTACCTTACTGATCTGTGCCCTTGTATAAGGCTTAACAATAAAAGCAAATACACGGATTTTAAATGCTTCCAGAGAAAATCCCGGAATTCCGGATAAAAGCACAACCTCCGGCGGATCAGGAAGTTCGTAAAGCTTGGAGGCCAGCGTAATTCCGCTGATATCCGGCATGACTATATCCGAAAACACCAGATCTACCGGATGCTCCTTTATATACTGCATTGCTGCAATGGCTTCCGGAAAGCTGCTGCACAGCTCTATTTCACTCATATCGTTCAAAATTCCCGTCAGTTTCACTAATAACTCCTCTGAATTATCTACAGCTACAACCCTGATACTCATAACTCCTCCGATGGTTCTTTCATTTTTTCTTCTAATCGTTATGGAAATATAATTATTATAACGATTATCTTCTTTTATTTCAATGGTCTTACAGCCCGATATATCATATTCATTCCCACAAAAAAAGGTTTCTAACAAAAAAGGGAAGTAAAACCGGAAAAACGGCTTTACTTCCTTTTTTTAGAAATTATTTAATTGCATCCTCTCCCCGCTCTCCGGTACGGATTCTCACAGCATCCTGTATATCAGAAATAAAAATCTTGCCGTCACCGTATTCACCGGTATAAGCTTTCTTAATAATTGCTGAAATGACAGCATCTGACTGATGATCTGCTACAAAAAGTTCTATTTTTATCTTGGTCAGGAAATTATAATCCACCTCTGCACCGCGGACAAATTCCGTCCAGCCCTTCTGGTTTCCGCAGCCCATAACCTGCATAATACTTAATCCGTTTAATTTCAGTTCTTCCATAATTTCTTTGATATCTTCCAGTTTTTCAGGCCGGATAAATGCTTCTATTTTTTTCACTTTGAAATCTCCCTTTATTAATCCATTCCGTTAAATGCAGGATAAGCTGTTTCCCCATGCTCTGAGGTATCAAGTCCTGTCATTTCAGCTCTTCCTGAGACCTTAATTCCTTTCGTGATCACAGACGCAATTCCTGCTGCGATCAGGGTCCCTGCAACTGCAATCAGGATAGTAATTGCAATGGCCCCAATCTGACGAAAGAATAACTGAATCTCACCGTAAACCAGTCCATTGTATGGCAGAGCCGGATTAATGTTTTTACTGGCAAAAATACCGGTTGCGATTCCGCCCCAGATTCCGCCGATTCCATGACAGCCAAATACATCAAGAGCGTCATCATACTGAAATCTTGGTTTAACCTTGCTGATAAAGAAATAGCAGATGGGGCTTACCAAAGCTCCAATTATTACAGCAGACCAGATCGGAACATAACCTGCTCCCGGTGTTATTGCAACAAGTCCAATGACTAGTCCTGTTGAGGTTCCCACCAGGGTAGGTTTGCCATTTTTAAGCACCTCAACCAGTATCCAGGAAAGCATGGCAGAAGCTGCCGCTGTGTTGGTCGTCATAAATGCATGGGCAGCCAGCTCATTGGCTCCCAAAGCGCTTCCCCCATTAAAACCGAACCAGCCGAACCATAAAAGGGCTGCACCCAGAAAAACAAAGGGAACATTGTGGGGATGATAGGGCGCTTTCCCAAGATTCTTACGTTTTCCAAGTAAAACAGACAGGACCAGTGCGCTGACACCGGAACTGATGTGGACTACATCGCCTCCGGCAAAGTCCACAGACCCCATTTGAAACAGCAGTCCTCCACCCCACACCATATGAGCCAGGGGATAATAAATGAGAAGAGACCACAGCACCATAAAAATTACCAGGGAAGAAAACTTCATACGTTCTGCAACCGCACCGGTTATTAACGCCGGTGAAATGACTGCAAACATCATCTGAAAAATAGCAAATATAAGTGTATTGGGGTAAGGATAGGTAACATCATTCAGAGTATCAAAATTAAGTCCGAACCAGTTAAGATTCCCTATGACACCCCCGATATCTCCGCTAAAGGACAATGAAAATCCAATCAGAACCCACATAACTGACCCGATCCCCATCATGATTGCAGAAGACATCATCATGTTTATAACACTTTTCCGTTTCACCATACCCCCATAAAAAAATGCCAGTCCCGGGGTCATAAGAAGAACAAGCGCGGAGCTTATCAGCATCCAGGAAATATCTCCGTGATCCATAAAAACACCTCTTCCATTAATTTTGCGCAAAAAAATTAAGCCATAATCCTGTGCGTCTCTGCACTGATTATGGCTTCTTTGCCTTAAAGTTAATTTTATAAATTACATAGCTAGACTAATACATGATTTCAGTTTTGTCAAGTAAATTATTAAAGTCAAATTGGTATTTTTATGAAGTAAATCTAGACTAATATATTTTTACCTGTATTTGTCTCTATTTCGGTTTCTTTTGCAACTAATTTTTTCAATCCTTCTATGGCAACCACTACACCCAATATCAGCAGCAGCACTGCAAAAACCAGCTGAAGCGCATTTCCAAACACAAATTTTCCGGATAAAGCCGAAATTAAGTCTCTGATTTTTAATCCCAAGGCGGTGAAAGTCACCCCCAGCATAATAACCATTGGTCCCCAGAGCATGAAGCCTTTCCTGTTGGTTTTCTTTAAAAATACGGCACATGCAATTAATGCCAGGGCAGATAAAAGCTGATTTGCAGAACCAAACAGCGGCCAGATGCTGCTATAACCGGCTCTGGATAGTGCATAGCATAAAATTAGCGTGATGATTGTTGCAAAATACTTATTAGTCAGAACTTTATTCCATGAACTTCTTTCCTCTTCGGGAGTATCATCGGCAAAAAATTCCTGAAATGCAATTCGTCCAACCCTGGCCACAGAATCAAGACTTGTCATGGCAAACGCAGAAATGGACAGCGTAATAAGCGTGTAGCATAACGTTTCGGGAAGTCCGATTGTAGTTAAGAAAACTGCAATTGCCCTTGCAAAAAGCTGAGGCGGGGTTCCAGCAGGAAGTCCCTCCTTTGTGGCTACAAAGCCAGCAGCGATCAGAGCCGCTATTGCCAGCAGGCTTTCTAACAGCATTGCACCAAAGGAAACCGGCAGCATATTCTTTTCATTCTTAATCTGCTTTGATGCTGTTCCGGAAGCCACAAGAGAGTGAAACCCGGAAACTGCGCCGCAGGCTATGGTGACAAAAAGGGTTGGAAACAGATATGATACGCTTCCGCCTGCACTTACAAGTTTAAAGCCTGTAAAGGATGGTAAATTCATGGAAGGATTATACACTGCAATTCCAATCACAGACCCCACAATCATGGCAATAAGAAGGTAGCTGTTTAAATAGTCCCGGGGCTGAAGCAATGCCCATACCGGAGTCACACAGGCTATAATTACATAGACAAATACAAAAATAAGCCAGATACTCTGAGGGATGTAGATTGGGAAAAGCAGACCCAGTCCAACAGATAATATCAAAAGTCCAATTGCGGTCAGCGTATTGATCATTTTCCCGAATTTACAATATTTTAAAATAAAACCAAGGGCTACCGCAAACACAATAAACAGCATTGACGTGGATGCAACCGCTCCATTAGCCGTTACCTTTGCTCCCTCAGCAGAAAAACCGTTAAAGGTTCCAGCCACGATATCGGCAAACGCTGCCACTACCAGAATAGAAAACAGCCAGGTAAATAAAAGAAACAGCCGCTTTCCCATTTTCCCTATGTAAAGCTCAATAATGTATCCTATGGAACGCCCCTTGTTCTTTACAGAAGCATACATTGCCGAAAAGTCCTGTACAGCGCCAAAAAACACTCCGCCCAGCAGAATCCAGAGCAAAACAGGAAGCCAGCCAAACATAGCTGCCTGAATTGGGCCGTTTATAGGACCTGCACCTGCTATGGATGCAAACTGGTGGCCGAAAACGACATTGGTATCTGCAGGGACATAATCTACCCCGTCCTCCAGTTCAAAGGCCGGAGTTTTGGCCTCCGGATCAATTCCCCATGTTTTTGCGAGGTATCTTCCGTAAATTAAGTACGCTCCGCCAAGGAATACAATAGCTAGAAACATCATAGTTAAACCATTCATCGTATCTCTCCTTTCATACTCAGACAAAAGCCACATGCATTTGTCCCGGATAACGAAAAAAGTCCCCGCATCAAAAAGATGCAGAGACGAATGAACCAATCCGCGTTACCACTCTGTTTGCTGCAGATTGCAGCCGCTTAAATCCGCCGCCTGTCGGGCAGCAGCTCTTCGCTAACGGAAAGACCCGTCCTCACTTAATCAATCCTCCTGTCGGGAGGCCTTTCAGTTCGGAACTCCTGGGTGATGGCCTGTTCCTTCCTTTGCGCCCTTTCCATCTGACGGGCTGCTCTCTGTAAAGGAATGTGGGGAATCAGACTGTGTCCCAGTCATTGTTTTTTTCGATATCACACTTGCTGAAATGGAGTTTACCACTTTACAGTGAGAAATACAATAATTTTCCACAATATGCTTATACATAATTTCTATGTCATTTATAACCTGGAGTTATACAAAACCAATCCGCCATTTCGTATTATTTCCGCATCAGGGTGATTTTTTAAATACTCCAGAGCCAGCTGGGGAACATCCGTACCAAACCGTTTTAATACCGTACACTGTCTGTAGACCTCATATCCTCCGGTACCGCTTGCACGGTAATCACTCATGCACAGCTTCAGTTTCCTTCCCTCAAGAGATTTTCCCTCAAAAAGAATATTTACCACCCGGTCCCCCACCGGTCTTTCTAAATCAACCGCAAATGTGATCCCGGCAAAATAATCATAATTATAATGCTCCACCTTAGGCTTTAAGAAAACCTCCGATATTTCAATCTTCCCTTCCTTCACGGTAAAGTATTCCGCACAGCGTTCCAGTGCCTGCTTTATAACCTCCTGTGTTACCTCCAGCACAACCAGGGTATTGGAAAAGGGATAAACTCTTACAAGATCACGCATGGTGACGCGGTCAGGCAGTGCTATGGGATTGTTTCCAAGACCAATACAGGAAATATCGGCTCCGGTATACGCCAGCTGAATCTGATTAAAAAAATCTGCCACTCCGCTGCCGCCAAGGGCCATCTCAATTTTCTCTTTTTGAGGAATTGCTTCCTTTAAGCTCCCAATCTCCAGATCCAGCCATTTCTGAACCTGCTGTTCCAATGGAAGCAGAGATTTATAAGGCTCCCGGTTATGTTGCATTCCCGCAGGCAGAATGGAGGAGGAGACAGTGCAGGCACCGTCCTCATACTCAATCTCAATTAAGGCATACTGAACGGCATTCGCTGTCAGCTGCAGCGTATGGGTTCCAAAACAGTCTCTTCCCTTTACCGTCATATGCTGATGAGCGGTTAGCAGAATGTCGTAGTTAAGCTCCTTCAGGATGCGGTATCCGATGTTTTCGCTGCCTGATGTCAGTACTGTTCCAGTATCCAAATCACATTCATAACCGCCGTGATAGATGCATATGGTAACATCTGACTCCTTTTTTAACAGCTCCAGTTCTTTCTTCGCTGCCAGGAATGCATCAGTAATCTGTATCTGTTCCAGGTGCTCAGGGTTTTCCCATACATTTACATAGTCAGTAACAATACCTCCAACGCCCAGGCGAAGCCCATTTTCCAGAGTAAAGATATGACTGGAAACAATTCCTGTTTCCCCCTTTAAATCTTCTGCATTGGCGCAAAGGCAGACAGCACTTAACTTCCCCATATAGTGGGCAAGCCGGTCATAACCGAAATTAAAATCGTGATTTCCCGGAACTACCGCATCATATCCAGCTGCGTTGTACACCATTGCAAGCGGCTCACTTATAAGCAGTTCACCAGCCTGTTCAGTAATAAAAGCAGCCATGGGGGAGCCGGAAATGGTGTCTCCCCCATCGAAAATCAGTGTATTTCCATCTTTTTCAAAATTGGTAATGCAGTTTAAAAGTCCCATGGGACGTTCCGTCTTATCCCCATAATTTGTTGGGAACAGATATCCATGGACATCCGAAGTATAATATATTTTTGCCTTTTTCTTCAATTACTTACCCCCTTGCCAGCTTCACCCGGATCCTGGTGGAGATATATTCCACAATCAGAACCAGAAGGATGAGTCCTACCAGTATCGCTCCTGCCTCATTCCACCGGTAGGAATTCATGGCAAAGATTAAGGGAGCGCCGATACCTCCCGCTCCAACCAGGCCAAGAACTGTGGCATCTCTTAAGTTAATATCAAACCGGTATATAACCGTTGATGCAAAATTAGGAATCAGCTGAGGCAGAATTCCATACCGGATTTTCTGAAAGGTGCTGCAGCCGCATGCATCTAAGGATTCTAAAATTCTGGTATCTAAATCCTCTATTGCCTCTATGTACATCTTGGAAACCATTCCGATGGAACAGACGGACATGGTCAGCAGTCCTGTAAATGCACCCGGCCCGCTGACACGGATAAACATCAGTCCATATACAAATGCAGGAATGGTCCGCACTGCCATAATCACCAGGCGGGTGATATAAGCAATAGGGGCAGGCATTAAATTAGAGGCAGATAAAAAAGATAAGGGAATCGCCAGAAACGCTCCCACAATTGTCCCCAGAAAAGCAATGCAGACAGTCTCCAAAAGCAGATAGGGAACTCCCTGAGCTGTAAAATTAAATAAAAGCTTCCCGTCCGGATGAAAAATACCGCTTAAAATATTTCCGGCAATCTGCACTCCTGAAAGCCCGGTTTTGGAAACATCTACTGCGGATCCGGACCAGATAAGCAGTGCAACGACAACGACAGAAACAGTAAGCTGGTATACGGTATTTCTGGGACGTTCTTCATAAGCCTTTTCGATCTGTTTATTCATGTGCCGCCTCCTATACTAGTTTCCGGCGGCAGTAACGGCTCACCGATTCTATGAAAAATACGGTAACAAACAGCATGATTAAAATCATACCTACACTGGGATACTCTCTCCAGCCCAGCTTTTCTTGTAAAATCAGACCCAGACCGCCTGCACCTACATATCCAAGAATGGCTGCATAACGGACATTTCCCTCAAAACAGAACAATCCATTTGATATGTAAGACGGAAGTACCTGTGGAATAATTGCGCCGACAAAGGCCCGTACCTTCGTGGCTCCAATGGCTTCCATTGCCTCAAATGCCCCCATATCAGCAGTTTCAATTTCTTCGTAAAGAATTTTCCCCATATAGGCAAATGTGAACACGGCGATGGCAGTGGTTCCTGCCAGAGTACCCAATCCAAAAACATAGGTTGCAATCAGAGCCGTAACCAGCGTCGGAAGCGTTCTCACAATACTTAATAATAACCTCATAATTCCCACTGCTGCGTTATTTTTAACTATATTGGTAGATGCTGCCATGGCAAAGGGGATAACAGTCACGGCTCCGACGACCGTGCCTAGAAGTGACATCTTTAAGGTATCAAACAAAGGCTTCCAGACCTGGGCGCTGTATCCCCATTCAGGAGGCGCCATCATTCCAAGAATGACAAAAAACTGGCTTCCCCGTTCCCGTAAAACCCCTAAATCAAACCCTGTAATTTTAACAGAAAGGGCAGTAAAGGAAACCAGAATCAGTGTAATAAGAGGAAGTCTGGAAGCCGGCTTTAAGACTGTTTTTCCGTTTGATAGCACCATTTTTTTCGGCGGAAATATCTTGTCATAAATGCTCATCCCACTGCCTCCTCTTCTGTTTTCCCTTCATAAATCTCATCAAGAATCTCCTGGGTTACCTCCGATGCCGGACCGTCATAGACAATCCTTCCTGCCCGGATTCCAACCACCCGGCCTGCATATTGAAGGGCTAAATCCACATGGTGAATGTTTAAGAGAATGGTTATGTTCATCTCCTTGTTAATCCTTAAAAAGTCTCCCATAACCTGCTTGGCTGTGACCGGATCCAGGGAAGCAACCGGTTCATCTGCCAGAATGATCTGAGGGTTCTGAGCAAGTGTTCTTGCAAGTGCAACTCTCTGCTGCTGGCCTCCGGAGAGCTGGTCTGCACGGACAAAAGCCTTATCTAAGATTCCCACTTTATCAAGGGCCTCTAACGCTTCCAGCTTATCCTTTTTGGGAAAGATTCCAAAGATGGCCTTAAAAAACGGAAGATCCGGTACCTTTGACATAAGAACATTGTTGATTACCCGGGTTCTCGTCACCAGATTAAAGGACTGAAAGATCATGCCGATTCTGCGGCGGAAACGGCGCAGCGCCTTTCCTCTTAATCCCATGACATTGACTCCGTCCACGGTAAGAGTCCCTTCCGTGATGTCATGCATGCGGTTAATAGTTCTTAAAAGAGTGGATTTACCAGCTCCGGATAACCCGATTATGGCTACAAATTCTCCCTGCTCAATCTTTAAGTTAACGTCTTTTAAAGCCTGAAAGCCGTTGGAATAGGTTTTGCCCACCTGATTAAATTCAATCATACATACCCTCATTTCCCAGTAAAAAACGGAGGCGCGCTTTATCTCCCGTTCACGTCGCCTCCGCAGCCTGTTTTATATTATTTATTTCGCATTCAATTCCTTGATCATCTTCTGAGCTGCACGTTCGTCATCATAATCGGAGCTCTTAGCTGCCTGATAACCCTTGTGGCTGTAAATAGCAATGACTTTTTTGCCTTCATCGGTGTTTCCGATGTTGATCATTGCAGTCTGGACAGCTTTCTTGAAACTGTCATCCATGTTCTTGGAGGTCTTGCTTACACTGACTGTATCATTAAAGATTGGAGGGGTTACGCCTATAACACTGGTCTCTTCCCAGATAGAACCGGTTCTGCCGTATTCAGATTTCCATTTCTCCTCATAATCCCTGCGTGCATCGGCGTATGTACATAAAACGTCTACCTGACCGGAAGCCAGTCTGGCAAATGCGCTGCCGTAAGAATCGGACTGAACCGCATGGGAAAGGTTTAAAATGTTCTTCTCAAAATTCTTCTGAAGCCATAAAGAGGGGTAAATGTATCCTGCTGAGGAGGAAGAGGACATTACGCTCCAGTTTGCTCCGTCTAAATCTTCAAAGGTCAGCGCTTCGCCGCCGTTAATCTTTGCCGCCAGTGCTTTTCCCTTTTCAGAAGGTCCTGCAATAATCAGAGAACGGTAGGAAGTTGCCTGTTCTGTGGTTGCCTCAGTAGCCTTGCCGTCATTCCATTCCTTTGCATTATCAAAATTCTTGCTCAGTCCGTCTCTGGTTGCAGTCAGAATCACCTCTGCGCCGTCATCATAAAGAGCATAAGTGCCTCCTGGAATAAAACCGATGTCTGCGGTGCCTGCAGAAAGAGCTTCTCCTACTGCTTCGTAGCTGGTTCCTACAGTGATTACCACTTCACCAATATCATAGCCCTCTTTGCCAAGTTCTGTCTTTAACAGGCCCTTTAAAGGTTCCGTAGCGGTAACGATTTCCTCCGGCTCTCTGGAAGGTACAAAATAAACATTCAGTTTGTCAATCTTCTTATTCTCTGCTTTTGTCTCCGCTGCAGTTGTTGCTCCTGCTGCAGAAGAAGTGCTTTCTGTCCCTGCTGCGGTTGTCTCAGCCGGGGCTCCGGTTTTGCCTGCGCCAGAGCATCCGCCGATCATAGATGCACAGAGTGCTGCTGCCATTAATACAGAAACTGATTTTTTCATACTGCTCTCCTTTTCGTGTGATTCATCGGTTTTTTCTTGGGATCATGAGGCATTACGCGCTGTCTCCCACCTCCAGCTTGGTGGGAAGA
>JAEWPQ010000069.1 GCA_023460575.1 Bacillota bacterium
AGAAGAAGCTTTATGGAAACAGCACAAAAAAGACTGCTGGATATAAAAGAGTACGGTCAGACAGCGGCGTTTCTTATGATTGATATTGACCGGTTTAAAACCATCAACGATACCTTCGGTCATAACATGGGAGACCGGGCAATCTGTCTTGTAACAGAAGAATGCCAGAAACTCATCAAAGGCCAGGATTTACTGGGGCGAATCGGTGGGGAGGAATTTGCAGCACTGATTCTGGATTTTGATGAAACGCAAATTGTACGTAAAGCTGAAAATTTATGCAGAAGCGTTGAGGAGTTGGAATTTTATGCAGAAAATCAGGAAAGTATTCCACTTCACATCAGCATTGGTGTTACCTTCTTCCACCTTGAGACAGACACTCTGGAGAGTCTGATGGAACGTTCCGACATCGCTCTTTATCAGGCGAAGAATGCGGGACGAAACAGAATATCCGTGATTTACTGAAGAAAAAATCGTGCCTGGGTTAACTTACTGCCCAGGCACAGTTTTTTATTCCAGAGAAGCTCCGTTGGTCTCTATCACCTTCTGATACCAGTAAAATGATTTCTTTCTGCTGCGTTTTAAGGTTCCATTTCCTTCATTATCCTTATCCACATAGATAAAACCATATCGTTTTTTCATCTCTCCCGTAGAAGCACTTACCAGATCGATGCAGCCCCACGGAGTGTATCCAAGTAAGTCCACCCCATCAATATCCACCGCATCGATCATGGCTTTAATATGATCTCTTAAATATTCAATGCGGTAATCATCGGACACAGTCCCGTCGGCCTCCATCACATCAGCAGCTCCCAGCCCGTTCTCCACGATAAAAAGCGGCTTCTGGTAACGGTCATACAGCGTATTAAGCGTAATGCGCAGTCCCAGAGGGTCAATCTGCCATCCCCAGTCAGAAGCCTTCAGATACGGATTTTTAATGCTCTTCATCACATTTCCTGCCGTGGACTTCTTTAAGACATCCGGGTCAGCGGATGCACAGCGGGAGGAATAGTAGCTGAATGAAATATAATCAACGGTATTCTCTCTTAATATGCGGTAATCTTCCTCTTCTGCATTCAGGGTAATTCCTTCCCTTTCAAAGAATTTCTTTGCATAGGCAGGATACTGGCCTCTGGCCTGAACGTCGATAAAGAAATAGTTGTCCCGGTCCTTCTCCATCGCTTTCCATACATCATCAGGGCTGCAGCTGTAGGGATAAAAGTTCCCGGCTGCAAGCATACAGCCAACCCTGTATTCCGGATCCGTCTCATGGGCAAGTCTGGTTGCAATGGCTGATGCCACCAGTTCGTTATGTGCGGCCTGATATTTGACCTGGACCGGGTTCTCCCCTTCCTCAAAGAGTATTCCCGCCCCCATAAATGGCAGATGCAAAAGCATATTGATCTCATTGAAGGTAATCCAGTACTTGACTTTTCCTTTAAATCTGCCAAAAACCGCATCGCAGTAACGGACAAAGCAGTCAATCAGCTTACGGTTCTTCCAGGAACCATACTTTTCTGCCAGAGCCAGCGGCACATCAAAATGGCAGATGGTGATAACCGGTTCGATGTTATATTTTAAAAGTTCATCAATGACTTCTTCATAAAATTTAAGACCTTCCTCATTGGGTGCCTCCTCTTCCCCCGTGGGAAAAATCCTGGACCAGGAAAGAGAAAAACGATAACATTTAAAGCCCATCTCTGCAAAAAGGGCAATGTCTTCCTTATAGTGATGATACATGTCAATGGCTTCTCTTGATGGGTAATAGGAGTCATCAGGCAGATTTTTATAATCCATATCTCCAAGCATGACAGGGAAACGTTTTTCACCCCACGGCACTACATCCACAGTTCCCATGCCTTTGCCGCCTTCTAAACAGCCTCCCTCACACTGGTTGGCTGCTGTTGCGCCTCCCCACAAAAAATCTTTTCTCATCGCTTATACCATTCCTTTCTTTCTGATAAATTACAGTACTTGTGTTTCTCCCTTCTTTGTTTCCTCATCCCGGTAAATGATAAAGCAGGCTGCAAATGCGATCAGTGACGCAACGACCACACCGGCTGTCACCCAAGGAATACTGGATGTATCATTGTTTGCAGGGTTGATAAAGGTAGGGAACCCAAAAATTCCCAGCGCGCCTGACATATACTTCTTTACATTCCCTGCTCCAATGATGGCACCGCCGATGGAGGCAGCCACACAGGAAATAATAAATGGCTTTTTCTTCGGCAGGGAAATTCCATAAATAGCCGGCTCCGTCACACCAAAGAGACCTGAGATCGTTGCCGGAATACAAAGACTCTTTAAAGTCTTATCCTTTGTCTTAAGCATAACCGCTGCAACAACTGCAGTCTGTGCAAAAGAAGCTGCAAAATAGGGCTGCATGAAGCTGTCGAATCCCTGCATATTAAGGTTCATGATATAGACCGGAACCAGTCCCCAATGGAGGCCGAAAATTACAAGAACCTGCCAGAACGCCCCAACAATTGCACCTTCTAATACAGGGCTTGCATTATAGGCAGCCTGGGTAAGGTAGCCAATAACTGCAGCAATTGAGTTAGCCAGCGGACCAACCACAACAAAGGTTAACGGTGCGGCAATCATCAAAGTCAGAGTCGGAACCAGGAAGTTCTTTATTACATCCGGTATCACCCGTTTCCAGAACTTCTCGATCTTGGAGGCCACATAGACCGCAAGAATGATCGGCACTACGGAAGACGGATAACCGCTTTTTGGCATAATAACAGGAATCTTCATGAAAGTAGCATAAATATTGGATTCAAACATGGTTCCTGCAAACAATACTTCCATAACGTCCTTAGAAGTAAGGGCCACTACTTTAGGATAAACCAGAGCGCAGCCAAGTGCAATACCCGTAAATGGATTTAAACCAAACTTTTTTGAAGCGGTATATCCCAAAATTACCGGAAGGTAGTAAAAGAAGCCGTCCGCCACTGCATAAAGAAGCTGATACGTTCCGCTTTCCGCAGTAAGCACTCCGGTAAACGTAAGAATTGCCAGTATTCCTTTAATAAGTCCGGTTGCACAAAATACACCCAATATGGGCTGGAAAACCCCGGATATGGTATCGATCAGGGCTGAGAAGAGTTTCTGGCGCTTTTCCGGCTTTTCTCCGTCTGCTTCCTGGGGCTCTTCCCCGAATCCGCCAATTTTACAGACTACCTCATAAACATCCGGTACATGATTGCCGATGACGACCTGATACTGTCCCCCGCTTTTCATGACTGTCACAATCCCATCGGTGTTTTTTAAGATCTCAGTATTTGCCTTTGATTCATCCCTTAATTTGAAACGCAGTCTGGTAATGCAATGGGTCAGACTGATAACATTGGATTTTCCTCCAACGTTCTGAATAATGATTCTTGCTAATCCATCGTACTTGCTTGCCATATGTTTCCTTCTCCTTTTTTATATTTCAGCAAGGTTTCATCCTTACTGTTTTTTCTGACTGTAAACCCAGTCCATGATTTCTCTGCTTCGGAATGCAGGAACCCAGGAACTATGGTATATCATCTGCCCCGCCTGTTTCATTTCTTCATCGCTATACATTGTGATCTTATTATTTTTTGCCCCCTGATCCTTTAAAACCTGATATAAAATTTTGGTTGTATAGCTGGTGCATACCGGATCATTCTCCGCCTGGACAAACCACATGGGGACACCGGTTATATTATAATGACTCATTAAATCAGAGATATCCCGGTAACACTTCTGATAATCCTGATCGTCCAGTGCCAGACTGCCGTTAAATTTATAGGCGAGCCCATAAGTCTGGGAAATGGGAATTAATGTGTCCTTCGCGCAAATGGGAAGGGCTGCTGCGAAAAAGTCCGGATACTGCATGACAAATCGCAGCACTGCTCCTCCTCCGGACGATGCTCCGCTGATATAAACCCGCCTTGAGTCGACCTTTCCTTTATTAATCAAATCCTGAATGAATTCATGAATTACCAAATTATAATCCTGCATCATCTTAAGCTGGTCCGGTTTATCCGATATTCCAAAGCTGTAGTTTTCCGGGAACTGAAAAGAAAGAACTGCGGTCTGATATCCTTCTTCTATCCATGAAACTGCTCCCCTGTTATTTAAAATATTGGCTCCTTCAAAGGATGTTGCAAGGACTTCTCCGCCCCCGTGCTCCCACAGCATAAGAGGTACTTTTGATGAACCGGCTGGCATATAAAGCCAATACGGCAGTTCAATACCGTTGCTCCCTGTAAACGTACCTTTCACAAAATCATCAACGGTTCTTGTCTTTACCAGGCAGGTATCCCCTTTTTTTAAATCCAGCGCATCTACTGTGCTGTCAACTGCGAAGTCATAATGTGTGGACTGCATCTCTTCATTGTATACTGTTTTTCCAAGATACCGAAACGAATCCATATATAGCTTTACATTGTTCCTCATGATTTTTATGTCATTTACTTTATAACTGTCACTTCCGATTGTTATTCTGAAATCCTCTGGCTCAATGCTTCCAAGTTCTCTTATATCCTTCAGCAGATAGGTAATGGACTCTACCTCCTGACCATCATCTCCTACGTACGTATGAAGAGTGACGTTCTCTACAGTAACCCCCTGACCGCGGCCTGTGCTGGCTGCCGTTACAGTTTCTGCCTTTGCCTGTGCGGTGAATGCCGTATTGCCAAACAGCAGCGCCATAGACAGAAGCAGACAGCTTTTACTACATTTAACCTTTTTCATGTTTTTCCTCCTTAATTATAAAAGCATGTATAATCCCCATAAAAACAAAAAGACTGATCATACCTACACTTTGCTTAAGCAAACATGTAAATATCACCAGTCATGCCTGTATCTGCTGATACAGTAACACCCAGTTATTCATTTTTTATCTAATATAACAATCACCCTTTAATTGCTAAGTAAATATTACCATATTTTTCCATATGTGTAAAGACTTTTTGTGTATTTTTATCAACTAAAAAGCAGGCTCTTTACCCCTTCCACAGGCATCTCCTGTCCTGTATAGAGCTTAAAGGCTGCAGCTCCCTGCCAGACAAGCATGCCCTGCCCATTGATACAGATACAGCCTGCTTCTTTGGCTTCTCTCAGCATCTTTGTCTCCTTGGGATTATAAACCGCATCTGTCACAACCAGACCGGGGCGGAACATGGTTACATCTTTTACCACACTTTCGTTATCCATAGGTTTCATGCCTACGATGGTTGCATTGGCGAAAATGTCACTGGTTTTCATTTCTTCTCTCATCTTTTCCATATCTGTAATGTCAAATACATTCACGATACAGCCCGGCTTTTCCTGTCTGATCTTCTCAGCCGTCTCCAGGGTCCTCTCAAAAAATGCGTCTTTAATATTGAAAATTGAAATTTCTCTTGCTCCTTCTAACGCGCACTGCACCTGTATTGCTGTCGCTGCACCGCCTCCGCCGCATATGGTGATCTTTTTCTCCTTAATTTCAACACCATGATCCCTTAAGTTATCCACGAATCCCTGCCCATCTGTCATATGTCCGGTGAGCTTTCCGTTTTCATTCACAATGGTGTTGACCGCACCTGTAATGCGGGCTGCATCTGACAGTTCATCCATGTATTTGAGCGCTTCTGTCTTACAGGGCATGGTCACGTTGCAGCCTCTCATACCCAGGGTTTTTACGGCTTCAATCGCCTTTTCCACCTCTTCTACGGTGACATCAAAAGCGAGGTATGCATAATCCAGTCCCAGCTTTTCAAAGCTGTAATTATACATGGCGGGGGAACCGGAATGTCCTACCGGTGATCCAATCAGTGCCATTAAACCTGTTCTTCCAGAAATTCTCTTTTCCATATTTGTTCTCCTCATTATCAGATCGTTAAGCTTCTTTAACCGATAACATAACATTTCTTTTACCAGGTTGTCAACATCTAACCATTGCATATCCCCCACTTAGACCTCATTTTTTACATTGATGCCAGCTTCTCTATTCCCTTTTGCAGATCCGGGATCACAACAAAAAATGCAGCCTCCGCTGAAATATCCCGCAGTGACTGCACCTCATTTATAACTCTAATATATTTTATAATCTTCTAACTTCCCGTTGCTCCATTTGATATCAACTGTCTTTCCATTCTTAATTCTGAGACCTTTAACATAACCATTTTCAAACTCAGACGGAAGAGCAGGCAATATCTTCACCTTGCCGTTTCGCTCCTGTACCAGCATGTTGGCAATTCCGGCAGTTCCTCCAAAGTTACCGTCAATCTGGAATGGCGGATGGGCACACCAGAGATTATCATAGGTAGATCTGGTCAGCAGCGTTTTTAAATATTCGTAGGCATGATCGGAATCTTCCAGTGCAGCAAAAAGATTGATGATCCATGCACAGCTCCAGCCTGTATATCCGCCTCCATTTGCCAGACGTAAAAGAAGAGAAGTTCTGCATGCCTCCGTCAAATCTTCATCCCCTTCAAACAGCTCAGATGGGAATAATCCATATAAGTGGGAAACATGGCGGTGACCAGGCTCAACCTCATCAAATTCCTTATGCCATTCCAGAAGCTGACCCTTAGTTCCGATTTTGAAAGGAGTGAGTTTACTCAGTCTTTCTGATATTTCCTGTAAAACCTCATCATCTATCCCTAAGATTTCACATGTTTTCTGAAAGTTTCCGAAAACTTCCCGGATGATTGCCAGATCCATTGCCGTTGACATTGCAACTGCGACTGCGCTGTCTTTGCTGCCCGGAACTTTATACTTATTCTCCGGAGATGTGGAAGGACAGGTCACATACCGGTCCTTATACAGATAAAGCCAGTCAACAAGGAATAAAGCTGCTTCTTTCAGGATTGGATACACGGTTTCTTCAAGGAATTCCCGGTCCGGATTATACTCATAATGCTTAAACAGTTCGCTGGTCAGCCATGCGCCGCCCATGGGCCACATCGACCAGGTAACGCTTTCCGGTTCCCCTTTTTTTTCCCCGTAGATCATTCCAACCGGATTGGTGTTGCACCAGTAATCCGCATTATGGTGGTGGACAAAACCTCTGCACTGATAATGAACCTCTGCAGTTTTCTTACCCTCCTCACAAATCCGCTTAACAAATTCGAAGTACGGCTGCAGGCACTCTTCTAAATTGCAGCTTTGTGCCAGCCAGTAATTCATCTGTGCATTGATGTTGGTGGTCCAGTTACAGCTCCACGGAGCTCTCAGCTGCCAGCTCCATATTCCCTGTAAATTAGCAGGAAGACTGCCCTCTCTGGAAGAACTGATGAATAAATACCTTCCATATTGAAAATAGAGTGCGTAAAGTGCGTTGTCCTTTTCGCCATTACGAAGCTTTTGAAGTCTTACATTGGTAGGAATATCCGGCTGCTCACCGAGATACAATTCTGTTTTATCATAGATAAATTTATAATCACTGATATGCTGCCCTTTGATCTCGTCATATTCTGCAGAATGTTCAAAACCCGGTTCTCTCACTGCATGAAATGCCATGATCACATTGGACGCACCCGTAATGCGGAGTCCTTCTTTCCCAGCGGATACTTCTCCATCGCAGGAAAGAAGCTGTAAACCAGCATGAAACTCCATTCCCTTCTCTCCCTGGATAATGGGATTTACACTGTCATCCACATAGGAAGGATCAACATGTTCCGGGCATTTTCCGCTTATCTTAACCCCATCTTTTTCATATTCCGCTTTGTATGGTACCTGGGATTCAAAAGAAATCACGGCATTAATCGCATTTTTATCACAATCCAGCTTTATAAATACGGCTCTGGCCGGATAGCTTGCAAAATATTCTCTGCTGTAATTAACACCGTTTACCTGATAGCTCACATTGCTGACTGACTGATCTAAATACAGAGCACGGCTGTAATCTGTGATGTCCTCAGAATGATCAAAGTCTATGTATAAATTTCCCAGGGGGAGATAGGATTCATTGTATTCTCCCAGCATATGAGTCCGGATCAATTCCTCCGCCTGCTCGTACTTCTCCTGCTCCACAAGCCTGCGGCACTGCTCCAGATAAGGAAATGCTTCATGGTTGTTTTTGTCATGGCGGTAGCCTGACCACAGACTTTCTTCATTGAGCCCCAGACATTCTCTTCTTCCATTTCCCCATATCATGGCACCCAGACTTCCATTGCCGATTGGGAGAGTTTCTTCCCATTTACCCGCCGGTTCGGCGTAGAATAGCTTCATATTAAATTCCCCTTTTTTCAGTTTTTCACTGCTGCTTCACAGTCAATATACTGATTTTTTCTCCATCTGTCAATGATCGGACAACAGAAGTCTAAGCAATTCACCGCTTCATATACAAAAAGAGCCGATTATTACCGACCCCTTATGGTTTCTTCATTATATTTTTACTTATAAATACCCCACATGGTCAAAAAAATATGGTATGATCGTACAAAACAAACCATATGCAATTTTACAAATGAAAAAGGAGGTCGTGTCTTGACCCTGATGAAACGTATAATCCGTTATTTTTTTCTCATGCTCTTATTTAATTTTACCCTGATTTCTCCCCTGATGCCAAACACACAGATCCGTATTTTATCCTGTACCGGCCTGATGCTTTTTTATCTCTGCTATCATTTTGTGCCCGGAAAAGTCAATTGCAAGGGGCAAAGGCTTAAAATCCTGCAGGGGGGCGGTGAACTGATGAATGCTGCCATCGTATGCTTTTTTCTTGAACTGGCGGTTTACGGATACCTCTTAATCTTTTACCAAACGGCACCGCCCCTGCTCCTTGTTATA
This sequence comes from Bacillota bacterium, assembly GCA_023460575.1. Lineage (GTDB taxonomy): Bacteria > Bacillota > Clostridia > Lachnospirales > Lachnospiraceae > Lacrimispora. Next base: position 8,746 of record JAEWPQ010000069.1, read on the forward strand.
AATGGCATCGTCTGCGTCATATTCCTTTATCTTCTCCTGATAAACGGTATTATCCGGATCTTCACCTGTTCGGGGCAGCTGGGGCTTTTTAACCGAATGGCCCTTTTGCTTTTCTGGTGGGTTCCGGGAGTTAATCTCGTACTGCTTCACAGGTTCATTGATATATCGCATAAAGAGTATCACTTTACAATGGAGAAACAGCAGTATTATGAGAAACGGAAAGAGGAAGAATTATGCAGGACAAAGTATCCCATATTAATGGTGCACGGGATATTCTTCCGGGACTGGAAAAACTTTAACTACTGGGGACGAATTCCAGATGAACTGATCCGGCACGGTTCAGCCATCTTTTACAGCAATCACCAGTCCTCTGCTTCTGTGGAACAATGCGGAGAAGAGATCAAAGCGTGTATTCTTGACATTGTTAATAAGACCGGATGTGAGAAAGTTAACATCATTGCTCATTCCAAAGGAGGCCTCGACAGCCGTTACGCAGTCAGCTGCCTTGGCATGGACCAGTATGTGGCCTCAATTACCACCATTAATACTCCTCATGCAGGATGCCATTATGTATGCAGTATTTTAGACCGTATTTCTCCAGGATTTGCCGGTTTCATTGGTAAAAAATATGAATCCCTGTTTACTCTTCTTGGAGATGACAGCCCTGACTTTTTAAGCGGATTAAGGGATTTAACAGACAGGGAATGCGCCCGGCTTAATAAACTCATGAAGGACGCTCCCGGTGTTCTCTGCCAAAGTGCAGGATCACAAATGAAATCCCCGGGAAGTGCCGTATTCCCTTTAAATCTTGGTAATATTATAATCCGGATTCTTGGAGAAGGAAGTAACGATGGCCTGGTATCCACAGACTCCATGGTCTGGGGAAATGATCTTGGCATTTTAAAACCAAAAGGGAAACAGGGAATCTCTCACGGAGATGTGATTGATTTGACACGTAAAAATATAGAAGGCTTTGATGTCATGGGTTTTTATACAGACCTGGTACATAAACTGAAAGAACAGGGATATTAACGGGAATAACCGGAAAGGAGAAACCATGAACAAGGATACCGTTATAAAAAGTTTAAAAATTGCTGTTGCCGCAGTCCTCTCCATCGCAATTGCCGGAGAATTGGGCCTTCGTTATTCCGCTACTGCCGGAATCATCACAGTACTCAGCATTCAGAATACGAAAAAAGAAACCATAAAAAGCGCCCGGAACCGGACGCTGGCTTTTGTTTGTGCGCTCTTAATCGCAAGGCTCTTTTTTGGAATCCTTGGCTTCACACTCCCGGCATTTGCCGGGTATTTGTTTTTCTTTGCACTTGTGTGCTTTTCTGCTGACTGGGGAGAAGCAATTGCCATGGATTCCGTTCTCATCACTCATTTTCTCACCGAACGCTCCATGGATGCCACTCTGATTGTCAATGAGGCAGCTCTCTTTTTCATCGGCACAACAGTTGGAATTTTAGTAAATCTGCATTTGCGGCGAAGGAAAAATGAGTTTAAAAAACTTTCTGATGAAGTGGATACACGGATAAAAGATACCATAAGCCAAATGTCCTGTTTCCTTCATTCCGAAGACAAAAGCAGCTGCAGACCGGCGGACCTTCTGTCCTTACAAAAGGCACTCAGGGCCGCCAAAGCCTGTGCTTTAACTAATTACAACAATGCACTGTTTCAAAAAGACACCTACGAAGTTGACTACATTGAAATGCGCAGGCAGCAAAGCCTCCTGCTTTATGAGATTTATGAAAATATAAAATCCATTTCCTGTCTGCCTAAGGAGGCTATGGAAGTTTCTACGCTGTTAACGAGAATTGAACAGGGTTATCACAGAAACAACACGGTAGAGGAGCTGTTAAAGGATTTAAATCTCCTGTTGCTGGAGTTAAAGGACCATGAGCTTCCATTAAGCAGAGAAGAATTTGAGGCAAGAGCCATACTTTTTTACATTTTAAAGCAGCTGCACAGACTCCTTATAATCAAGCGGGAATTTATTTTAAATCACATCAGCTGATGCTACCGGTTATCCACACGTTCCGGATAAAGATCGTGGGCCGAAAGCCGTTCCCATGCCACCTGTTCCCACCTGGTTTCCGGCTTCCCATAGTTACAGTAGGGATCGATGGAGATGCCGCCTCTGGGAGTAAATTTTCCCCAGACTTCAATATATTTAGGGTCCATGAGGTCAATTAAATCTTTCATGATCACGTTCATACAGTCCTCATGGAAATCCCCGTGGTTTCTGAAGCTGTATAAATAAAGCTTTAATGATTTGCTTTCTACCATACGTTCACCAGGAACGTAGGAAATCGTAATAAATGCAAAATCCGGCTGCCCGGTAATGGGACAAAGACTGGTAAATTCCGGGCAGTTGAATTTTACAAAATAATCATGATCCGGATGCTTGTTTAAAAAAGTTTCCAGTACTCCCGGATTATAGTCTGTTTCATAAACAGTGCCCTGATTTCCCAGATGAGTCAGACCATCTGTTTCTTTCAGCGTTCTTCCTGCCATGTCTATTCCCCTTTCTTAAGTGCCGGATCTGCAACTCCGTTTTTTGCAAAGGCTTCTGCACGGTCAATGCAGGTGCCGCATTTGCCGCATGGTTTAGTTCCGCCCTCATAGCAGCTCCAGGTCAGTTCATAAGGTACATGAAGCATCAGTCCCCGTTCCACAACCTCTGCTTTGGTCCATAACACAAAGGGAGCCTTTATGGTAAGCTGATTGCCGCTTCCGATATAAATAGCCCTGCTCATTGCTTCCTGAAAAGAATTACTGCAGTCCGGATAGGCATTTCCTGCCGCATCATCGCTGTGAGCTCCATAATAGATTACGCTGCAGCCTTTTGACAGCGCAATGCTGGCTGCAGAAGAAAGGAACAGTCCGTTGCGGAACGGAACGTAGGTAGATACGGGTTTTCCTTCGCTGCTCTCAAGCTGTTTTGCATAGCTTTCTCTTGGGATCTCCTGATTGGACCGGGTTAATAAGGAGCAGTCACTGTAAGCAAATATTCTGCTTAAATCAAGGCTCATAAATTCCACCTCATAGTAATCTGCGATTTTTTTTGCAGCCTCCAGCTCCTTTTCATGCTTTTGCCCATAGGAAATGGACAGTGTGCATACATTCTTAGTTCCATATTCTTCTATCGCCATTCCAAGGCAGGTGGCGCTGTCTACGCCTCCGCTTAATAATACCAGTGCTTTCATCTTTCTCTCCGTTTCTTTTCTCTTATATAAAATTTAAATCCGCAGTTCCGGCTCCGAACGGAAACGGCCCCTTAAGGTTACCGTTTTGGTTCTGGCCGATGAACTTCTGATTCCTCTTGCCGTCATGCAGCTGTGGCTTGCCTCAATTATAACTTCTATGTCCTCTGAACCGGTAACTTCTGCCATGATTTCTGCAATATCAGAACCAATTCTCTCCTGAAGCTGAAGCCGTCTGGCTGCCATGTCCGCAATCCTTGCTATTTTGCTCAGCCCGATCACTTTCCCGTTTGGGATATAAGCGACTGCGACTTTCATATCGTACATCAGCGCCATATGATGTTCGCAGTAACTGAACACTTCTATGTCCCTTACTACCACCATGTCTTCTCCCATAACCGTTGTATCCATATCCTCTTCAAATGTTTTTCCAAACATCACCGCGATTTCATGATTGGTATATTGAATCCCTTCAAAAACTTCCCCGAACATTTTAGCAACCCGCGCCGGCGTATCCTTTAAGCCTTCCCTGTCCGGATCTTCTCCCAGCGCCTTTAATATGCCCCTCACATGAGTCTGAATTGCAGCTGTATCAATTGCCATCGTACATTCTCCCTTCCTGTCTAAACGCCAACCGCATCGGATCCCCAGATGATCTTATGCATCTGAAGCTGAAGAGTCACATCATTTAACCGGTTCTGTTTCATAAAATCCACAGTATCAGAAAGTGAAAGTCTGCCAAATACCGTGCTAAAATAGATATGACACCGGCCGGTAAGCTTATAACTGTCTATTATTTCCACTGCCCGTTCCAGATCTTTTCTGCTTCCTGCCACAAATTTAACCGTATCCTTCTGTTTTAAAAAGTCGAAATTAGACAGCTGCATTGCAGCCTCCATACCGCTTTCCGGAAGCTTATAATCCATAGTAAAGGTAAGAGCATTTGACTCACGCTGGTAATTGGAAAGGTCCGCACTTCCATTTGTTTCAATCTCCACCCTAAGCTCTTCATCCAGCAAAAGAAGGGAAAGAAGATTACCGATACCTGGTTGAATCAGTGGCTCGCCCCCGGTGAGAGTCACATTTTTTATACCTGTCTTTTTTATGTATTCATAAATATCAAGTTCACTCATCGTTCTTCCGTTTGCCCCGGGATCCTTTGCCCAGGCAGTATCGCAGTAAGAGCAGGAAAGGTTGCAGCCATAAAAACGGATAAATACAGCCAGCTGGCCTGCGTATACCCCCTCTCCGTTAATGCTTACAAACGTTTCCGCCACATTATATTCTGCCATGACTATCCTCCCCATAAGAAGCACAGTTTGCAGGAGTCTCATACACCCTGGCAGATTTCACGTTATATCCCTTTTCACTCATTTTTTCAAAGAAATATCTGGAAAATCCTTCTGCTGTCGGGCGGAAATTTACTTCAACCAGTAAAAAGCCCTCTTCCTTAAGCGCAAGTAATGTTTCGGGTCTGAGCGAACCTTTTTCCATGATCAGGGAATGGTCTAAATAATCTGTTTCTTCTTTTAAATCCTCTTTCAGCCTGGAAAAATCAACGATCATCCCCTGTGTCTGCCCCTCTTTTTGAAGTGACGGACTTTGAATTTCTATCACGACTCTCCACCTGTGGCCGTGGATATTTTTGCATTTTCCTACATAGCCCTTTAAGAAATGGGCCGAATCAAAGCTTTGTTCTGTTTCCAAGTAATACATGGGGTCCTTTGTCCTTTCGAATTTCGGAGGCCGGATTTTAAATTTGCCCGATTATCGCAAAAAAAGCAGACATACGACTATGCCTGCTTTCTCTATATGCACGAAAAAAAAGTTATAATAACTGCGATAACTTTATATTTCCAACAATATTAAAATCAGCCCTAGTTTTGTTTATAGACAGGATGGTACTAATGAACTGTCTTTTATGCGGTAAAAGTATAACACCGTTTTTGCTGTGCGTCAAGGCAAGAGATGCCTTTTATCGGACTGCCTGTGGAAAACTGAATACATGGACAGGATCATACCGACTCTCTGTCTGCCTTAATCTGCATACATTCCCGCCGTAATACTCCTTCTCATAAACAGGCAGCCTGTTATAAGGAAAATTAATGTAGGAACCTTCTGTCAGTCCTTTTAAATACTGAAATCTGGGATAGAGCCACCGC
>JAEWPQ010000070.1 GCA_023460575.1 Bacillota bacterium
TTCGATACCAAGATTCTCACTGACCATTCTGGCGATGGGTCTCCCCAGGCTGCCAAACTGTCTTGTTATGGTAACAACAAACTTTTCTTTCATATGGTACACCTCTTTTCTAAAGGTATTTGTTATAACGTTATTATACTCTCTCCCTGTTTCCCCTGCAATGTCTGCAGATTCCAATCTTTTTACTGGTTATTGTACTTTGAGTACAATGTGTGATATACTTACCCTCAATCAGAAGGGAGGTAACTACTATGAGAACAAGAGTTTCGGATCTCTATCACTCTGGCATTGATCAATACAGTCTCATCCTTCTCAGCGGTGAGAACGGACTGTCAAACTCAGTCTCCTGGATCTATCTGGCAGAGGATATACAAAATATGTCTTTTTTAAAGGGAGGGGAGCTGGTTATCACCACCGGTCTCTTTACCCAAAACCAAACCTGCCTGCTGGATTTTATCCGCTCACTGGTGACTTACAACTGCAGCGGACTTATCATTAATGTGGGGAAATATCTAGAAACAGCAGACATCACGGCTGAAATTCTGGAATTTTGCAGAATCAGCAGATTCCCTCTAATAACCATGCCCTGGAAAGTCCATCTGGTGGATATCATGCAGGATTACTGTAAAGCCCTCCTTCAAAATACGCAGAGTGTGGACCATTTAAATGCGGCGTTTCAGGGTGCTCTCTATCAGACTACTCTTCACGAGACCACTCTTATGACCTTAAACCAGAACGGTTTCCCCACTGCAGCCGACTACCGGATCATTGCAATTTCCAACCTGCGCAATGCCACCAGAATAACCTTTTCCTTAAACCGTCTTCAGTTAAAATACCATCTTTTTGAACATGATAATCTGCATATCTTAATTTATCTCGTTTCCCAGTCCGGGCCTTCTCTTAGTGAAATCATGGATATTCTTATGTATTACGATGGCATAACCCTGGGAATCAGCAATGAATTCCATTCCCTGGAAAAAACAGGGACCTGCTATAAACGCGCCCGGTTTGCACTTGCCGCCTCCATTTTCTGGAGCATTCCTTCCGTTAATTTTGATGAACTGGGATTTTTTCAGATACTTTTTTCATCTTCTGACCCGGAATTACTGCAGTCTATATACAAAAACAGCCTGGGAGCGCTGGAAGACTTTGATTCCGCCCATGATACCGATTACATGGATACGTTAAAAGTCTTCCTTCTGTCTGACTGCAATCTGCTGAAAACAGCCGATAAAATGCACACCCACAGGAACACGGTCATATACCGGATGAAAAAAATCAAAGAATTGTCAGGAACTGAAATGGATGATTCCAAAATTAAATTTGATTTGTTGATGGCCTTTTATATAAGAGAATACTTTGCCATATGATTGGTATGAACAGGAAACCTTTTGTTATTCTTCACTGTCTGCAGCACTATAACGCTCCATATTAACGCACATATGGTCCATAACCCTGTAAAATACAGCAATGTCTGCCTGGGAGATTCCCTCACTGACAATCTCCTCAAACTGCTCAAATACTTTTCGTATTTCCTTCGCTTCCTTATATCCCTTCTCTGTCAGGCAGATGGAAAATGATCTCCTGCAGTCGGGATTGCTTTCCCGGACAAGAAGACCAAGCCCCTCCAGCTTATCAATGTTTCTTGACATCGCTGCCGCATCAATTCTGCACCGGTCTGCCAGCTCTTTCTGGGTAATGCGGTCCTCCTGCTGAAGATGATATAATATTTTCGCCTGCCCCTGACCGGGCGTCAGCCCCAGATCAGATAACAGCGGGAAAAAAATCTGCTTCCTTGCCTTTTCCCCCCGCACCAGCAGTTCCCTGATATTTTGTTTCTTCACAATCTGCCTCCTTCTTTCTATTATTCCAATTCAAACTGCCCTGTATAGAGCTGATAATATTTGCCCTGCTCTGCAAGCAGTTCTTCATGATCTCCACGTTCAATGATCTCTCCTCTTTCCAGAACTAAAATGGCGTGGGAGTTTCGTACCGTTGAAAGTCTGTGGGCAATGACAAATACGGTCCGGCCTTTCATCAGAGTATCCATCCCCTTCTCAATCAGCTTTTCCGTCCGCGTATCGATGGAGCTGGTGGCCTCATCCATCACCAGCACCGGCGGGCGGGATATGGCAGCCCGGGCAATGGCGATTAACTGTCTCTGCCCCTGGGATAAATTGCTGCCGTCATTTTCAAGCAAAGTATCGTAGCCGGCGGGAAGTCTTCTGATAAAGGAATCCGCATTTGCAATTCTTGCAGCCTCCCGCACATCGTCATCAGTTGCATTCAGCCTTCCATATCTTATATTATCGGCAATCGTGCCCGAAAATAAATGAGTATCCTGGACAATCAGGGAAATGGAACGCCTTAAATCATCCTTTTTTATCTGGCGTATATCAATTCCATCATAGGTGATCAGACCTTCATTTAATTCATAGAACCGGTTGACCAGATTGATGATGGTGGTTTTTCCCGCTCCCGTAGAGCCCACAAAAGCAATTTTCTGACCTGGCTTTGCGTATAAACTGATTCCGTTTAATATGGAGTATTCCCGTTTGTAGCCAAAAACAACTTCATGAAAGCGAACATCTCCCTTTAGAGGAACCAGCCTGTATCCTTCTTTTTCATCATGCAGTTTCCATGCAAAACGTCCTGTATAAGCCTGGGATTCCACGAGAATTCCATTCTCCCCTTCCTCCGCCTTAACAAGAGTCACGTTACCTTCGTCCACTTCCTGCTCTTCTTCCATCATAAGAAAGATTTTCTCCGCACTTGCCAGCGCAACCATCAGAAAATTAATCTGCATGGTAAACTGATTCATAGGCATGGCACTTTGCCTTACATATACAAGATAGGAGGCAAGCGTACCAAGATTAATCAGTCCTGAGATAGCAAACAAACCTCCCACACAGGCAGAAACTGCATAATTAAAATAAGACAGTGCAACAATTGTGGGAACTGTAATACCTGTGTAAATGGATGCCTTGGTTGAGGAAAGCCGAAGAGCTTCATTTAATTCACAGAACTTTTCAAAATCCTGTTTTTCATGGCGGAAAATCTTTTCCTCTTTCTGCCCTTCCACCATTTCTTCCACAAATCCATTGATGCTTCCAAGATTCCTCTGCTGCTTTGCAAAGTAATTTTTACTTATCTTACCGTTATGACGGATATAAAGCAGCATTACTGCAAGAAAGAAGACAACAATCATAGAAAGACGTACATCAAGGACCAAAAGCATGATGATGGTTCCTGTTGAAGTAATAAAACTCTGAATCAGCAGCGTAAAGCTGTTGTTTAGCGCTTCCGATATAGTATCCACATCATTGGTAAAATGGCTCATCAGCTCTCCGTGGGTATGGGTATCAAAAAAACCAAGAGGAAGCTTCTGCGTGTGGCGGAATAGATCCATCCGGATCTCACTCACAACCTGCTGGGAAACATGAACCATCATTCTGCTGTAAATCAGACAGGAAAATGCTCCCGCCAGATACAGGCAGCCCATAATAAAAATCATGCGGATAAGCCCTGGAATGTCTCCCGGAATAATATAGCGGTTTATTACCGGTTTTAAAAGATAGGTCCCCATAATCCCGGAAAATGCACTGATGCATACCAGAACTGCGATCAGCAAAATGGAAAGCCTGTAGTGCCCAATGTAGTTTAACAGATGGAAAAGGGTCTTTTTTGTATCCTTAGGTCTTACACGTCCTGTCTGTTTCATGAGGAAAGCCCCCCTCCTTTCTGCTGGGATTCAAAGATATCCCTATAGATTTCATTATCTCTTAAAAGCTTTTCATGGGTACCTATCGCATTCACCCTGCCGTCATCCAAAATAATAATCTGGTCTCCATGGGAAACGGAAGAGATTCTCTGACTGATTATAATCTTGGTCATATCCGGAAGCGCATCTTTTAATCCGTCATTGATTTTCTGCTCAGTGGCTGTGTCCAGCGCACTTGTTGAATCGTCCAGAATCAGAATTCTGGGTTTTTTTAAGATCGCCCTTGCTATACAAAGCCTCTGTTTCTGCCCGCCGGAGAGATTGACGCCGCCCTGTCCCAGAACTGTATCATATCCATCTTCCAGGCGGTCAATGAATTCATCCACACAGGCAATCCGGCATGCCTCCTTAATCTCATCGTCGGAAGCATTCTCTTTTCCCCAGCAAAGGTTTTCTTTCACTGTTCCTGAAAATAACGTATTCTTTTGTAAAACCATACCAATGGCTTCCCTTAAATGATCCTGGGTATACTGATAAATCGGCTGTCCGTCTATTAGAATTTCCCCCGAGTTTATCTCATACAGCCGCTGTATCAGCTGGACCAGCGTGCTTTTTGCAGCGCCGGTCTGCCCGATGATTCCCACTGTCTGCCCTGGAAGAATTTTAAAGGATATATCCGAAAGCACATACTCTTTTGCAGTTTCCCTGTACTTAAAATATACATGGTCAAATTGTATGCCTCCCATGTTAATCTCTATGTCGGATGCACGGTCATCGCGGATCACAGGTTCTTCCACAAGAACTTCTGAAATTCTTCTCCAGGAAGTCAGGGATCTGGTAAATAACAAAAACACATTGGAAAACATCATAAGAGAATTCAGGACCTGAAGCACATAGCTTAAAAAGCTGGTAAGTGCGCCCACCTTCATATGTTCTCCAATTACAAGGTTGCCTCCAAACCAAAGAATGCTTAAAATGGTTCCGTACATGACAAACTGCATGGCAGGCATATTAAGGGCTGCCAGTGAAAAGGAACGCTCAGAGCTATTCTTTAAATATGTATTGACCTCTCCGAATTTTTCCGTCTCATAATCGCCCCGGACATAAGCCTTTACCACACGGATCGCTCTTAAATTCTCCTGTATGGTACGGTTTACTAAATCCATGGCACCCTGCATTTTCCCATAAAGAGGTCTTACATTCTTAATGATAAAAAATAAGATCACTGCCAGCAGGGGGGCGGCAATAAAGAACACCATGGCCAGACGGGAATTCAGCCGGAAAGACACCACCAGTGCCGTCAGCATCATCACCGGAGAACGAAATCCCGGACGCATTCCATTGGTTATGGAATTCTGGATGGTGGTAACATCACTGGTCAGCCTTGTTACCAGGGATGATGTGCTGAAACGGTCCGTGTTGGCAAAGGAATAAGTCTGCATCTTCTGAAATTCCGCTTTGCGGATCTCGGCACCAATCCCATTGCCGCAGACTGCCGTAAGACGCGCGCAGGCGTGCCCCAGTAAAAGAGCAACCGCTGCAAAGGCAATCATCTGTCCTCCCTTCATCAAAATGTAACTTTTGTTTCCGTTTGCAACACCTACATCAATAATATCCGCCATAATCATTGGTATGATCAGTTCAAATACGGTCTCGGCCTCGATGCAGATAATTGCAAGAATCAATTCATTTCTGTACTTTTTGGCATAATGCAGCAGATTATTCATTTTCTTTTCTCCACATTGATTATTACAATAATTGTTTTTACAACTATTGACTATACAACTATTATAATCTCTCTGACAGAAATGTCAATGAAAATCACGCTGCTCTAAAAAAATCAGGCCCGCTACCCCCACAGGGGCATTCCGGGCCTGATTTTTTAAGTTTATTAAACGGGATATGTCTTGTTCTGCTTATCAGCCAGAGTGGAGTCCACACCTGTCTGCTGTGCTGCACGGTATTCAAAGAATTCCTTGGCAACACTGGGGAACAGGGCATAGGACAGAACATCCTCATCCTGCTGTTTCCACTGTGCACATTCTATCTCAAACTTAGGAAGCTGTGGTGCAATTAAGTCAGCCGGACGGCAGGTAATCGGTGTTTCATCACCAATAATCTTTTTCTGAACCTCTGGATTAAAGGGCTTTACTGTCTGTCCGAATTCACCCATAAGAATCTTTTTGGATTCTTTGGTTACCATCTTATAACGTTCACCGCTGATTACATTTAAAACTGCCTGTGTTCCAACGATCTGGGAAGAAGGAGTAACTAACGGAGGCTCTCCAAAATCCTTTCTTACTCTTGGAACTTCTTCTAAAACCTGTAAATATTTGTCTTCCTGACCTGCTTCCTTTAACTGGCTTACCAGATTGGAAAGCATACCGCCCGGTACCTGATACTGAAGTGTCTTAATATTAACTCCAAGCACCTTGGGATTTAAACGTCCGCTCTTTAAAGCTTCATCCCGGATCGGCTGGAAATGAGCTGCAATTTCTGCAAGCAGATTCTGGTCATAACCGGTGTCATAAGGGGTCCCCTTGAAGGTTTCAACCATAACTTCCGTAGCTGGCTGGCTGGTACCTAAAGCAAGAGGAGACATTGCAGTATCAATAATATCACAGCCTGCTTCCACCGCCTTTAAATAGGTCATGGAGGCAACGCCCGATGTATAATGGGTATGAAGATCAATAGGAAGCTTTGTTGATTCCTTTAAAGCCCGAACCAGCACATCAGCATTATAGGGTGTCAAAAGACCTGCCATATCCTTAATGCATATAGAATCTGCGCCCATGTCTTCAATTCTCTTTGCAATATCTTTCCAGTAATCCAGAGTATAAGCATCTCCAAGTGTATAGCTTAATGCAACCTGTGCATGCCCTTTTTCTTTGTTACAGGCTGTTACTGCAGTCTGTAAGTTACGGATATCGTTGAGGCAGTCAAAGATACGTATGATATCGATTCCGTTTGATAAGGATTTCTGAACAAAATATTCCACCACATCATCTGCATAATGATTGTATCCCAGAATATTCTGGCCGCGGAACAGCATCTGCAGTTTTGTGTTCTTAAATCCGTCTCTCAGTTTTCTCAGTCTCATCCAGGGATCTTCTTTTAAGAAGCGCAGGCATGAATCAAAGGTAGCACCGCCCCAGCATTCAACTGCATAATAACCAACCTGATCCATCTTCCCCACGATCGGAAGCATCTGTTCAGTTGTCATTCTTGTAGCAAGCAAAGACTGATGAGCGTCACGAAGGACTGTCTCTACAATCTTAACCGGCTTTTTTTCTATATCTGCCATTTTCTTACCTCCTGGTTATTGTTCATTTACTTTGCTGCCGGATAACGTAATGTTCTCCGGTCATATTATCTCACTCCGAAAATAGCCATGAATGTACCGGCTGCAACTGCAGTACCGATAACACCGGCTACGTTTGGTCCCATGGCATGCATCAGCAGGAAGTTGGTCGGATCAGCCTCAGCTCCTACCTTCTGGGATACACGGGCTGACATGGGAACTGCGGATACACCGGCGGAACCGATGAGCGGATTCACTTTACCTCCAGTTACCTTGCACATGATTTTTCCAAACAGTACGCCTGCTGCAGTACCAATTGAGAATGCGATCAGTCCTAATACAACGATCTTAATGGTACTCCAGTTCAAAAATGCTTCCGCACTGGTTGTAGCTCCAACTGAGGTACCAAGCAGGATTACTACAATATACATCAATGCATTACCTGCAGTCTCTGCCAGCTGCTTTACAACACCGGATTCTTTAAACAGGTTCCCCAGCATCAGCATTCCTATAAGAGGTGCCGTAGTCGGAAGAATCAGACATACAACGGTAGTAACAATAATCGGAAACAGGATTCGTTCCAGCTTTGATACCGGACGGAGCTGCTCCATTTTAATTTTTCTCTCTTTTTCAGTTGTAAGAAGTTTCATAATAGGCGGCTGTATAATGGGAACAAGCGCCATATAGGAATAAGCTGCTACAGCGATGGGACCCATAAGGGATGTCATTCCCAGTTTTCCTGCCAGGAAAATGGATGTCGGGCCATCTGCTCCTCCGATAATGGAAATTGCAGCTGCCGCTTTATCATTGAATCCCATCAGAATAGCCATAAAATAGGCACTATAGATACCAAACTGGGCTGCTGCACCAAGAAGAAAGCTCTTGGGGTTTGCAATCAGAGGACCAAAGTCTGTCATAGCTCCTACGCCCATGAAGATAAGCGGGGGCAGAATCCCCCATTCATCCAGTTTAAAGAAATATAGCAGCAGTCCGCCGCCGGAACCATCCGCTCCAACCTCTTTCATAATATCCGGATAGATATTTACCAACAGCATACCAAAGGAAATGGGAACCAGAAGCAGGGGTTCAAAACCTTTCCTGATTGCCAGATATAAGAAAACAAAGGCAACCAGAATCATTAACATATTTCCTGCAGTCAGGTTAAAAAATGCGGTCTGCTGAAGAAGATTGGTGAATGTATTACTAATATAATTCATGTTAATCCCTCCATAAGGAATCCGCGCTATTTATTGTTTTAGCGGATCTTTCCGTACTAGTTTAATGTAGCTAATGTTGCGCCTGCTTCTACGGAATCACCCACTGCTGCATGTATGCTGGCAACTGTTCCATCGGAAGGTGCTACGATTTCATTTTCCATCTTCATCGCTTCCAGAACTAAAAGTACATCACCCTTTTTCACAGCCTGTCCTGCACTTACTTTTACGCTAAGGATTTTGCCGGGCATAGGAGCTGTTACTTTCTCAGAGCCTTCAGAACCCGAGGCCGCTGCCTTTTTAGGTGCCGGAGCTGCTTCCCTTTTAACTGGTGCGGGAGCTGATGCTGCTGCCGGAGCTGCTGAACCTGTGCTTTCTTCAACGGTTACATCGTAAACATTACCATTCACTGTAATTGTATAATTCTTCATGATGAGAATCCTCCTGATTATTTATGCTTTTTTCCACTTTCCGGCTGATGCACGTTTAATGGAACGTACTACCAGACCGCTTGGGGAGCTACCTGTAGATGCTGCAATTGCTGCCGTTATAACAGCTACCAGTTCTAAATCGTCTGAAAGTTCCTCTTCCTCAGCGAAAATCACTGGCTCTGTAACAGGAACTTCTGTTTTTCCTTTGTTGGCAAGCTTTGCTTCCCAAATACTGATATAACGGAAACCGCTGATAATGAAACTGATAAAGATCAATACCATAAATACGGTACCCATTCCCATCAGTGTGTTAAGACCGGCTTTTTCCATCTTTTCGCCAAACGTATACTGAGGGATAAATGCCACACCTGTTATCTTGGAAAGCTTATGGTCAAAGGTTACGGCGAAATCCATTTTTCTTTTTTCAAATACGGTATTGACCGTAGCAGTATATCCGTCCTTGCTCTCTTCCAATTTTACAGAATCCGAAGCTGAGACAAAACCTCCTAAATCACTCTTTACATTATTCCAGGAATCGATTCCCTCTGCCAGCGCAGCCACCTCATCCTTTTTTGCCAGGCTCTTTCGCATCTGATCGGTATCTTTGTCCTCAAGACCGGTGTACAGCTCCAGATACGAGGCGACGGGAATCTGCTCAAGCTGCGCTTTCATATCTGCATCGATGCTTTCGGACTTAGTACCGGCAGCACTGCATGCAGATAATGAAAAGAGGCAGACTGCCATAGTAAGACCCACTACTGCTCGTTTCAAATTTAATTTCATATACCTGTCACCTCATTCTATATCGTGCCATGTTTTTTAGCCGGACGATCCTCTCTCTTTGTGAATAACATCTCAAATGCAGCGATCACTCTGGCTCTTGTTTCACTGGCATCGATGATATCATCAACATATCCTCTTTTTGCTGCTGAAAGTGCGCTGGACTGAAGGGCACGGTAATTTTCTGCCTTCTCCTCCATCACTGCCTTTCCGTCATCTCCTTTAGCGATCTCATCCGCATACATAATTTTTGCTGCTTCTAGCGGATCCATCATTCCTATTGCTGATTCCGGCCATGCATATACAATATCTGCACCAATGGATTTGCTGTTCATGGTAAGATAAGCGCTGCCCAGTGCCTGTCCAATCACAACGGTTACTTTTGGAACGGTTGCGTTAGCAAAAGCATAAGTGAGCTTTGCTGCTGCCTTTGCAATGGTTTTTTCAGATCCTGTTGTGTTCTCATACCCGGTTACGTTAACCAGAGTGAGAAGCGGGATGTCAAATGCATCACAGAAACCAACGAATTCAGCCGCCTTCTCACAGCCCTGTCCCGTTAATTTAGCTTCATAGGACATGGTCTTTAATCCATTGTCGTCATAGGATTCTGTTCGATTGGCAACGCAGCCCACAGTAATACCGTTTAAACGGATAAAGCCGGTAACCATAGAAGAGCCATATTCTTTCCTGGTCTCCATAAAGAAATGATTATCAGAAATCTGTGTGAGCGCAATTTTCGTATCTCCAACATAGTTAGCCAAATCGGAACATACGCGGTTTAAATCATCCGTACACTCATCGTAAGACATGTCATCCTCGCTATTGGCAGGTAAAATCGTAACAAGGGTTCTGATATTATCAAAAATCTCTTCTTCCTCTCCGATAAAATCTACCAGTCCTGCTTCCCTGCTCTGAAAACCAGCGGAAGCGGTATTAAGTTTTTCCGTATAGTTGTCCTGAATGGCATTGGGTGAATTGACAAACAGCTTTGCAGACTTTCCTTCCATAAAAGTGAAATCTGCCATAGCTGCCGAGACAGCCATGCCGCCGCCGCAGGTGCCGAAGACCGCCACGATCTGGGGTACCACTCCTGATGCTAAAGTCTGGCTCATATAAATCTCACCAAAGCCATTTAAGGCATCTGTTGCCTCCTGAAGTCTTAATCCGGCACAGTCGATCAGACCGATCACCGGTGCTCCCATCTTCATAGCCATGGTGTAAAGTCGTGTGATTTTTTTAGCATGCATCTCTCCTACAGCCCCTCCGAAAACAGAAGAGTCCTGGCTGTACACATACACAAGGCAGCCCCCGATGGTACCGTAGCCGGTAATAACACCGTCAGAAGGAGTTTCCCTTGCTGTCATGTTAAAGTCAGTGCTTCTTGCTGTTACATAGCCGCCGACTTCAACAAAACTGTTTTCATCAAGCAAATCATGAATTCGGTTACTTGCTGATGTTTGTGTTGAATTACTCATTTTGCAATCCTCCATTTTGTAATATTTGCATAGCCTGCGTTATAAAAATAACGACAGGACTATATAATAACACCAATTTCTGCCAATTATAATTGTATAATTAATTACAAGATATTTCAAGTTCTTTTTAGTAAAAAAAGAGCAAAAAACTATGGATTTCTAACAATCCATTGTCTCTTGCTCCTAATTTTCGTTGTCATTTTATCGATTGGTGTAGATTTTTCCGGCAATTTGTACATTTTTGTCGAACTAATTTGTATGTTGTATACAAAGTCATTCTTTAATTTCAGTGATTCCTATGCTGCCCTCCGGCGATTCCTGGAATATAATCCTTGATGTACCCTCTCCCATCACAATACCTTTTTCCGATTTCTTAAGTGTAGCTGTGTCCACCTTGGCAACCGCAACCATTAAATCATCCCCAAACACCATATCCGGATTCTGCTTTAAGAGATCCTCCTGCTTTTTTAAGAGTATTGTTTCCTGATCACCGTTAATAAATACACATGGATAGGTAATAAGTTCTGCAAAAGCCTCTAAATTCCGGTCGGAAACTGCTTCCTGTATTTTTTCCGCAAAGGCTTCCACCTGTTTTCCCGGTCCATTATAGGTTCCGTCAGCCGGGGATTCTCCCTGATCATCCATAAGTGAGCCCGGCTCTTCTTCTGATGAACCGGTTCCTTCTGTACCGCTTTCCGTTATGGACTTTTCCAAAATGCCGGCCTCAGTCTCCGTTTCAGTCATCTGCGCAGCATCGGAACCAGCGGTTGAATCTCCCTTTTTTCCACATCCGGCTGCACAAAGCACAGCCAGTGCCATGACAAAACAAATGATACAGAATCTTTTCCTGAGCATCTTTTTTTGTTCCTCCCTGCGTCCATTTACTGCTTCGGGCACAGTATAGCACCGGTAAAGATTGGAAGTCAATAGAGTTTCCAAAACCGTAAACCTTAGTCATTTTTCCGTAAGATATTTGTCCGCATTTTTAATTATTTGTATTCTTTATGGAGCGTAAACCCTCTTCCCCTCACCTCGGTTACCTGGTTGATAATCATAAAAGCATGAGGATCCAGCTCGAGAACCAGTTCATTAAGCTTAGACAGCTGCCTTCCTGAAATTACTGTAAGAACAGCAAACGATGATTCCCTTAAATGGCCTCCCTCGCTGGCAAGCAGTGTGGTTCCTCTGTCCATACGCCTCTGTATCTCCTGGCTGATCTGGTCGTACTTATTACTGATGATCTTTACCTGCATCTGATTCCTGCCGGTCATAAGCACTTTATCCAGAACCATGGTGTATAAAAGTACAAGAAGAATTCCATACAGAATCTGTTCCAGGTTAGAAAATATCATCTGGGCGAACAGAATCAGGCAGTCAAAAACCGACATTGTGAGAGAAATTGACAAATTCCACTTTTTATTAATTATGAGAGGCGGTATATCCATACCTCCGGTGGACGCTCCCGCCCGGATTACCATTCCAATACCGGCACCGATTAACAGACCGGAAAAAACGGTCGCAAGCATTCGGTCCTGGGTAATGATCATATTGCCGGACAGTTTCTCAAAAACCCCCAGAATAAATGGATAATAGAAGGTACTGATTAAGGTTGTCAGTGCAAACGCTTTTCCAAGTACAAATGCGCCGGCAGCAAACATGATGATATTAAATACCCCTACAAACAGAGCAATTGAAATCCCAAGTTTTGCATGGGCAACTAAAGCGAGACCTGTGGTACCTCCTGTAATCAGCCCATTTGGAAGAATAAACAGGGAAACAGCAAGCGCATATACAGTGTTTCCTGCCAGCACCGTAGCTATTTTTTTCAAATTCATACTTCAGTAACTTCCTTTCGTATACTTATTGCGCTAAAAACTTTGCTCTAAGCGCTTCCCTTTTTTCCCCAGTCACAAACAACCGGTCTGCCAGATAAAGATCTATGGTTCCAAAGGACTGTTCGATGGCAGAAAAAGCGCGGAGAATATAAGATTCAGAAACAGTAAATAATACCCTGACGCAGTCTGCAAGGCCTCTGTCCCCAGTCTCCCTCTCAATCAGAGAACAGGTGAGATTTACCTGCTCCATGACGTAATCATTGGTCTTTACGAAATCACTTATGATGGCTTCCCGGTGAACCCCAAGTGCAGTAAGCAGCAGTGCTGTCCCCACTCCCACCCGGTCCTTTCCGGCTGTGCAGTGCCATAGAACCGCTCTGTCATCTGCTTCCAGCAAAAGATCGAAAAACCTGGAATAGGATTCTGCGGCATGGTCATTTAAAACAAGATCTTCGTAAAGCCTGTCCACATATATTTCCGGCTTTCCGCCTAATGAAGAGGCATGGAGAAGGATTGATTTTATTGCATCAGGTTTCCCTTCTTCTGCCTCCTGTTCTTCGTCTTCAAAGGTAATTCCCACTGTCTTTTCATCCAGAATGGGATTGAATATATTACGGACTCCCGGCATATCGGGGTCCGGCTTCTGCTTTCTTTCCGTCGCTGTTCTGAAATCAATAACAGTTCCAAGACCGCACCTATCGGATAATATGCGGATATCATCACCGGTTGCCTCATATAAGGTTCCGCTTCTGATCAGCCGTTTCGGCAGTATCATTTTTCCGTCCTTCGTTTCTAAACCGCCTAAATCTCTGGTATTATGCAGCTTCTCAAGCTTTATTCTCCCCATAGAACCGGTATTTTTCTCATTCATCTTTATCATTTCCTCCCATTTTTCCTGCAGTATATTACGTCGTAGGAAATTGTATTTTGTCAAGTATATCATAATTTAACTTGAAGAGGAAGCGAGTATTTCCGGAAATCCCGGCATGGAAAGATAGCGGGAAATTATATTTTTAAAGCACCAGAAAACAGTCAGGCGTTTCGTTCCTTCTGTTAAATAAACCGGAAACTCCTTAATTGTTTTGCCATTTAGCCAGTATGTGACAGCACCCACTTCCTGACCTTTTTCAACAGGGGCCTCTAACTTATTTGGTACGCTGGTTTTCACAGTCACCTTTTCATTGTCTGCCAGCAGAATTTTCATGCTTTTCTCCCTGTCATCTGCCATGGCACAGGCGATTAAAACTGGCTGGTCAAGCCCTCCTGATAAGGGGATTCCTTCATTTATCAGGACTTTAGGCAGTTTTACTTCTTCATATACATCACGGTAATGAAACCGCTCCATACCATACTGAAACAACTTTCTGGCGTCGGACCATTTCCAGGTCTTGTGGGGAGGCCAGCCGCAGCCCAACAGGGCGATGGTAAAGATTCTTCCTTCGCTTTTTACTGCTCCCACATAGGAGTAGCCTGCGCCGCCGGTAAACCCTGTTTTTCCGGAAAATGCCCCGCCCAGGGAATTTAAAAGGGCATTATGGTTTGTGCAGCTAAAGGTTCTTTTACCATTTACATCCGTAAAGGAATAGTTCTGTGTTCCCGTTATTTCCAGGAATTTACTGCTTTTGGGAGAATCACCAATACAGTAATTCATGATTCTGGCTAAATCGGCCGCAGTGGTAGCATGCTCTTTTATTTCTCCGTCCTTTTCTTCCTTTGCGTCCAGACCGTTGGGGGTAATAAAGTATGTATTGCTGCATCCTAATTCCTTCGCTTTCTGATTCATAAGCTTTGCAAATCCCTCTCTGCTTCCTCCTACATGCTCTGCAATCATCATGGCTGCATCGTTGTGGGACTCAAGCATCAGACTGTAAAGTAAGTCTTTTAAATAGATTGTTTCTCCTTTATAAACTCCTAAATGAACCTTAGGCTGGTTTGCCGCATTCTGGGTGGCAGTTACCGGATCAGACAGATTGCCGTTTTCAAGAGCAATAATACAGGTCATGATCTTTGTGGTACTGGCCATGGGACGCACCAGTTCCTCGTTTTTCCCGTATAAAATCCGGTTGGTCGAGGCATCCATTAATACTGCTGACTGGGCATAAAGATTCAGTTCATCGGTTGTCTGCAATGGTTTTTTATGATCCGCTTCTTCTGAAGTCACTGATGTATGGTTTTTAACGGTCTCTTTTTCTGCCAGCTTACCCGCAAATGTTCCAATAAAAGAAAACAGCACGAGTCCTGCTGCTGCCAGGAGTATTCCTTTGGCATGCCTCATAAAAGAGCCTCCCCCTTGACTTTATTTTATCCTATTCCGCGTATTTTTTAATTATTCCCCTTTACTTTCCGAACGTATTTTCGGTATAATAAAAGAAAAAAGGAGAATCGGATATGTCAACGGAGCCTCTCATTTTCCATATTGATGTAAACTCTGCATTCTTAAGCTGGGAATCCGCAGACCGCTTAAGACAGAATCCAGAAGACCTTGATTTACGGACGATCGCCTCTGCAGTAGGCGGCGATGCCCAGTCAAGACACGGAATCGTGCTGGCGAAATCCACGCCTGCCAAAGAATATGGAATCATAACCGGAGAACCCATCGCCCAGGCACTTCGCAAATGTCCGGGTCTCACTGTGGTACCCGCCCGCTTTGATATCTATCTGGAATATTCCAGAAGACTGATGGAACTCCTGTCCGACTATACTCCGGATATTGAACAGTTCAGCATTGACGAAGCCTTTCTCGATATGGCCTCAACCATCCATTTATTCGGCTCTCCCGTTGATACAGCCAATTTAATACGGGAGAGAGTCTGGCAGGAGCTGAATTTTACGGTGAACATCGGCATTGCACCCAATAAACTGCTTGCAAAGATGGCCTCCGATTTTAAAAAACCGAATCTCTGTCATACCCTTTTTTCTCATGAGATTAAAACAAAGATGTGGCCCCTGCCCATTGGAGAGCTGTTCTTTGTGGGACATTCTGCCAGGCAGAAGATGGAGAGCATAGGCATTCATACCATCGGGCAGCTGGCTGCCTGCGATGTAAAATATTTAAAGCACATTCTTGGGGAAAAATATGCTGTTTTAATCCACGATTACGCATGCGGTATTGATTCTTCCCCAGTCGCCAACCGGGAACCGGTGAATAAAGGCTACGGGAACAGCACCACTTTGTCAAAAGATGTAGAAGACATGGAGACTGCCCGCTACATCCTTTTATCCTTAAGCGAGACAGTGGGGGCCAGGCTGCGGAGAGATCATGTGATGTGTGACTGCGTCTGCGTGGAGATCAAGGATTGGGACTTTCATACCCAGACCCATCAGACCACGTTAAACAGTCCTACAGATTCCACCAGTATTATTTATGAACACGCATGCAGGCTTTTGGAAGAATTCTGGGACAGGACACCCCTGCGTCTGTTAGGAGTCCGCACGACGAAGATATCAGATGAGGGTTTTATGCAGATGAACTTATTTGAATCAGAACAGTCCAGAAAGATGAAAGAGATGGAAAAAGCTGTGGATCATATCCGAAGCAAATTTGGTACTGACAGCGTGAAAAGAGCCAGTTTTTTACAAAAGGACCGGATGGTGGATCATGCAGCCGGAAAAGAAAAGCATATGAGAAAATAATGCTCTCTTTTCCTCTCTGCCGCTATTATCAGTTAAAACTGCCCGTTTATGGGTTTAAAGCCTTCCCCATAAACTTCATTGGAATCGGTTATAATGAGGAATGCATCCTTGTCCGTCTCATGGACCGCCCTGCGGACAGAGACAACCTGGGAGTTATTGCACGCGCACATAACCACATTCTTTTCATTTTTGGAAAAAGAGCCCTGTCCTTTTAAGAAAGTGCTGCCTCTGCCGGTTGCTTCCTCGATTTTACAAGCCACCTCCGCCTCATGGGAGGTGACCACAAATACAAGCTTGCCGGCTCCTAAACCGTACATGATTTTATCAATTACCATAGTTGTAACGATGGAGGAAACCAGACCCAGAATAACTGCATCGATGTTTCGAAATACAAGACCGCCGGCCAGGATTACAACAGAATCCACCACAAGTGAGATTTTCCCGATGGTGAGATGGGGAAATATCTTTCTGATGGCCATAACCAGGAAGTCAGTTCCTCCAGTGGAACAGTTTCTCAGATATACAATGGTTAAACCCAGTCCTGAGAAAATACCTGTACAGGCAGATGCATAGAGAGGATTTCCCTGATAGGCCGGCAGCATGGGCACAACATAATCCAGAACCAGTGCAAAGATCAGCATACTTTTCATGGATCGGAGGAGAAAGCTTCGGCCAAGAAGTTTATAGCTGACCAGTATAATGGGGATATTTAATACAATGCTGGTAATACCCATAGGCAGTCCGAACAGGTAGCGCAAAATAAGCGCAATACCTGACACTCCTACCGGTGCAAACTGAGCATTTACAGCAAAGTTATAGATTCCCACATTAAATAAAATTGCTCCCACTAGATCACATAGCAAATCAATGCCAAGCTCTCTTGGGGAATATTTATCACGGTCTGCCTTCATGTGTATACTGCCTCCGTTTCTCTTCCAATTGTTTTACAGAAAATAGTCATTAATCTCAAATTCTTTTTTTCCGATTTTTATCTGCTTAATTAATACACTGACCTCTCCATCCTCGTCGGTACAGATACCGGTTGCAACGATCTGTGTCTTACCATAGGATTCCGTCAAATTCAAATCTTTATCCAAAATTCCCTTATCTGCCAGTGCTTCCGCCAGATCAAGCAAAACCTCTTCTACTTCTTCCTCGATATGATTTTTCTCAAACTCTGATTCCAGTTCCTCATACGTTTCTTCATTTAACATGTAATATCCCCCTTTCCGCTTTTACAAATTAATTATACTCTCAAGTCCCTTCTTGTCAATCATGTTCCTTCATGGTAGAATCGGCTTATGAAAATGACCATGAACTATTCAATCACAGAAGCATCAAATGAGAAAACCATAGAACGGTATCTCTTAGAACAGGGATACTCCCAAAGCCTCATCCGGCACTTACGCCATACGGAGAATGCAATCACAGCCGGAGGCCATGCAGTATATACCACCCACAGACTGATATCCGGGGAGACACTTACCATTGCGTTTCCTGATGAGAAAAATTCAGAAAATATTGTACCAGCCAGGATGCCCATAGATATCCTGTTTGAGGATGAGCATCTTTTGGTTATCAATAAATCGGCCGGCGTTCCCATTCACCCTTCACAGGGTAACTTCGACAATACCCTGGCCAACGGACTGGCCTGGTATTTTAAAGAAAAGCAGGAGTCCTTCACCTTTCGTGCAATCAACCGGCTGGACCGTGATACCACCGGTCTTTTAATCGTTGCCAAAAACCCGTTAAGCGCCTGTATTTTGTCTGATATGGTAAAAAAGCATGAAATTCACAGACGGTATCTTGCTATTGTTCGGGGTAAGCTTCCTATAGAAGGAATCATCGACTCTCCCATAGCCCGGACCCACGACTCTACCATAGAGCGCTGTGTGGACCCGGTTAACGGAGATCCGGCAAGAACCTTTTATCAGCGTCTTTTTTATGATCCTGATACAGACCACTCCCTCGCAGGACTTCGCCTGGAAACCGGGCGTACCCACCAGATCCGGGTTCATTTAAAATCCATCGGCCATCCTCTTCCAGGTGATTTTCTATACAATCCGGATTACCGTTACATAAAACGGCAGTCACTCCATTCCTTCCGGCTGGATTTCATCCACCCGGTTACCAGAGTTCCTCTTTTTTTCGAAGCAGCCATTCCGGCAGATATGCAGTTTATTGGCATTACATCCACCGAAGGCCTTTGGGATAATGATTTTTAAGAATTCCCGCCGCCAGTTTCGCAAATCCGATGGAAAAACTATCTGTCACTATAAGCACCCATCCTTTCTGGTCCATCCTTGCTGGCCAGGAAAAGGGAGCAGAAAGAGTCTGCCCTTTTAAATATTTCACCATATCTTCATGATCGGAAGGTATATCTGCCCACTGAAGAACATCTTCCCTTGTTAAGCAGAGAGCCAGTGCATGGGAAGGTTCAAACCGGTTCTTTTTTATGGTACCCATATGAAGTCCCGGACGAACTGTTTTTATTCCTTTTAAATCAATCATTTCCGGCGGAAGAAGGTAGAGCTGTTCTCCAAAAAGTATATACTCTTTCCTGTCTGTAAAAGTTTCCGGCTTTACAAGCAGCTCCTTTAAAAACACCTCTGCTTCTTTCCACACAGATTTATCCTTTAAATAGGATGGACAGGACCTCTTTCTCTCAGGACCTGCATCCCCGTCTCTTTTTAATACTGCCAGAAAATGCCCCTCACCCTCTGACTTGTGAGGCCAGATTCGGTACGTCTTATTTAGCTCTTCTGACCCCGTTTTGCTCCATAGTGCCATTCCGGGAGAAAGTCCCGGACGTTTCCCTCTGTCCACAACGGAAAAATCGGGATGGGAAAGTAAAAAATCTTCAATCACCTGTTCATTCTCTTCCGGCGAAAAAGTACAGGTGGAATAAACCATGGTTCCCCCTGGCTTTAACATCTCTGCAGCGTGAAAGAGAATCCCGCTCTGCCTCCTGGCACAGACAGCCACATGATCCGGGCTCCATTCCAGTCTGGCCGCCTCATCTTTACGGAACATTCCTTCCCCCGAACAGGGTGCATCCACCACAATCCGGTCGAAAAATTCAGGGAATTTAAGGGAGAGTGACTGGGAATCTTCGTTGGTAACAACGGCATTGCTGATTCCCATACGCTCTACATTCTGAGCCAGAATTTTTGCCCTGGCGGGATGAATCTCATTGCTTAAGAGGAAACCGTCCCCTTTTAATTTACCTGCTATATGAGTGGTTTTACCACCAGGAGCCGCACATAGATCCAGAATCTTTTCTCCCGGCTTTGGATCTAAAAGTTCAACGACTGCCATGGCACTTGGTTCCTGAATATAATAAACGCCAGCTTCATGATAGGGATGCTTTCCTGGCCGTTGTCCGGCCTTATAATAAAAGCCTTCTGATGCCCAGGGAACCGGCTCAAATAAAAAAGGAGAATCCTTAACAAATTCCAGGGGTTCTGCCTTCAAGGGATTAATCCTGAGTCCCAAAGCCCGTTCCTCCTCATAGCTTTTTAGAAAAGCCCGGTATTCATCTCCCAGCAGTCCTTCCATCTTTTCCATAAATTTATCCGGTAACTGAATCATTCTTATTCCTCTTCCTGTCTATTTTTAAAATCCCCATAATTCTATGTTATTTTTTCAAGTTAGTGGCAAACTATAGGAAAGAAATACCCGGGAGGTGTCTTATGACAATTTTATCCATAACCGCTTATATTATCATCCCTGTTTATACTATATTGTTTGCCTGGGGAACCAACTGGTTTACCCTTAATTTTTCCGTTCTTGGAAGCCTGACGGACAGAAAAAATCTGTTTCTCCTATGGGGTATTATAGTTGGTACGTATTTTTATTATGTATTAAAACGAATTATCCGCACTCTTCCCAGAAATAAAAAGGAGACAGTATTCACCACCTCTGCCCTCCTTCTTTTAGCTCTGGCAGTTACGACTCCATACCTGCCAGATTCACAGCCGTTTCACGCGGTTCTTCATGTGTTTTTATCGTTTGCAGCCTCCATCTCGCTTCTGATCAGTCTGTATCTGGTGATATGGAAACTTTACTGCATGAATCAGGCTGCCTATCGTTCTTTTTTTATGAGTCTTCTGATTATCACAGCGGTTTGTGTGATTCTCTTTTTCCTGACCGGTATCGTCAGTTCTGCTCTTGAAATATTCTTTGTTTTATCAGGCACCTTTTTACTGCATAAGCTTTATTTAAAGGTGTTCAGACCTGGTATCATGTGGAAATATCAAAAATTATAAATAAAAGTTTGCAGTTACGGCCTGATAGCCAAGCGGGCGCCTGCCATTTTTTCTGTTATCTCATACATGTTCGTCACAGTACCAACGCTGAGTTTTTCTGACAGTCCATAGAAATTCAAGCAAGTCCCGCAGGTTAAAATCTCAACACCCTGCGCTTCAAGTGTCTTTAAATCTTCTAAAGACGCAGACCCCTCGGTTGACAGCCTGGCTCCTCCATTGTAAAGCAATATGGTTTCAGGCAGTTCCTCTAACTGGGTCAGGGCATACACAAAGCCCTTCATCAGAATGCGGCCAAGCTCTTCACTGCCGGTTCCCATCTGATCAGAGGAAATCACAGCGACCAGACCTTTCTTTCGGCTGTCAGGTACACATTCTTCTTCCAAAACACTCTTCTGTAACGGCGCCGCTCCGTTTTTCATGTAAAACACTACCTGATATTCCGCTTCTGACAGCTTTTGGGAAGCAGGATTCAACCCAGAATAATTTCCTAGTTTCATTACGTTCTGAACTGCAATCTCATTGTCAACCAGAATGGTTACAGTACCTTCTGTCATATCTTTCATGGCTTCCCTGGCCTTTATCACCGGCTGCGGACACGCCAGTCCTCTGGCATCAACTGTCTTATCCATACTTCCATCTCCTGTTCTTCTATGCAATAAAATCAAAAGCCGGGACCGGCTCCATATCCCGGACCTTTCCCGACTTTTCATTCTTAATTCTCTTATTTCTCTTCTTCCTCGTCTTCGCCTACCAGTTCATCATATTCTGCTTCATCTAACAACTGATCAAAGGCATCTGCTACGATCTCATATTCTTCGTCATCTTCAATATTCGCAAGATCCGGCTGTCCGTCTTCTTTCTCAGAATAACGATACAGATAAACTTCTCCTTCTTCTGCCTCAGGGCCTTCCATAGGAAGCAGAGCGATGTAGTCTCTCTCAGCTGCTGTGAAAATTGTAAGTACAACGCACTCCAGTTCTGATCCATCATCCAGGGTCAGTGTCACTGTCATCTCCTCCTGGGGTTCCATATCATCGCGCTCTAAATTAGGATCCTGTGCCATCCTGATACCTCTCTTTTTCTATCTTAATATTATGGTGTATCTTTACACCTTTCTTCACTCTATCAGACAATCCGGCAAAAATCAAGGGATTTTGACCTTAATCTTCAGGTTAATATTCAATTCCCCGTCTGGCATTTATGCCCCTGTCATAGGGATGCTTTATCTTTTTTATTTCTGATACATAATCAGCCTGATCAATCAGCTGGGGGGAAGGATTTCTTCCTGTGAGCACCACCTCCAGCTTCTGTGGTCTGTCAGTAAGAAACCGGAGTACTTTATCCTCAGCCACAAGCCCATAATTGCACACAGCCATAATTTCGTCTAAAACCAGCAGATCAAAGGATTCTTCTGCCGCTTTTTTTAGCACTGCGTCAAGAAGCTGTGAATAATAGATTCCGGCTTCCTTCTTTTGTTCCTGTGTCATATTGGTAAAAAAGCCAAAGCTCCGTTCACAGGGCATGACTGTGATGCCGGAAAGCGATTGAAGCGCCAGTACCTCTCCGGAATGATCCGTCTTTAGGAATCGGGCAATCAGTACCTTTTTATGACATCCGCCGGCACGGACTGCCAGGCCGATAGCAGCCGTCGTTTTACCTTTTCCATCTCCGCAGTAAATGTGAACACATGATTCCATCAATGCAATTCCCTCCTTAATCTTTACCCAGATACTCCCTTACAAAGCGGGATACCTCCTGTTTCTTTCCGTATCGCTCCGTAACGTAATTTACATGAAGCCGTTCCTTGGCCCTTGTCATCGCCACATAAAACATCCTTCGTTCCTCTTCTAAATCAGCAGAAAGTACAGCTTTGTGATGAGGCGTTATCCCTTCGTTGGCATCTAAAATATAGACAATTTTGTATTCCAGTCCCTTGGAGCTGTGCATCGTCATCAATGCCACGCCTTCCGCCTTTGTCTGTCCTGACTTTGCCCGGTTATTAAGTTCTTCCCCATACTCTTTCATATGGACAAACCACTGGTCAAAAGTCTGGAAACCTGCCGCACTCTCCTGCAGCTGATCCGCAACTTCCAGAAGTTCTTCCGGTTTCATTCTCCGGTACTGGGCATACTCTTTTAAATAATCATCGTATCCTACCGCTTTCCTGATATAATTGACGGCTGCGACCGGTGCCATATTTTTAATCATCCGTAAATCATATTCCAGCTGCTCGACCCGCTCCACCATAAAACCGCGATCCTGATAAAAGGACTTTACAGACTCCCAGTTTACCGGATTACCCTCAAGGGAATCCCTGCTTATGTAGCGGTTTGGACGGTTGATGATCTGGAGAACATTGGCTCTCTGGCGGTCTCCCATGGCTGTCTTCATATAGGAAACCAGATTCTGTGCAATCCAATGGTCATATAGATTAGGAACGGAATCTCTGGTGCTAAACAAAACATTATATTCCATAAACTTCTCAATCAAAAGTCTGGGACCTAAATTAGTCCGGTATATAACAGCAATATCACTGAGCCCATATCCTGCTTTTCCATAATCCAGAATCTCCCTGACAATTTCCATGGTCTCTTCCTGAGGATCTTTCCACATTCTGGTAATTACAGGTTTCCCTGGGCCTTTTTCTGTAACAATTTTTTTAGAAAAACGCATCTCGTTCTTTGCGATCAGCTTTCCCGCCGTTTCCACAATGTCTCTGGTGCTTCTGTAATTAATATTTAACAGGACCTTTTTTGCATTTTTATAATCCTTTTCAAATCCCAGCATAATTTCCGGCTTTGCTCCCCGAAAGCGGTAGATGGACTGGTCATCATCTCCCACAATAAAAAGATTATCCTCAGGTTTTGCAAGCATACGGACAATTTCATACTGCACCCGGTTGATATCCTGGAATTCATCAACCAGGATATACTGGTATTTTTTCTGCCATGCCGAAAGAATATCCTTTCTCTGGGTGAAAAGCTCATGGCACATCACCAGCATATCATCAAAATCAATTAAGCAGGATTTTCTCAGCTTAACTTCATACCCCTGATACAGCTGCTTAAATATCTCCTCAGAACAGTTTTTGGAATAATAATGATCTAACGGGATCATATCACCTTTCACCGAACTGATTTCTGATAAAATAGAGGTGACAAACTCCATTTCATCCTCCACTTCCACACCGCAGCGGTCCATCTCTTCCTTAATAAATCTGGTTTTCTGGTCTTCTCTTATAATATTCCTGGCATCATAGCGGTAGGCAAATTTAAGGATACGGAAAAATATGGCATGAAAGGTTCCAAAACTGACGAAAGAGGCTGGCTCTCCCATCAATGCATCAAAACGCTCCTTCATCTCTGTGGCTGCAGCTTTTGTAAATGTGATGACCAGAATACGGGAGGGATCCACTTTATATTCTTCAATCAGATGGCAGACTCTGTGTGTGATGGTAAAGGTCTTTCCTGATCCCGGTCCTGCTAACACTAACATGGGTCCATCCCGGTGAAGAACCGCTTCCTTCTGGGCTCCTTCATAGGTCACTTGTTGTTTCATTTAATCCTCCGTGTGAAATGAAAAAAGCAGGAGTCCGGTGATTTACCATTCCCCTGCTTTCTTCTTATCTATAAAGTCTCTTTGCTTAAAAGTTCGATTCCTTTTCTGATTCGATATAAGGATTCTTCTTTTCCAAGGACCTCCATAATTTCCGTTGCACCTGCGGGAGTCATCTGTTTGCCTGATACAGCAGTGCGGATGGGCCACATCACATAGCCTGTCTTAAATCCCTTTTCAGAAACAAACGCGGAAAGTGCAGCATAGAGCGCATCGTTGCTGTAATCTTCCTGTGCTTCCAGAATAGGAAGTATCTCTTTTAACAGTGCCAGAGAGGTTTCACTGTCCGTCTTCATCTTCTTGTTGGAATACATGGAACAATCATATTCCGGGAGTTCCCCAAAGAAATCAATATGATTTTCTATGTCAGGGAATACTTCGATCCTGGTTTTAACCATAGCGGCGATCTTTCTCAAATCCAGATCTTTTTTAATCACTGCTTTGATATAAGGCTCTGCCATCTCATAGAACTTATCAAAATCCATGGCTTTCATATATTCGCTGTTCATCCACTTTAATTTGGTCATATCAAACACAGCCGGCGATTTGCTGATGTTGCGGAAATCGAATTCTTTAATTAATTCTTCCAGCGAAAAAATCTCCTGGTTTCCCACGGGAGACCAGCCAAGTAAAGCAACATAATTAACCACAGCCTCAGAGATAAATCCCTGTTCAATTAAATCTTCATAAGAAGCATGTCCGCTTCTCTTGCTTAATTTCTTGTGCTCCTCGTTGGTAATTAACGGGCAGTGCACATAAACCGGAACTTCCCAGCCAAATGCATCATAAAGACGATTGTATTTGGGAGAAGAGGATAAATACTCGTTTCCTCTTACCACATGGGTGATTCCCATAAGGTGGTCATCCACTACATTGGCGAAATTATAGGTTGGATATCCGTCTGATTTAATCAGAACCATATCATCAAGCTCGGAGTTATCAACGGTGATATCTCCGTAAATCTCATCATGGAATGTGGTGGTTCCGTCAACCGGATTATTCTGGCGGATTACATACGGCATTCCTGCTGCCAGATTCGCCTGTACTTCTTCCTTTGAAAGGTGAAGACAATGCTTGTCATAAATCATGATCTCCTGACCGTCTACCGTTTTCTTTAAGGTATCCAGGCGCTCCTGGGTACAGAAGCAATAATATGCCTCTCCTTTTTCCACCAGCATTCTGGCATAATCAAGATACATTCCAAGAGCATGGCGTTCACTCTGGACGTAAGGACCAACTCCGCCATCCTTATCCGGTCCTTCGTCATGAACAAGTCCGGTCTCTTCCAATGTTCTATAAATAATCTCCACAGCACCTTCTACAAAACGTTCCTGGTCGGTGTCCTCGATACGGAGAAGGAAATCTCCTCCTTCATGTTTTGCTATCAGGTACGCATACATGGCAGTTCTTAGATTGCCTACGTGCATACGGCCTGTGGGGCTTGGGGCATATCTGGTTCTAATTCGATTCATTATAAACACACTCCTATATCTTCATTCTCGTGATGTTTCAGACAAATTTTATTATATAACGAACAACTTGAAAAAACAATGACTTCACCTTATTTTTATTCCATTCCAGGTCCGACAGCCTCAACCTGGGAGTTATCATCTAAAGGTCCGGTCCCGGCTGCTGCGCCGGATTGCGGACTTTCATCCCCCGGGAAAACAGCAGTTGTGGTCTCTCTGGGTTTCCCCATTCCAGGTCCGATTTCCTGAGGCTTCTCAGAATCATCCTGTTTGGGAAGAGACTGAACATGACTGACCGCCTCATCAAGAGCCTGCTTTAAGCTGTCATAAGTCTCTGTTCCGTTTAACTGTTCCAAAAATGATCTGGCTGAAGCAATCTTATCATCTGTAGAGCTGTCACGGTGATCCATCCCATTAAACTCTGCAATGAGCGCCTGTAAAGAGGCTGAAGCCTGTTCCAGTGTCTGCCTTGCTGCATCTGCTGCCGACTGATTCATCTGATCCTGGGATTCTTTAAGCTTACGGGCTTCCTCCTCTTTCCATTTTCTTGAATCAGACTTAGCTGCTGCTTCTGCCACAGATGAGAATAAATCCTTGTTTCCTGTTTCCTGATCTGTTTTTTCTCCTCTGGAATCCACATTATAAAGAGATACGGTAGAAGGCATATCCCAGTCCAGAGGCGGCAGATCTTTATTGATTTCAGCCATAAAGTCATGCCACATTTTACCGGAATACGTCTTTCCGTAAACTCCCGGCATCGCTTTTGGGCTATCATAACCCACCCAGATCGCAGTAGTATAATATCTGGTATATCCGCAGAACCAGGTATCTTTACTGCTGTTTGTGGTTCCGGTCTTACCTGCTGCCGGAATGTTAAGCCCGAGGCCGGAGCCTGTTCCGTAAGGCTTATCCAGCGTTCCCTTTAATACATCGGTGACCATATATGCAATGTCTTCCGTAAAAATTCTTTCATCAGCCTGGCTTCCTTCATAGATCTCTCCGTCATACTGGCTTTTCATGCTTGTTATGCAGCTTTTATTGCTGTATTTCCCCTGATTTGCGAGAACGGAATAGCCTTTGGCCATGTCCACAACTCTGGCTCCCTCAGTAAAACCTCCAATACTCATACTGCTGTTTCCATTGTCCATATAACTTAAGCCTACAAAGTGCATTTTCCCTAAATAACTCATTCCCTTATCCACGCCAATATCCGTCAGAACCTGCCACGCCACAGTATTTAAACTACGATTTAAAGCCTCTCTTACGGAAACGATTCCATAATATTTACCTCCGCTGTTTTTCGGTCCATCTTCAAACAAATGGTCATTCACAAGTCTGGAGGGATAATAATAACCGGTTTCAAATGCCGGAGCATAGTCAATCAGCGGCTTAATGGTGGAGCCTGGCTGCCGTCTGCTTAAAAATCCCCGGTTATATTCGTCATCCGTTCCACGGCCGCCTACAATGGCCACCACATATCCGGTCCGGTTGTCAACACAGACAGCTGCGCCCTGCAGAGCAAATTTTCCATTCTCCTGCTTTTCTGTAAATTTCTTTAAATGAGTATCTACGTTGTCCTGAAGCACCGCCTGCAGTCTGGAATCCAGGCTGGTATGTATTTCAAATCCTCCCTTGCGGATCATATCGCTCTTTGCCTGATACTGCTCCTGATATTCTTCCTTATAGGAATCATAGGACGCCTTATTGGCAAATACATACTGAAATACAAAACCGTCATTCTTCATCAGCTCCTGAACTGCGCAGTGAATGGCATAGCTGGTCTGATAATTCTCCTTTGTCCCGCCTTCATATACCTTTGCAACCGTAAGGGGCTGTGCCTTTGCATTTTCCTGTTCTTCTTTTGTTATGAATTTGCAAAGGGCCATATTGTCAATTACCTGATCCCTCTTCCATTTGGAGGTGTCGGGATGGGCCACCGGATCATATCTTGACGGGTTATTACTGATTCCGGCAAGGGTTGCCGCTTCCCAGACGGTTAAATCCTTCGCTTCCTTGTCAAAGTAATAGCGGCTCGCCTCGGAAACACCGTAACACCGGTTGGCATAGAAATTGGTATTGCAGTAAAATTCCATAATATCATGCTTGGAGTACTTGTCCTCCATCCGGGGAGCTGCAAAAAATTCCGTTATCTTTCTCTGAAGGGTCCGTTCCTGGGTTAAATAGGTATTTTTAATCACCTGCTGGGTAATGGTGCTGCCTCCCTGTGTTGCCACCCCTTTGTTTTTAATAAAAACTACGCCGGCTCTTAAAAGCCCTTTGTAATCAATTCCATGATGCTTATAGAATCTTCTGTCTTCCTGAGCTATGTAAGCATTCTGAAGATTTTCGCTGATCTCCTTGACCGGTACATACTCGTAGTGACCGGAATTAATGGTTCCGATTAAATTTCCTTCTGAATCATAAACTCTCGTATCCATTGGCTGTGAGAAGTCTGTTCTGGAGGTCTGGCTTATAATTGAGTCAGCCTTTTCCTTGCATGCCATGATCTCATCCTGATATTTTAAAAATACGACGCCTCCAGCCAGGCACCCTACCACCATCGCCAGTAAAAATACGAAGAGAATGATCTTTATGGGACGAAAAAATATATTCCATGCACTTTTTCTTTTCCTGCTTTTCTTCCCCATAATAACCTGCCTCCTTCTTTTCTTATTATGATATGACAAAAACGGGAAGTCTCTTGATTAAGACTTCCCGTTTGTTACAAGCTGATGACGGGACTCGGACCCGTGACCTCCTCACTACCAATGAGGTGCGCTACCACCTGTGCCACATCAGCATTTCTATGGTTCGTCGCTCGAACCTCGTATATCATAGCATGGGAAAATCTATTTGTCAACGTTTTTTAGGAGTTTTTTATAATACACATAAAACTGCAAAAATTCTACAAATACTTCGCGAATATGCCTGTTATTCACCCTGGAAATGACCAGGAAAGAACAGGCACCGCCCATCCTTTCCTGCCTTCTTTTTTATAAAATACCCTGAAAGCTTTCTCTTAACGTATCGCAGGATTTGCCAAACTGCTTCATCTCATCCTCTGTTAGAGAAAGGGTTAAAACCCGCTGAATGCCGTTCTTGTTTATGATACAGGGAACCCCGGCATATACTTCATTCTGGCCATACTCCCCTCTTAGCATGGTTGATACGGTAAAGACACTGTTTTCATCTCCAAGTATGGCTTTTGTGATTCTGGTCAGTGCCATTCCGATTCCGTAATAGGTTGCCTGCTTTGCGTCAATAATCCGGTAAGCTGCTCCCCGTACCTCATCTTCGATCCGTTTTAACTCTTCTCTGCAGACCATATCATCTTCCCCGCCGCTTCCGCAAAGAGACAAAATGGGTTTGGTAGCAATCATGGCCTGACTCCAGGGCACGAATTCGCTGTCCCCATGTTCTCCCATGACGTAGGCATGGACATTTCTCGGATCCACCCGAAGGGATTCTCCCAGCAGATACCGCAGTCTTGCCGTATCTAAGGCTGTGCCGCTTCCAAGAACCCGCTTGGGATTGAAACCGGAAAGAGAATAAGTAATCCTGGTCATAATATCCACCGGGTTGGTTGCAACCAGGAAAATTCCGTTAAATCCGGACTCTGTTACAGGCTGCACAATAGACTCAAAGACGGAAGCATTGCGCTTTAACAGATCAAGTCTCGTTTCACCCTGTTTCTGCGCAACACCTGCACAGATCACCACAACATCCGCATCGGAACAGTCCTTATAATCTCCTGCATAAATCTTCATATGATATCCGGAAAAAGCCAGTCCGTGGTTTAAATCCATGGCTTCTCCCTCTGCTCTTTTGCGGTTAATATCAATCAAAACAAGCTCATCACAAATCCCCTGATTCAGCATGGAATAAGCATAGCTCATTCCTACCATTCCTGTACCTACAAGCGCAATTTTTCTTTTATCTGTTCTCATATTTTATGCCACTCTCCTGTTCTTATTATAGATAGTGTTACTGCATGAAATAAAAACTATGCGTTTGAAATTCCCCGTTCGATTTTTTTTGACATCAGTTCACTGTTACTGCTGTAAATGATTGCATTTTCTTTTGTGATCTTACCTTCTTTATAAAGATTCAGCAGACTATAATCCATGGAACGCATTCCTTCTGCCTGACCGGTAGCAATGACTGAATCAATCTGGTGGGTTTTGGATTCCCGGATCATGTTGCGGATTGCATTGTTAAAAAACATGATTTCAAATGCTGGATACACGCCCCCGTCCACAGTAGGGATGAGCTGCTGGGAAATCACAGCCTGCATCACCATGGACAGCTGCATCCGGATCTGCTGCTGCTGATTGGGAGGAAAGCTGTCAATAATACGGTCAATGGTATTGGCTGCTCCTACTGTGTGAAGCGTTGATATCACCAGATGACCGGTCTCTGCTGCAGTCATGGCAATGCGGATTGTCTCATAATCCCTCATCTCTCCCACCAGAATTACATCCGGTGCCTGACGGAGGGCAGACCTTAATCCGGTTACATAACTGTCTGTATCTGTCGTCACCTCCCGCTGGGTTACCACGCTCTGTTTATGGCGGTGTAAATATTCAAGGGGGTCTTCAAGGGTGATAACATGGGCATTTCTTGTATTATTAATCTTATCAATAATGCAGGCAAGGGTGGTTGTCTTACCGCTTCCTGCAGGTCCTGTTACCAGCACAAACCCTTTCGTCAGTCTGGCTGCATCCATCACCGGCTCCGGAATATGAAGCTCTTTATAATCAGGAAGATCAAAATTCACCACACGGATCACAGCAGCCAGGGAACCTCTCTGGCGGAATACGCTGGAGCGGAACCGGGAGACTCCGGGAATTGCAAAGGAAAAATCATCATCTCCATGTTCTCTTACTTTCCCCATGTCTCTTTCTCCAGCCAGCTGGTAAAGCTCTGTGATCAGCAGCTCCATCTGGGCCGGGTACAGCTTTTCCTCACTCTGGTAAACAATTCTGCTTCCAATCTTATACGAAAACGGCATACCGGGTACAAGAAATATATCGGATGCCTTCTGTGCCACAGCAGAACTTAACAAATCTACTACCTTCATCTTCCAATCTCCTGCTCTGTCAATTCCCGTCCTTCCACACCGGCAGGGAATGATCAATTTCATAATCTTCTGTCTGAATTACTTTCCACTGGGATATCCCAATCTTTCCCCCTTTATCCCTTAATGGACTCAGCTTTATGGAAAGGGACTGGGAACGTTTCATGGGAATTTGTGTCGATATCACACCTGTTTCCCCGTCATAATAATCCCCCAGTTCCTTTAAAAGAGTATTTTGAAATGCCTGTAAATCCCCCTCTTCCTTCTGCCCATGATCCACCGCCTCCAGGACCATCTGATAAAAGGCCTCTCCCTCTTTATCGGCTCTGTAATATTCCGTAACAGAATCTGCATTTCTCTGAGCCAGATTCCACTCACTTTTCGCAGTGGAAAGAGAGAGCATTCCAAAGGTAACCAGACATAGAATCATGAATATTAAAATAAGAGTAGGAGTTCCGATATTGGCTCTGTAACCGATTTCCTGTTTTGCCATATGCTTCCTCCTTTCCTTAATCTGCTTCATGCCGGCTTACAGTCAGAGAATATAACGTTTTTCCGTCCCTGGATACAGTTACTTCCGCTTCCAGTACGCTTATAACCTTCAGTTCTCCATAATAAACCGCGTGGGACTGATCAGAGGTGTTTCCTCTTTTGTCAAACATCATGGTATAAGTATGTACGGGAGAATCTTTTTTCTGACTATAGGAACGGCTGGACAGACCTGCTTCTCCTTCTGCCTTCCAGATCTCGGCCGTGCTTTGGGCAATCAGCACACTTTGATTTAAATCGGAAGCTCTTTTGCTGAGCAAGTCTGCTTTCACAAATGCCTGAATACAGACAGCTGCACACAAAAGAAAGAAAAACACAGCCACTATCATCTCCATCATCATCACATTGGATCTGTTTTTTCTATTCATCTGCAGACCCTCCGCTTCTTAAAGAGATAAAGAGCCGGCCTCCTGATTCACCGTCTGACTTTATATGCAGAAGATCATCCTCCAAATCCATGGTGATTTTCCCGCATTCCAGTACCTGATTTCCGTCATGTATGGAAAGTCCGCTGTTTTGATCAGCAAACAATTCCCATAAGCTTCCGTCACGGTAATAAATCTGTGTCACATATACCGTGTCATCTATGGTCTGCTTTAATTTAAGAACCTGTACTCCTTCGTCTTGCGTAAGTGATACGGCACCGGCCTCATCCGCCTGCCTGACCTTATTGGCAATATAGCTGAACGCAATATCTTTCTGATAGGTCAGCTCCGATCTTTTATTAATATTTTCATAAACTCTGCCGCCGATCAGTATGAGAAATAAGGCGCACATCACAAACACCAGAAACAGGAGGAGCGGAAACACGATTGTTCCCAACCGGCTTTTCGGTATTTCTTTTCCTGTCATTGGGCACCTCTCTATGGATTTTGTAAATTAACCGTGATATCCGGCATGAAGTTTGATGCGAATCCGCTGTAAAACACATCGTAGCGGTCTTTGTCAATCTTAATCCCGTAATTTTCTTCTAAATATTCCACGCTTGGCGGATATCTTCCTTCAATTGCATAACACTGAACCGATGCCCTGCGTATGGCATCCCGTAAAGTTTCTGCTCCCCGTTCTCCGGATCGCTTTGAAAATGTCAATGCAGAGGAGACAAAAAGTACAACGGCAAGAGAAAACGCCCCAATGGATAAAAGCTGCCATGCCAGTTCTTTTCCAGATTCTCTTTGTTTTTTCATAGATACCTCCTAGCCGATGGCTGACAGGACGCCAATTAACGGAAGCATGACTGACAAAAGAATCATGCCCACAGAAACTGCCAAAACTGCTATCACAGTAGGTTCAAACCGCCCAATCATCTGTTCTGTGGCAAGATCAGCCTCTTCCTCGTAGCTTTTGGATATTTCTGACATAACACTGTCCAAACGTCCGCTTCTTGTTCCCACTTTAATCATCTGGATGTAAAATCCGCTGAAAAGACCGGTTTCTTTCATTGCGCTGTAATAATCCTTACCAGCTTCCAGCGAACCGGCACACCGGCGTATCTTCTCTTCCACTGCCGGATTCTCAACCAGTTCCCCGGCAAGCTCCATCCCTTTTTCCAAGTCCAGCCCGCTTTTTAACGTCAGCGACAGAACGGCAGTAAAACGGCGGTTTGCTATGGACTTTGCTATTTTGCTTCTTCGCTTCAGCCAGTTAACCAGACCTTCTGCCAGAAGAATCTTTTTGCCGCTTCTTCCCATAATCCAGACAAAAAAAGCCGCAATTCCAAGGAGAAGAATGATCACCAGCGAAACGGCGCAAAATATTCCTCCCAGCCTTGTTGCAGCAATTGATACCGGCGGCATCTGGGCCCCCAGCTGTTTATATACCTTTTCAAATACAGGCATTACTCTGGTAAACAGTACAAGGAGAACAATCAAAAGCATCCCGACCATCATAGCCGGATAGGTAATGGCGTTTTTCATGTTCTTCATCATAATATGCTCTTTTTCGTAATATTCGGCCAGAGATTCCATAATCTGGTCCAGAGTACCTGTTTCTTCTCCAAGCCTTGTCATTCGAACCATATAAGCCGGATAAACGCCGGTTTCCTTCAGTACCTTCGAAAACGGATTTCCCAGTTCTGCATCCTCCGCCATCTTTATCAGCAGCTTCTTCTCTTCATTCTGCTGTGCATCCTCCGCCATAACAGACAATCCCTCATCAAGAGGGATCGCCGCATGAAGAAGAATGGATATCTGAAGGCAGAATGCTGAAAGTTCCCGGGCAGAATACTGTTTCTTCTCTATTTTTGCCATCTGTCCTTACTCCCTTTTCATTCCATTCATTAGTACGTATATTTTGCCTTATAATTCGAACTGTTGGTAATATAATCCTTAATCTTAGGATCATTCTTTCCCGATGAGGCAAAGGTGGGATCCATGAGTTTCCACTGATAGCCATCAAAAAAAATGATGTTGTCCACCCAACCCTGTCCTTCTATGTACACACTCACCCATGCATGGTAAAGGCTTCCTGTATATCCCACGATCAGCTTGGTCGGAATATTCTGGGAACGGAGCATGGCTGTCATAACAGCTGCGTAGTCAAAGCAGATCCCCTTCTTTACAGAAAGGACATGATCCACATTTGGCAAGTAACCGGACTGGACTGTATTGGCCAGCGCAGTGTCATATGTGAAATTCTGTACAACGTAATTATATACATTGCTTACAACTCCCAGAGCATCTGCCGCAGAGGCAGCAACCTCAGCGCCTTTTGTAACCACCGCGCTGCCGGCAGAGAAATTCACATACTGGTTGGGATACAGAAAAGGTTCATACTCATTTGACAGCGTTACGTTTATACTGTTGTTAGATTTCACCGCATACTGGTTACCGGAAACCTGTTCCAGTACCCTTACCGTATAGGTTCCGTTTCCTTCTGTCAGAGGGAACACTTCATACGCTGATCTGGAATTTAGATCATAGGTATAAGTCTCTCCCCCGCTTTTTAATACCTGAACCTTAATTTTGGATGAATCACCGGAATACTGCACCATCACATACCCATGGCTGGTATTGGATGCATCAAGAAGAACTGAATTGCTGTTGTAAGTGACCGTTCCTGATGCCTGGGGAACCTTAACACTGCTTCCGGCAGGTTTTGAATAAAGAGGAACTGCTTCGTCTTTAATTGTAACAACCGTTTTCCACTCTGTAGATTCTGCTGTCTGATCAGCAGAAGCAATCCGGTTTGCCGGCGCACAGCCGTTTATGGAAAACATCAGGGCTGCACAGACAGCGGCGGCAGCCGTACCTTTTTTTCTCATGCTCATCATCTCCTAAATGGTTATCCCAAACGCTGCCTTACAATCTCATAAGCCAGCACTCCTGCAGCTACTGAGGCATTGAGAGAATCAATGTTTCCCTTCATGGGTATGGAAGCAACCATATCACAGGTTTCTTTTACCAGTCTGCTGACTCCGCTTCCCTCACTGCCGATTACAAGACCAATCGGTCCTTTTAAATCCAGGCGGTACATGCTCTCTCCATCCATATCGGCACATACGAACCACATTCCCTTTTTCTTTAAATCTTCCATAACAGCGGTTAAATTCGTCACCTTCGCAACCGGTGTATAGTTAAGAGCACCTGCAGAAGTCTTAGCCACTGTGGCTGTTAAGCCTACTGCTCTGCGCTTCGGTATAATGACGCCGTGGGCGCCTGCAAGGTTGGCTGTACGGATAATGGCTCCCAGATTGTGGGGATCCTCAATTCCGTCAAGGAGAAATAAAAACGGCGGTTCT
The DNA here is from genome assembly GCA_023460575.1 of Bacillota bacterium. Lineage (GTDB taxonomy): Bacteria > Bacillota > Clostridia > Lachnospirales > Lachnospiraceae > Lacrimispora. The sequence continues at coordinate 35,108 of JAEWPQ010000070.1, forward strand.
CCTTTTTCCTCTGCTGCCTTTAATAAATCTTCCACTTCTGCGTATTCGTAGGCAGCTGCATGGGCAATTACCCCCTGATGGCGGCCTTCCTCTGACATCTGGTCCAGACGTTCTCTTTCAACAAAGTTAACAATGGTATCTGTCTTTTTGGCTTCCCTCAATATAGATTGGATAGGGCCATCGGATACGCCTTTCTGTACATACAGCTTGTCAATGGTCTTTCCGGAACGGAATGCTTCAAGCACCGCATTCCTTCCTTCTATTGTAAATTCTTCTATCATTCCAGTTCTCCTATTCTGTTAAGCCCCCTGCTTACCACCCAAATCAAACGTTCCAGCCTGCCGTTTAAATAGAGATAACCGCATAACGCCTCAAAACCGGTTGCTGTTCTGTAATCTGCCACAGTCGCGTGTTTGGCTGTTGTGGCAGATTTGGCATTGCGCCCCCGTTTGTATACGGTAATCTCCTCCGGAGTCAGTTCTTCCC
>JAEWPQ010000071.1 GCA_023460575.1 Bacillota bacterium
GACTTTGCAGCCAGATTACGGACTTCGTCGGCTACTACTCCAAATCCTTTTCCTGCCGCTCCTGCACGTCCCGCCTCCACGGCAGCATTTAAAGCCAGTATATTGGTCTGGAACGCAATATCTTCAACCAGTTTTGTAATACCGGTGATTTTTCTGGAGGTTACATCCACCTCTTCCATCGCCTGATTTAAGCTGCGCATATGTAAGTTTCCTTCGTCTACCTTTTTCCCTGATTCCGCCACATAAGCGGAAGCCTTTTTCACATATTCTGCATTTTTAACCGACTGCTGGAATACACCAGTCATGGCACTCTGCAGTTCTTCTATAGCTCCGGATTGCTCAGCGGACCGTTTTGCAAGCTCCTGGGCTCCATCCCATACCTGGCCGGATCCTTCCGTCACTTCATCCGCCGATGCCTTAATACGCAGAAGTGTCTCTCTGAGGCGGAAAGCAATAGCTTCCATGGAAGTCCGGATTCCGTTAAATTCTCCGGGATACTCGCAGCCGCTTTCTGCCTGCAGATTCCCACAGGATATTTCATACAGAAAACGGGATATATCTGAGATAATGTCTTTGTATTTCCCTGCCATTTCATTGACTTTCTGTGCGATCTGACCGATTTCGTCATTCCGTGAAACTGACAATTCCAGATTTAAGTCTCCTCCTGACAGCCGTTCAATGGCCTCTGCCGCCTGCCCGATCGGCTTTGTAATTCTGTTTGCAATGTGAAGCATGGCCAGTCCCGCAAGTATCATTGAAACAATCCCAAGAAGCAGGGATCCCAGCATGGAGACTGTTACTCCAGACATAAACTCGGACTCCATGGCAGTAATGTTAACAGACCATCCATTGGTATCTGCAATAGGGGTGTATGCCCCGATCTTTTTCTCACCTTTTATCCGGAAAAATCGAAATTCGGAATCCCCGTTTATCATGGAACGTTCCAGACTAGCCGCCTCTGCATATGCTGCCGGATTCTTCTTGGCATCCTCGATATCATTTTGACCGGCTAAAACAAGAGAGAAATCATCATGAGCCATTTTCCTTCCTTCCCGGTTTATCATATAAGTAATTCCAGTATCACCCAGCTTGGTATCCTTTATGATTTTTTCAAATACAGAGTAAGGAAATTCAAGTACAACCACAATATCTCCGTAAGGATAAATATACTCATAGGAAACATTTCCTTCCTTTACAATCGGATCTGATAAGGAAGCCTTTCCTTCTTCGGCCTGCAAAAAAGCCGGATCCTCGATATAGGAATCTCCGTTTACGATAGAAATTCCGTCCTTGGAAAGAATATCAATCTTATTGAGACCATACTGGGAGCTTGACATATTTAAAAATAACCCGATATTCCCTCCACGTGCCGCATTTCCTTTCTGATAAAGGGCAATGGATTCTGCAATTACAGAATACTCTGTTAACTGCTGGGTAATCTTTTCTGACACCAGTTCTGATGTCTCTTTCAGACATTTGTTTAAGGTTCTGCGGTTTAAATCATAAGAAAGATATACAGAACCTGCGGATAAAATAAATACAATACAGATAATACACCCCATGGTAAACAAGATCAGTTCTCTTTTTATTCCTGTCTGACGTCTCTTCATTCCTGCTGTCCTCCGATATAAACGTATAGCTCTATTCCATTATGGAAAGAGACAGAATCATTATAACGGATAATATTCTGATAAGTATAGATGGTTTACCTATATTTTACAATTTTTACCATATACTTACACAATTATGGCAGGATAGCTTCAATTCAATTTCTGCAGCCGGAAAATTCAGGATTTGACTATGCCGCAGCTACATCTCTTTCACTCATCCAAATAATTGCTGCACCTGTTGAAAATACAAGGTAGAACACGCAGCCTGCCAGAAACTGTCCAGGACTGCACGCCATGGGTCCGCCCGGGCTGTTAGCCCTCATACCGAGACTCATCAGTGTGTATGGATAAAATGCCCCCAGACCTTTAGATAGAGCCCCTATTCCCAAGACTCCTCCCGCCATTGCAATTCCTACCGGTACAGCAAAGCTACGGATGATCAGTGAAAAGCAGAGCTGGACTCCGCATATGACAATTCCTCCCAATGTTCCATAAAACAGCCATTCTAAAAGCTCAGGAGGAACCGGACCAGCAAGCCCCGATAATTTCCCGGAAACAATGAACAGAACTCCCACCCAGATCTGAGTCAGTATTACCATGAAAGATGCCATGATAAGCTTTGACAGATATAGATGAAGCACAGGCACTGGCAGTGTCATTACACAATTCCAGTTATGATTGGTGTGCTCCAGACGGAAAAGGTAAGAGCAGTATACACCAATCGCCGCAGGCAAAAAGAAATAACAGGTGAACAGAGTGTGCTGAGTCCAAAGGCTGTACCATTCATCCTGCAGTATTTCTGTATTCTGAAGATAATTAAATGTCCCCATAAAAGCGGGGAGCACAGGCAGAAGCAAGAAAGCCAGCCAGACAGGACTGCGCCTTAACTTCATCCGTTCCCCGCGAAGTACGATCCATAACATAAACTTACCGCTCCTTTCTTGTAAAACACCAGCGTCCTGTTAAATAGATGGCAGCAAACACCCCTGCAAGCAGCAGGTAAGCGCCCCAGTCAACCGGAATATACTGCATATCTGCGATTCTGGTCACACTGTCCCAATTCATTTTTACCTGTGTCAGCACTCCGTAATAGCTCCATAAGACTCCTTTTTGAACCCCCGCCGGCAGAAACAGGCTGAAAAGTCCCCCAAAACTCCCCGTAATTCCAACAACCAAAGGAATCATCTGATTGGAAAACATCAGAGACAATACCTGCTGAAGCGCCAAAATGGTGACAGTGACGAAAGTTGTCGTAATCATATAGTAAAAAATGCGGCCTGGGGGAAACGGCTCGGTAAACCCCGCTGCTTTACCCAGAACGATTATGAGAATTGTCTGGGCGGCCCCAACAGCGGCCATATGCAGGGAAGCACAGATAAACTTTGCATCAAATAAAGCACCTGCTGGCATAGCTGTTAAAAGAAGCTTAAAGGTCTGCCCCTTATGTTCCAGATCACAGACTCTTGAAGCTGTGATTGCCGCAATCATTGGCATCATAATGGTATTGAACACAGAAAAATGATACAGGCACTGCATATAACCCTGGGACAACTCTTTTGCATTCATATTCCGAAATGACCACATTCCCCACAGGCACTGTACTAAAAGCAATGCTGCGTCAGTAACCCAGATCTTTCTCTTTCGTATTTTATAAAATTCAAGAAAAACTGCTTTCATTAAAGATTCACCGCCATTCCAGTTAATTCTAAAAATATATCCTCCAGAGTTTTTTTCCTTTCTTCAATGCGGACAACACCAATATTTTCTTTTAAAAACTGCCGGATGTACCCCGCCAGCTGGTGATCAGAAAGTTTGGGGATCAGTATACAGCCCCCTTCTTCCTGGCAGGCTACCCCCTGGCTGCTTAACACACTGCGGGCTGCCTGATTATTCAGAGTACGTATTGCAATACAGCTTTCACTTCTGTCATGAAGAACAGACAGCCTGTCCTGAAAAACCAGTTCTCCTTTGCTAATGACACCGATGTGACCAGCCATCTGATCTATTTCGCTTAATAAGTGACTGGATACCATAACTGTAATACCAAATGAGTGGGGCAGCGAACAGATCAGTTCCCGTATTTCCTGAATTCCGGCAGGATCAAGTCCATTGGTCGGCTCATCTAAAATAAGAAGTCTGGGATTTCCCAGCAATGCCCCGGCAAGCCCAAGCCTTTGCTTCATACCCAGAGAATACTGACCTGCCTTTTTATTCTTCTGGTCTTCCAGACGGACAAGCTTCAGCACGCGGTCGATCTCATTGTCCGGCAGCTCTTTTAAGCTGCTGATTATTTTTAAATTTTCTTTCCCTGTAAGATGGGCATAGAAGCTTGGGGATTCAATGAGCGAACCAGTTTTTTTTAATATAGCAAGACGGTTTTTTCTGTTTACCGTTTTATCAAATACAGTAATGGTCCCGCAAGTGGGTTTTGCAAGCCCCAGTATCATCTTCATGGTGGTTGATTTCCCTGCGCCATTAGGACCGAGGAATCCGTAAATTACCCCTTCCGGCACTGCAAGATCTAAATCCTTTACTCCCATGGAAGCTCCATATCGTTTACAGAGACCACTGGTAGTAATCATATTAGGCATAATGTTAATCTCCTTTGCTCTTTATGGTTTCAGTCTAACAGAGCTGCCTTACATCAGCCTGTAAGCCACCTTACATTTACCTTAAACATTTACTTTTTCCTTCAAATTTCCTGTATTTCGGTTATAATGGTAACAAAACAGACGGAAAGGACCAAACGCCATGAACGATATTTTTGACTGCAAACTTCTTCTTGTTGATGATGAACCTGAGCTTCGCAGAATGGTCGGCAATATATTAAAGCAAAGCGGTTTTAGAAAAATTATATTTGCAGAAGACTGCAGCCAGGCACTGCTGCTGTTTACTTCCGAAAAACCGGATGTCGTAATACTGGACGTTTCTCTGCCTGATGGTGACGGATTTACCCTGATGCGGGAATTCCGTTCCTTATCAGCTGCTCCCGTTCTGTTTCTTTCTGCCAGAGACGAAGATGAGAACCGCCTTTTAGGACTGGGACTTGGTGCAGATGATTACATTACGAAGCCATTTCTTCCAAGAGAACTGATCCTGCGCGTTCATGCAGTGTTAAACCGTACCTATTTCCCGGCTGTTTTAAACCGGAAGGAAAAACCCGCTTTTCATCTGGGGAAAACAAAGATCGATTTCAACAGCGGCACAATTTCATCAGATAAAGGGACCTTTACACTCACAGCCAAGGAGTATGCACTCCTTGAAAAACTGTTTGACAACAGGGAAAAGATCGTAACCGGAGACAGTCTCTGCCTTGCAGCATGGGGAGATCCTCTCTACGGATATGAGAACACACTGATGGTCCACATCCGCCGTTTACGCGAAAAAATAGAGCCGGAACCATCCGACCCTGAATTTCTCATAACAGTCCGGGGACTGGGCTATAAACTGGTGGGGGTGACATTGTCTTGAAAAGCATGATGAAAATTTTAAGCAGATATGTAATTTCAGCTGCATCCGCGGCAATTCTTCTGCTTATCATAAATTTCACCGCTCTGGCTGTATGGCTGTTTCAATCAGCCAGAGAAAGCGGAAAAAACTATACGGTTAATCAGATGGCTGAAGGGCTTGCGGTATCTGATGGGGAATATTCACTTTCTGATCCTATTGCCGCAGAACTGGATCAGAATCAGCAATGGGCTATGCTGATGGATGAGAAAGGCGCTGTCATATGGAACAGAAATCTCCCATCGGATGTGCCCCTGACCTATACGCTTACTGATGTAGCAGGATTATCCCGCTGGTATTTAAAGGATTATCCGGTGAAGGTCTGGCAGCACAGGGACGGGCTTTTTGTAGTTGGAAATCCTAAAAACAGCATGTGGAAGATCGGTATAGAATTTCCCATGAAAACAATGGACAACTCCCGTTTCTGGATACCGATGTTCTTAATCCTGAATCTTGTCACTGCTGTAATACTCGCCCTGCTCTCCGGTCTCAGGCTGTTTCTCTCCCTAAAAAAACTAACCATCGGGATCGAAGATTTAGCACAGATGAAACCGGTATCAATGCCAGCTCAGGGTATTCTGGGAGATCTGGCTTCAGGCATCAACCGTGCTTCGTCCCAGCTGATCCGTCAGGAAGCAGCTTTAAATAAACGGGATAATGCGCGAACAACATGGATTGCGGGGATTTCCCACGATATACGCACACCTCTCTCCGTAATAATGGGATATGCCGGCCAGATGGAGGAAGACGACACCCTCACCAGAGACCAGCAGGAGTTTGCTGTCATTATTCGCAGCCAGTGTCAGAAAATCAAAGCATTAATAAATGATCTAAACCTGGCGTCCAAGCTGGAATATGACATGCAGCCCATACGAAGAGAAGAATTCAGTCTTGCACCCTTAATACGCAGTATCGCAGCTGATCTTTTAAACAGCAGTCTTTCAGAAAAATATACTTTAAATATTTCCATAAACGAGGATGCCCAGAACATAATCTTAACCGGCGACAGCCAGCTGATCAGACGGGCCGTTACCAACTTACTTCTAAACAGCATGAGGCATAATCCAGATGGCTGTGATATAAAAATCCGGCTGTCCGGAAATTCCGGAACCATTCTCCTGTCTGTTACAGATAACGGAACCGGTTTTCCTTCACAGATACTGAAACGGCTTAACCAGCCATTGGAGCCAGTGGAACTGGATAATCACGGGCTTGGGCTTACTATTGTCCGGCAAATCATGAACGCTCACGACGGCACAGCTTCTTTTTCCAACCTTCCAGGCGGCGGGTGCCGTGTTATCCTTACTCTGCCCACATAAATAGGGAACAGCGAAAAAAACCATTTTACTTTAAATAATAAACAAATGACTGTAATTTCTCTCTTATACTCTCTTGATTTGTCCCTTCAAAGCTTAGGGATATAGCAGGCAGGTTACTTTTCTTCTCAAAAAGATTCATAATTGTCTGTGCATTCTCATAAGTGCTTGATATATGTATTACCGCCTTTGCATGATTGAGGCAGTATTGTTTTCCATAGCGATATGATATATTTCCTCCGGAAACCTGGGACAGACAGCCAGATGCTGCATCAAAAATTTCCTTCAGGCCATCTGCATATGGAGATATGATTCCCATAGATTTTGATAATTCCTGTATCTGCTTCTGGTATCTGGATACAACTTTCTTTTCCTTTGCAGACGCTGCACGTTTATTCCACAAAAAGCAAAGATACTCTCCCAAAGGCATCCATTGAAGCTGTTCCCCGCTTTTCTCCAAATCTTCCAGAAGATATCCATGAAGAAACGGATGATAAACCAGGTAAGGATCTCCGATAACTGCAATTTGTTTCTTTCTATTTACTGAAATCTGCAATGCCAGCTCTTTGAGCTTTTCCATGGATATTTCCTGCATTGCCTGTATCCTGTTCATAAGCATCTCACGTTCCCTGACTGGTGCTGTAAGGACCAGATCTCCCCCAAGAATCCCAAGGAACACCGGCTCAAATTCTTTGAACTCAAACGGAAGTGTTTCTACCATCGGTGCTGCAACGCTGCCCTCTCTTCCTAACAGGTCATAAATCACTCTTGCGTACAAACCATCTGTCTCACTGCCCTCTGTCTGGGGTATTAAAAACTGTGCTTCTATATCTGCCTGATTCTTTACTAAAATGCTGCCAACAAGTGAAGTAAAGGACAAATATTCTTTAGACATTGCCCGGGTCTGTCCACGAGAAAGTGTTATTTCATCTGACTGGGGCAATACTTCCATCTCATACCCTTTATTATTGAGTATCCACGAAATGATTTGTGTATACGGATATAAATAAGGCAGATAGATTTTTTTATTCCTGGATATAGATTTTGGTATGGCAGCTTTGCCTATGGTTAAATGCTTCAATTCCCTCATATTAACTGGGGTGGACTGGATTTTATGCTGAGCAATGCTATTTAAGAATGCCTCAATTCGTGTAATCGCTCCAACCTTGGAAAAATGCTCGTCCACCTCAATGTTTAAATAAGGCTTATCTCCCATTTCTTTTTGAAACAGATGAGTCAGCATGGTATCCGGACCACAGCCATGATTTGTCAGGTATACAGCAAACAGATTGGGGTGTTTTGCAATCATCTTAGCCGATGATATGATATGCTGCCCAAACGGCCAGTACAGGTTCTCATATTCTGCCGAGATATCCACATCATGTGATGGAAGATGAGATATGGTAATAACCTTATACCCCCTTTTCAATAACTCCTGTGGAATTTCCATATTCAGTACCGGATCTTCAATTCCATAAGTTCTGGTCACCATCACCAGAACTTTTTCATCCGGTTTTAATCCGGATAACAGTTCTTCCCCCAGCATTTCCACCTGCTCCGTATGTTTTCTTACTGCCATAGCACCTCTTAATAATGCCGCTGTACATGCAGGTTTTGATTTTCCAAGGGATACTCCCGCCGAAATCATACAGCCGGCCATCGCTTTTTGTCCAAAATCCAGTGAAAATCTGGGATTTAACAGTGTAATACCCTGTTCTGCCAGTTTCATATTTTCAAATATCATCTGCGGTGCGGACTGCATATAGATACACCCATAATTACGATATACCTTTGACTTTTCATGCTTCATGGTAAGTACACTTGGCAGGAAAATATAATCTACCTTCTGATCAGCCAGCCATGCCATATGTCCGTAAATTAACTTAACCGGATAGCAGGTCTCTGCCTGAGCATATTTTTGAGCAATCTCAATAATATCTTCATTGGTTTCCTGAGAGAGAAGACAATTATATCCCAGATTTTCAAAAAATGCCCGAAACATTGGAAACAGTTTATGCACCAGCAAAACATAAGGAATTCCTACTGTCTTTTTTTCCGGATCCAAAGTTCTTACGTAGCCATCAAAAAAATACTCCTTCGCTTTATTATAATAATCCTCGTTTTCTTTAATTACTGACTGCAAAGACCCTGTTTCATTCCCTGCTCTATCCAGGCGCAATCCCCGGAAGTTTGAATGATTCTTTCCTGTCTCCTCTGCCGCAATTCTTGCAACGCCGTAAGCTCCGCTGATGGAAAAATATGAAGATACCTTTACCCTGTCTCCATATACTGCGCGAAAGGCCGCAACCACTCCCGCATTATAACAGACACCCCCCTGCAGCATGATGTGCTTGCCAACAGGCTTGTTACCAACGACTTTATATAAATAATTATGAATTACAGAATGACAGAGTCCTGCCAGAATATCCGGTGTCTCCACTCCTTTTGACTGGCATGCAGAGATATTGCTTTCAATAAATACGGTGCATCGTTCTCCAAGATCCACAGGATTCTTCGCCGCAAGCGCCAACTCTCCGTATTCCTCTACCGGAACCTGAAGCCGGTTTGCCTGTTCTTCTAAAAATGAGCCTGTTCCTGCTGCGCAAATTTTGTTCATCTGAAAATCTTTGACCCCTCCAGCCGCGATTTGAATATATTTGGAATCCTGTCCTCCAATTTCAAATACCGTATCAGTATTATCATCTGCTAAAAATGCTGCTTTTGCCTGTGCGGTAATCTCATCCTTAACGGAATCTGCTCCTATCATATTTCCTATAAGATAACGTCCGGACCCTGTAACACCAGCACTTGTTATCTGAATTTTATTACCGAACCGTTCCAGAATATTGTTTAATCCCTTTTTTACCACCTCCTCCGGTTCCCCTCTGGTTCTTAAATATTGGAAATCCACTAAGTCACCAGTCTCATCAACAAGGACCAGATTGGTGCTGGTGGACCCCACATCAATTCCAAGGGAAACTTTATGCCCCTCTTTTACCGGTACACATACGGGGTCCTTTGTAACAGACAGATCTTCAAGCTCCAATGGTTCCAGTCTTACAATTCCCGAAATATCTGCTTTTGCATGCTCTGCATTATCTACACACATATTCCAGGAAAGAGCAAGCGTTCCTTCCATTGCCATCACAGCGGCTCCAATCGCCTGGGCATAAACTCCCGTTTCATCAGCCAGTAATTCACTTCCTGAAAGCTGAAAAATATCCCGGATTGCTTTTTTTACACCTTCATTATATAAAACACCTCCGCAAAATGCCATAGGCTTATTGATCGGAAGATTACGAATGACCGTCGCCTTGAGATTCCGGATGGTGGCATAACAAAGTCCAAGGAGAATATCCGGTGTATCTACGCCCTCCTGCTGGCGATGTATAATATCCGTCTTCGCAAATACAGAACACCTTCCTGACAATCTTGGTACACTTTCTGCCTGCGCACAAAGTGTGGAATAATGTTCAATCTGAAGACCGAGACGGTACATCTGATCCTCAAAAAAAGAGCCTGTTCCGCCTGCACAGCTTTCATTTACGGCAAAGCTGGGAGGTGTTTTACCCCCCAGCTCAGTTAAATAACGGGCATTCTGGGAACCAATTTCCAATACCGCTTCTGCTTTTGGATATAGGAAACGAGAACCTTTCTCGATAGCAGGGATATCTCCTGCTATGTATTCCTGCCGGACCAGAAGCGAACCATTTACCCCCGTTATAACAACCTTTGAATCAGCCTGCAGCTGCAGAGCTTCTAGTTCTTTCATTAATTTTTTTAAAGTTTCTGCTGTTTTTCCATGATGTGTGATTCTTGTTTTAAATTGCATTTCCCTGTTTTCATCCAGAACCACCGCCTTCATTGAAGAACTTCCTAAATCTAAGCCAATATATTTTTTCATGGCTGCTGCTCCTTCTTTATCTATGCTTCCTTAACTACAGTAAGCATCATTTTATATCTGGTAATTGCTTTGACAGAATGAGGAACTGCAGCTGGCAGAACAATACTTCCCCCTTTTGATACTTTGTTCACTTTTCCGTCAATTGTTACTTCAGCTTCTCCATCCAAAACCACAACAAGCGCATCTCCCGGAGCCGCATGAGTACTTACTCCTTCCCCTGCATCAAATGCAAGCAGCGTTATTCCCACCTGTGGCTGCTGAGCCAGGGTAAGACTTGACACCTTTCCTTCTTCATAAGATAATACATCTGCTATTTCAAATGGTATTGCATGTTCAATATTTTTAATTAATGCTTTCATTCTGTTTTCTCTCCTATTCCATTACTGTGATCTGTAACATTTTAAATTCATCTTTTCCTCGAACTGCATGTAGCACTCCGGAAGGAACCATTGTTGCAGCTCCCTGCTGCAACTTCACTTCTCTATAATCTGTCTGAATACGTACCTCACCTTCCACCCCGATGTAAACAGTATCTCCAAAATATGATTCCTCACTGACCTCTTCACCCTTTGCAAAAGCAAACAGTGTCATCTGCACATGCTCGCTTCGTGATAAAGACATGCTTACCACCTGATGTGGTTTAACCTGAATTGAATCTGCAAGCTGCACGGCATTATCAACAGCCAAATTTCGTAATATACTCATTCTTATTATCCTCCAACATTACATCAATGATCTCCATACGGATTTTACCCATCATTTTCTTATCTCTTCTCATTTCATAATCAGGCAGTGTAAACTCCCGCTTTATTTGACCAGGTCTTCCAGATAACACAAGAACACGGTTTGCAACACTCAGCGCTTCCTCGATTTCATGTGTAATAAAAAGAATACTTTGTTTTCTCTGCTTCCAGACATGAAAAAGCATAGACAGCATTTCCTGACGGAGTCCATAATCCAAACCTGTAAAAGGCTCATCCATAAGCAGAAGATTACTCTTATGGTAAAAGGCTCTGGCTACGCCACATCGCTTTTTCATTCCGCCTGAAAGATGAGTGGGATAAAAATGTTCAAACCCATGTAATCCTACTTCGTCGATCAGATTTTGTATTTCTTCTTTATCCTCCCGATCCATAACAAGGCTGATATTTTCCCAGACAGTTCTCCAAGGAAGAAGTCTGTCCTCCTGAAAAACAAAAGATATCTCGTTTTCAACTCCGGATATCGTACCCTTGTCTATTTCTTTCATTCCTGCAATCATCTGTAAAAGCGTGGTTTTACCGCATCCGGAAGGGCCGATCAGTGCTGTTATCTCTTCATCTCCTACGATAAAATTTAAATCTTTCAGCACCTCCAGTGAATCATAGTTTTTGGATAGATTTCTGACGCAAAGCATGCAGGTTTCCTCCTCCCCATAAAACAATTTCCAGTATCCAGTTAAATAAATAAAATAAAAATACGATTACAATAGACCATGCAATAATATTCTCCGGTTCAACATTGAGCCTTGCTGTCTTTATCATTCCTCCAATTCCATCGCTTGTAGTCAGAACCTCGCCCATGACTGCTATCTTCCAGCCATTGCCAAGGGCCACTTTTAAACCCGAATTAAAATAAGAAAATATGGAGGGCAGTATGACATGGCGCATCTTCTTTTTCATTGAAAACCGGTACAAATCTGCCATCTCCATCAGCACGGCATCAATATTTTCAATTCCTTCGCACACATTGATGGCGATCAGCGGTATTGTCGCAATCACTACAATAAAAATCGCCGGTTTACCATTAAATCCAAACCAGACCAGTGCCAACACCACCCAGGAAACAGGTGGTATTGTCTGAAACAAATGAATCAGGGGAGAAACCAGCCCTTTCACAATCTGATTTCTTCCCATGTAAATTCCCACAATTAATCCAATTCCTACACCAATTGCAATTCCAGTCATCTGCCTGATAATGGTCAGCCCAATCATGTGGTAAAACTTTGCATGCGTAAAAATAATCACCAGGCTCTTTCCTACACTTCCAATAGAAGGTACCACAATAGGGGAAAAGAAAAAGGTAAGTACCTGCCATATGCCAAGTACCATTGCAATGGACAAACACCCATAAAGCTTCGTTTTATTGTTCTGGTGCATAATACAAACCGCTTTCCGGAATTTTTCCTCCGATCATGGAAGAATCAAAATTATTAAGCAATTCATAAAACATATCCAATTCTTCTCTTGAATCAATAGCTGTTACATACTCAAGTCCCATGTTTGGAATTGCTTTCGTAATTAGGCCTGCGTTGATTCCAAGATATTTTTCTGCTAATATCCCTGCTTCTTCAGGATTATCATTTACCCATTGTGCTGCTTCAAGGTATGCAGCTTCGAATTCTTTAACCAACTCCGGATACTGATCAATGAAGGACTGTTTCGTTCCGAAACCTGCATTTGGTATCTTCGTATCCGTTCCCGTTACTCTTTTCCATTCTTTCTCAAAGCTTAACGCTGTCCTTACATTTTCATTGGATTTCATTACCTTGGTTACCTGTGGCTCAATTAAAGTCGCATATTCGGCTTCCCCGGAGATCAGCATGGAGGCTACTTCTGAAGTGGACGCATATATAATTGAGACATCAGAACCAACTTCTAATCCTGCTTCATTTATAAAATACTGTGTTAATGCATCAGGCGGAGAAGACTGAAGCGGAACATAAACCGTCTTACCTTTGAGATCCTCCCATGTCTTAAATTCCGGATCAGAAGTCATAAAATAAGTAACCCCCCAGGTATTTACATTTGTAAGTCTGATATCCATTCCTTTGTTATAAAGCTTTGCTGCAACTGTTAATGGAAAAGCAAACATATCATGTTTTCCATCCTGAACCATTGCGATCAGCGATTCTGGTTCTTCCCATGTATCTAACTGGATTTTCACTTTTTCGCCCAGTGCATTGCTTTCCATCATCCGAAGAATAGGAAGTGTTGGTGGTGCTTTTGGGGCGCCGATGGTCAGCATGGTCTGTTCCACGCTACCCGCCTGAGTACTTTCAGAACTTTCCGTCACGGGTATTTCTTCTTTCATATCCCCCCCACTACCCGTACAGCCGGTTGTTGCCAGGCATAATCCTGCTGCAATAAGGAATGACATTAATTTTTTCATTGCTTTTACGTCCTTTCTATGATACTCTCTTTATGTTAGTCCATCCTAACTTAAGACAGCTTTTGAGTGGTTAGCTTTTTCTAACCACTCAGATGAGTTTAACGGAATCTGATTTATATTTCCGTTGCTATAGCAACAAAAAGGAGAAAAATGAAAAAATATCTTCCTGTTTTAGAATCAACATTTCTTTTTAACGCTTGTGATGAAACTGCAATTTACAATATTATAAAATGTCTTGAAGGGTACATAAAAGAATATAAAAAGAATGAAATGATCTATAACTTTTATGACAAAATTGATTTCGCAGGAATAATTCTGAAAGGGGAAGTAAAATCAATTATGACAAATGCAACAGACAGCGAATTAGTCATGCGTCATTTTGAGGCAGGCTCCCTCTTTGCCGGAGCCTACGCCTGCATTTCATCAGAAAAATCAGATATGCAGATTATTGCCCAGAAAGACAGCACAATTCTTTTCCTGAAGCTGTCTAATCTCTTTTTAGATAAAGCGGTCCACTTTCCGTATGCCTCACGAACAACGGCTAATTTGTTGAAAGAAACTGCACAAAATAATATTTTTCAGGCCAGGAAAGTTCAGATTTTAACACAGAAACATATCAGGGACCGTTTAATGCTTTATCTGTCAACCATTCAAAAAGGTATTATTACGCCTAAAACTAAATCTGTCATTGAACTTCCATTTAATCGCCAGGAGCTGGCAAACTATCTTGGAGTAGAACGGAGCGCCCTATCTCGCGAAATGTGCCGTATGAAGAAAGAAGGCTTAATTGATTTTGACCGCAATAAAATCCGGCTTAATATAATATATAGAAATCTATCATAGGCCAGTGTGGTTGAAGTAAAAACTTTTTAATTTACGTCAACGATAACCAGAAACCGATCAAATATCTGATAAAACTCTTCTTTTTCTGCCAAATGAACATTGTGGTTTGTATTGCTCATGGTATAAACAATGACATCCTTTAAGCAGGTTTCCATTTCCATCAAATCCTGCTTTGTTACCACTTCTTCTCCTGCCGACTTTATAAGAAGAGTTTTGCAGAAAATTTGAGGAAGCAGATCCATCCAATCATATTCATTTGCCCTGTATGCTGCCAATGCCTGCTTTGAAAATAAAAAGCGATATCCGGATTCATCTTCATATAAACTGTTAACAAAATACTCCGTTTCCAGTTCAGAGCCCGATGCCCTCTTTATACACTCCACCGCTTGTCTTCTTGTGTCAAAAACCTCATTCCATTCTTTTGTAAAGGCATCGTATTCTTTTACCTGACTTGACAGAATCGGAATATGTCTTTTAGGTCCTTTTGCTGTTTTGTCAAGAATAGCTGCTGCCTGTACTTTATTGGGATACCTTGCAGCAATATAACCCGCTATACCTCCCCCCATGGAATGTCCCACAAGAATTGCCTGTTTTATTCCAAGCCTATCCATCAGCTCCACTACATCTTCTCCCATTTCATCAAACGTGTAATACCCATCCGGCTTACTGCTTCGTCCATGTCCTCTTAAATCCGGTGCAATCACTCTGTATTTATCTGCGTAATGACTGATAAAATCACTCCATGTCTCCGCTCTGCCATACATTCCATGCAGACAGATCATCACTGGTTTTTCTTCCTTCGTATCGTAGTAAAATAAATCCACATTGCTTAAACTGGCTGTTTCCCTATAAATTTTTCCCATGTTTCTTTCTCCTTTTTAACTAGTTTTATATAAAACTATTATGATATAAAAATATGATTCTTCGCAGATAATTCTGCTAAAACCATATTCTTTTTAAACATTATTAAAATTCTGGTTTATTTTTTCCAGAGTCTGCATTAAGCCTTCCCGTTCCTCTTTTGGGATATTCCCATAGACCGTATCAAACAAATTCTTTGAAATATCCTCAAACATGGGTTTTAAATCCTCTCCCTTTTGTGTAAGGGAGAGGTAGGTGATCCGGTTGTCTGCATCATCCCGTTCTTTCTTTACATACCCAAGCCGCACCAGCTTCTCCACAAGTACGGTTACCGTAGATTTGTCTTTTTTAATCGAACCTGCCAAATCCTTCATCGTGATTTTTTCTATCCTGAGCAATGTGAAAATGATATCTCCATGAGAAGGTGCCAGTTCATAAACTCCGTAATCCGCCATTTTTTTTATAATAAATTTATTTGCCTGTGTCCTGATTTTGGATAATACTGAAATGATGTCTTGTTCTCTCATAGTTATATATTAGTTTTATATAAAATTATTGTCAAGCAGTAATTTAATAATATCAAAAATAGCTGCTGTACCCAAAAGTACAACAGCCCTCTTTCTATGCCGGCGACCGGAATCGAACCGGTACGGGAGGTAAGTCCCGCAGGATTTTAAGTCCTGTGCGTCTGCCAGTTCCGCCACGCCGGCAACAAATGCCGCCAATGCCTTAGCACTGAACAACATATCGATTATACAAAAAGACACCTTTCTTGTCAACCATTTTCCACTGAATTTTATGTCAAAAAAATAAATCAATATTATCAATAATAGTAATTGTTTTTATTTTAACAATATGTTATAATTAAAAAAAATCCACTGAAGGAGGGTATTTTATGGAACGTATCGTAGTAATCGGAGCAAATCATGCAGGCACAGCTGCAATTAACACAATCTTAGACAATTACAAAGACAAAGAAGTAACTATATTTGATTCCAATAATAATATTAGTTTTTTAGGCTGCGGTATGGCGTTATGGATCGGCAACCAGATCACATCACCCGACGGACTGTTTTACTGCAGCAAAGAAATCTTTGAACAAAAAGGGGCAAAGGTTTATTTAGAGACCATTGTATATCATGTTGATTTTGATAAAAAACTGGTATTTGCGACGGGAAAAGACGGACAGAGTTATCAGCAGCCATATGACAAGCTGATTATTGCTTCCGGGTCTCTCCCCATTTCGCCTAACATTGAAGGCAAAGATCTTACCAATGTACAATTCGTTAAATTATATCAGAATGCCAAGGAAGTCATTGATAAGCTGCACGAATCCTCGATTCGCAATGTTGTGGTAGTTGGTGCGGGATACATCGGCGTAGAGCTGGCCGAGGCATTTAACCGAATCGGTAAGAAGGTCACCCTGATCGACAATATGAGCACCTGTCTGTCCAGCTATTATGACCGTGAATTTTCAGATATTATGTCCAAAAACTTAGAGAGCCATGGAATTAAGCTGGCCTATGAAGAAATGGTAACCAGCCTTAAGGGCAACGGAAAAGTAGAAAAAGTCATAACGGATAAGAATGAATATGCTGCAGACATGGTAGTTCTTGGGATTGGTTTTAAGCCTAACAGCCAGCTGGGCAAAGATACTCTTAAGCTGTTTAAGAACGGAGCCTATCTGGTTAACAGGCAGCAGGAGACAAGCATACCTGATGTTTATGCCATCGGAGACTGCGCCACTGTATTCGATAATTCCATTCAGGATACCAATTATATCGCTCTGGCTACCAATGCGGTCCGGTCCGGAATTGTAGCTGCTCATAATGCCTGCGGCACTCCTCTTGAATCAATTGGTGTTCAGGGATCCAATGGTATCTGCATCTGGAATCTTAAGATGGTATCTACCGGAATTACGCTGGAAAAAGCCAAAAAGCTTGGTTATGATGCAGCTGCTGCAGATTATGAAGATACTCAGAAGCCGGCATTTATACAGCATGACAATTACAAAGTTAAGATCCGGATTGTATATGACAAAAAGACACGGGTTATTTTAGGCGCCCAGATGTGTTCCGAATATGACATCTCCATGGCAATCCACATGTTCTCCCTTGCTATTCAGGAACAGGTTACGATTGACCGCTTAAAACTGACTGATATCTTTTTCCTTCCGCATTTTAATAAACCATATAATTACTTTACCATGGCAGCGCTTCAGGCAGAGTAAATTTTCTTAATTTCTGGTCACGGCCGGACAAGAAAAATCAAAAATCATATCGAAAAAGGCGGTGTTCACTGGACACACCGCCTTTTTCTTACATCACTTCTGTTTTGAAATGGGTGGAGAAGGATTCGAACCTTCGAAATCGTCGATAACAGATTTACAGTCTGCCCCCTTTGGCCACTCGGGAATCCACCCATGCTTTATTAGTAAGCGAGTGTTATTTTATCATAGAGAATTTAAAAAATCAAGGCATTTTTAAAAATTACATCAAAAAATATACAACTTTTACTCCCTGTCTCCCACCAGTAAAACAGAACTCAACGGAGGCATCAATACCCTCACTCTGCCCTGTTCAACTGTAAAAGAAATTTTACCTACATTATAGCCGCTCTCATAAGTCAGCATAACCCGGGACATGGTCTCTCCATCCTTCATGCCCAGCTGCCAGACCGGAATTAAAATATCCTGCTCTGCTGTATGGTTGCTGACTGCAACTGCACAAATGCTGTCATTAATAAAACGACCGTATGCAATCAGATGATCCCCTGCCAGAAGAGGCTTTAAAGAACCAAGGCGCAGTGCCGGAATGGTACGGTGCAGCTCACACATATATCTGTGAAACTCAATCAGCTCCAGATTCTCATTTCCCCATGGATAAGTTCTTCGATTATCCGGATCAGTCCAGCCGCAGACTCCTGCCTCATCCCCATAATAAATGGCGGGAGCTCCGGGCCATGTCATCTGGATCATTACACCTTCACGGAATATGCCATAGCTGATCCCTTCTGAGGCCGCTAACGGCCCCTCTGTTGAAGTACGGCCTGTCTTCATGCTGGTTCTTGTAAGAAACCGGGAATGATCATGGTTTGAAAGTTGGTTCATAGCTGTCAAAAGTGATCCCGTCATCATACGGCTCATATGGTAATTCATGGAACGAAAGAAGGTCTCACCGTCCCCGAATAGCCTTAGATTTTTCTCATCACTATGCTTTTCCATACCGGTTAAAAACCAGGAAACCGGCTCCATGAATGCGTCATAATTCATGACTGTATCCCATTCATCCCCCTGCAGCCACCCAGATGGATCTCCATAATGCTCCGCAAGTACGATTGCATCGGGATTAGCTGCCTTTACCGCTTTTCTGAAATCCTTCCAGAACTTATGGTTAAACTGGCTGCTGTGGCCTAAATCCGCCGCCACATCAAGCCGCCAGCCATCGGCATTATAAGGCTCGGAAACCCACTTAGCGGCAATATCAAGAATATACCGGCAAAGAGTCTCAGAACCCTCATAATTAAGCTTCGGCAAAGTGGCATGCCCCCACCAGCCATCATAAGAATTGTTGTACGGCCACTCAGCATCAAAAAATTTAAAAAAGGACTGGTAAGGACTGTTCTCTGATTCAAATGCTCCCGGTTCATACTTTCCTGATAATTCATAAATCCGTTCCCCGTCCAGCCATTTGTGAAAAGAACCGCAGTGATTGAATACGCCGTCAAGAATCACCTTCATACCGCGTTTGTGGACCTCAGCCACAAATCTGGCAAAAAACTCATTGCTGGCTTTTAAGTTCTCATGATCAGTCGTTCGGATCATATATTTAGCAGCCGCCAGGTTATCGGTGGCCTCCGCTGCCAATATCTCCCCGCCGTCTTTTACTATTACGCCATAATGAGGATCTATATAATCATAATCCTGGCAATCATACTTGTGGTTTGACGGTGAAACAAATATGGGGTTTAAATAAATCACTTCCACGCCCAGATTTTCAAGATAGTCAAGCTTATCCCAAACCCCCTGTAAATCCCCGCCATAGAAACAGCCCACATCAAACTGATCCGGGTACTTATCCCAGTCATTCACCGCCATGACTCTTTGACCTATGTAAAGATATTCATCACTTACCACATCATTGGAGTGATCTCCGTTACAAAAACGGTCCACGAATATCTGATACATAACAGCACCTTTTGCCCAGTTGGGCGTGGAAAATCCCGGCACAATGGTGAACCAGCCTGCATCCGGATACTGCCCGCCTGGACCGAGACGGCTATAATAGCAGATCTCATCTCCCTTTCTCACTGAGAAGCAATACTTTATTGGGTCATTGCCTGTCTTAAGCCTGTATTCATAATAATCAAACAACTCGTCTGTGTCTGTTTTAATCATGGCAGACCCGGATGAACTGCCCGCCTGGATATAGCTTACAAGATCTGCATTATTCGCTGCTGTCCGGAAAAGAAGAACTACTTCGTCCCCTTCCTCAGGCTCCGAAGGAAACCGGAAACTGTCCGTCTCATCGGTGAATAATGCCTCTTTATTTAACGCCTCTGTCTGGAAGCACATATGTTCTTCATTTCCTTTCACGTCTACTCTATTACTATTTTATCTGATTGAATTCAAATATACAACCCCGCCTTTCTCTAAATTGCGCATAAAAAACGGTCAGCGGGGTAGCTGACCGTTTTTCGGAGAAGGTATTTCGTTTCTTATGGGGTGTAGCAAAAACTATATAATGTATTGGGGGGGTTTACGTTTATTAATATACCACGCCTGAGAAAATAAGTGTGCACAAACATCATTTTTTTATAACTGTTTTTTTATGCATTTTTTCTCCATCCACCCACAGGCAACAAAAAAGCGCAGATTCACTGGCAAAAACTTAGATATTTTACCGGATCTCTGCGCTTTTATCACAATTCAAAGCTTATAAATCAGACTTCTGCTTCAGCAGGAAACAGGCTTTCAAATTCTTTCTGGCCTATCTTTTCTTTTTCCATAAGCAGTTTACAGCAGGCATGAAGAACATCTTCATGTTTTAGAATGATTTCCTTGGCCTTAATATAGCATTCGTCAATGATTCGCTTCACTTCATTGTCTATGGTATTGGCAACCTGGCCTCCGTAATTCTTGGTATGAGCCAGATCTCTTCCGATGAATACCTCATCACCGTCATTATCATAATTGATCATGCCTACCTGATCAGACATACCGTACTGGGTTACCATGGCTCTGGCAAGAGCTGTTGCCTGCTTGATGTCCTGGGAAGCTCCAGTGGTAATGTCGCCGAAAATAATCTCTTCTGCAATCCGCCCGCCAAGATCCACCATAATATCCTGCAGCATCTTGCCTTTTGTGTTAAACATATGATCACTTTCCGGAAGGGGCATGGTATATCCGGCGGCACTGACTCCTGTAGGAATGATGGATATGGTATGAACCGGCCCCTCATCCGGAAGCAGATGGAAGAGGATTGCATGCCCTGCTTCGTGATAGGCTGTGATCTTCTTCTCTTTTTCCGTAATAACCTTGCTTTTCTTTTCCGCACCGATTCCCACCTTTACAAAGGCTTTATCAATGTCAGACTGATTAATATACTTCTTGCTGTGTCTTGCTGCATAAATAGCGGCTTCATTCATCAGGTTCTCTAAATCAGCCCCTGTAAAACCTGCTGTGGTCTGAGCAACTCTCCTTAAATCCACATCTTCTGCAAGAGGTTTCTCCTTGGAATGAACTGATAAAATTTCTTCTCTTCCCTTTACATCCGGTCTCCCCACGCTGACTTTTCGGTCAAAACGACCAGGTCTTAAAATGGCCGGGTCCAGAATATCCACACGGTTGGTTGCTGCCATTACAATGATTCCTTCATTGATTCCAAAACCGTCCATCTCAACGAGAAGCTGGTTTAATGTCTGCTCCCTTTCATCATGACCGCCGCCCATTCCGGTACCTCTGCGTCTTGCAACTGCGTCGATCTCATCGATGAAAATAATACAGGGAGCATGCTTTTTCCCCTCTTCAAACAAATCTCTCACGCGGGAAGCACCCACACCCACAAACATCTCTACGAAATCTGAACCGGAAATCGAGAAGAACGGAACGCCCGCTTCTCCGGCTACTGCCTTTGCAAGAAGTGTCTTACCTGTTCCGGGAGGGCCTACCAGAAGAATACCCTTGGGAATGCGGGCCCCGACACCGGTATATTTGGAAGGATTCTTTAAGAAGTCCACGACTTCCTCCAGCTCCTCTTTTTCCTCTTCAAGACCGGCTACCTTGCTGAAGTTTATTTTATTGGCATCTTTGGCAAGATGAGCCCGGCTCCTCCCGAAATTCATCATCTTGGCATTAGCGCTGCCGGCCCCGGCTCTGGCATTCATTAACATAAACAGAAAAACCAGGGCTACTGCTGTTAAAATAATGGGAAGGGTAATGACGAGAAAAAGATTCTCTTTCTGGACTGCATCCACTGTATAGGTAATTCCATTCCGGTCCAGAAGGTCCTGAATCTCAATCACATTGGATACATTGGCCTGTTTTGATGAACCGTCAGCCATGGTCATCTCGATTCTGCCTGTTGGGGGCGGATCGTTCTGTCTGACTGTCGCTGAGGTTATGGTCCCATTGTCAATCGCCTGCATAAGTTCCTGGTTTGTAATAATTCCGCTCTTTTGGGGCAGTCTGCTGGCAAATAAAAGCATTATAGCCAGAAGGAGCAGAAATCCCAAGCCTTTAAATGGTTGCTGTTGTTTCAACATGCTGCCTCCTTATTGCTGTTCTATCACTCCAATATATGGCAAATTCCTGTATATCTGATCGTAGTCAAGACCATAACCGATGATAAATTCATCCGGTACGGTAAAGCAGGTATACTTCACTTCAACCTGTTTCTTCACACGGCGTTCCGGCTTATCAAGCAGGGTACATAACTCAACACTGTTTGGATTTCTCTGCTTCAGCACCTCGATTAAGTAAGAAAGAGTATTGCCGGAATCAATGATATCCTCCACAATCAATACATCCTTGCCTTCAATCGGATCATCCAGATCCTTGACGATTTTCACAATTCCGCTTGATACGGTTCCGGATCCATAGCTGGAAACAGACATGAAGTCCATGGTTAACGGCAGACTAATCCGTTTTGCCAGTTCGCAGGTAAAGAAAACGCCTCCCTTTAAAATGCAAATCAGGTGAAGAGGTTTTCCCTCATAGTCCCTGCTGATTTCTTCCGCTACTTCCTTAATTCTTGTTGCTATCTCTTCCTCTGATAACATTACACGTATCTTGTCATCCATTAACTTTTCCTCCGTCTAGCTGCATTTGTATTACTGTATGGGTATCATCTGTTATCTTATAGTATTCACTGATCCGGTATCCGATTACCCATAGGACATGGGAACCTTCCG
>JAEWPQ010000072.1 GCA_023460575.1 Bacillota bacterium
ACTCCCGGCACCAGCGGCATGATGGCACCAATTATAATAATGTCACTTTTTATACCGGGCAATGCCCACCGTTCAAGAAAAAGTGTAGTTAAGGCAATAAGAAAAGCGCAGAACGCATTGGCGCAGAAATCATTTAAGCGCACCTTTACAGAGGCCTCCATGGCTCCCGCTAACACGGCTCCGGTTATGGCAGCTGCCAGACAGTCTCTTGCGTTTCCCCCAAGAAGGAGTGTGAAAAATACAGCTACCCCCACAAAGCCCATATCCTTAAGCCTTTTATGAAACTGCACTGTCCCCCGGATCTCTTTCAGCCTGCCATATGCCTCTTCCACTGTCATAAGATCAGCACAGAGCTTTCTGGATACATCATTTACCAGATAAACCCTGTTTAAATTAGTACTTCTTACATTCACCCTTCTTGCCACCGTAATCGCCTCAATTAAGGGATCATTTAAGGACGCAAAAATGCCTGTGGAAAAGACAATTGCTTCTGCCGTATCCCGGCCTGCTTTTCTCAAAATGTGGTCAATGGTATCTTCCACACGGAAGATTTCCGCACCACTTATCAACATAATCTCACCTGCCAGAACTGCAGTTTCCACAAGCAGTTTATCATTCATCGGTTTATCCTCTATCTAATTAAAAAATCAAACTTCCAATCTGGTACACTATAACAGCAAATGCCCAGGCAACTGCAAGCTGAAATAACACCATTCCAAGAGTCCATCTCAGTGAACCGGTTTCTTTCTTTATGGTAGCAACTGCGGCAATACACGGGGAATAAAGGAGACAGAAAATCATCAGTGCATATGCATTCACACCGCCAAACCCCACACTTCCCAGTAATCCGGACAATTCACCCATTCCTGCTGCCGAATTAATATTGCTGATTCCAAATAATACGGAAAAGCTGGAAACAACCACTTCCTTTGCGGAAAGCCCTGAAATAAGCGCTACTGCTATTCTCCAGTCTCCGAGCCCTGCAGGAGTAAGAACCGGAATTAGAACTCTGCCGATCATCGCTGCAAAGCTTTGTGAAACGTCTGTTACAAATCCGTTTAATCCGGTATTTAATACAAACCAGAGTACGATGGAAGCCAGAAATATGGTAGTACCTGCTTTCCCAAGGTAGTCCTTAACCTTATCCCATACATAGATGGCAACGGTTCTGGTATTGGGTGTCTTATATTCCGGCAATTCAATTAAAAGTGTATCCTCTTCCTGTGATTTTATCAACTTATGAGTCACATGAGCAATTGTAATTGCAACCAGAAGTCCGATTAAATACAAAGAGTAAGCCGCAATCAGCGCATGTCCCGGAAAAAACATCTCAGAAAATAAGACGTAAATGGGAAGTCTGGCAGAACAGGACATAAAAGGTGTAATGAGTATCGTCCTTCTCCTGTCCCTTTCACTGGGCAGCGCTCTTGCTGCCATCACAGCCGGCACTGTACAGCCAAATCCTAAAAGCATGGGAAGAAACGCTTTGCCGGAAAGTCCCACTCTCCCCATAATTTCATTCATTACATATGCAACTCTCGCCATATAACCGCTGTCTTCCAGAAAAGCCAGTGCGAGAAACAGAATGAAAATATTAGGCAGAAAAGTGAGGATTCCTCCCACACCTGCAACAATTCCATCCACTACCAGAGAAGTGATCCAGTCGGCCGCATGGATCCCTGTCATCAGCTGATACATAAACGCAGATAAATGGTCCAGGGCAATCTCAAAATACCCCTTTAAGAAATCTCCCACTGTAAACGTCAGAAAAAATACCATGGCCATAATACCAAGAAACAAAGGAACTCCCCAGAACGGATGGGTTAAATAAGCATCAATCTTATCCGTCATTGCCGCCTTCTGTTCTTTGTTTACGAGACACTCATGGATAACCCCTTCTATATAATCATATTTCTCATTAATTATCTCTTTTTCATAATTATGATCGATAATATTGCTTAAATCAACCGGATGGTCATTTGCAACCTCTTCATCATATTCCAGAAACTTGATCGCATGCCACCTTAGATTCCTAAGCTTTCCATAATGGGCTTTCAGCACTGTTTCCACTTTGGATATCTTGTTCTCAATCCGAGGCGAGTACGTAACCACCACACCCTGGGGCCCTTCCTCATAATGATGAACAACTGCATGCATAAGCACATCAAGACCGGTCCGCTTCCTTGCAGATACCGGTACTACAGGAATATTCCCAAGCATCTCCGGCAGGCGGTGAAGATCAATCTCCATGCCTCTGTCTTCCACAATATCCATCATGTTAAGTGCCAGAATTACAGGCTTTTTCAGTTCCAGAAGCTGAAGTGTCAAATATAAATTCCGCTCCAGAGAGGAAGCATCCACAACATTAATAATTACGTCGACCGATTCATCTTCCAGACACTTTCTCGTAACAATCTCTTCTATTGTATAGCTGGTCAGACTGTAAATTCCAGGTGTATCAATCACCCGTATGGACTGGCCTTTGTAGCTGGTCTCCCCTTCCACGCGCTCTACTGTAACACCCGGCCAGTTTGCCACTTTCAGCCTTGCACCGGTAAATGCGTTAAATAAGGTTGTCTTTCCGCAGTTTGGATTACCAACAAATGCAACACGGATCATTCTGCTGTCATCACTCATGGCCGGTCTCCTCCTTTATCTCGATTCCCTCTGAGATCTTCCTTCCCAGAGCCAGACGAGTCCCCCTGACTTTTATGATCACAGTGCCGCTTCCCTTTTTATTTAACAGGGTAACCGGCGTCATCTCATTGACGCCTAACGCTTCCAGCCGTCTTGTAATGGCATCTTTCACCATAACACTATATACAATGTAGGTCTTTCCGATATCTCCTTCATGAAGCTTCATAATAATCTCCTCTGAATGCAGCCTGTTCCATAACCGGCGCACCAGGGTCCTTTCCCTGGATTGCATCCATAGAGATTTTACACTTGTTGAGAATCATTGTCAACATTATCTGCACGCCTTAAAAATATTTTTCACTGACTGATGTCCTGCAACATCTTTTTCACCTGTACCATCCGGTCACGCAGCTTTGCTGCCTCTTCGAAATTCAGTTCAGCTGCTGCCTGGTGCATCTTTTTTGTCAATTCCTTTGAGAGCTTCTCCAACTCCTTTGCATCCATGGATTCGGGATCTTTTTTAAATTCCTTTTCATCGGCTGCTGCAGCCTTTGATATGGCAATCAGATCACGGACTGCTTTTTTAATGGTAGTCGGAGTAATTCCATGCTCTTCATTATACCGTTCCTGAATTGCTCTTCTCCGGTTGGTCTCTTCAATAGCAACTCTCATGGAATCCGTCATATTATCTGCATACATGATCACGTGACCTTCCGAGTTTCTTGCCGCTCTTCCTATGGTCTGTATGAGAGAAGTCTGCGAACGGAGAAAACCTTCTTTATCTGCATCCAGAATGGCCACCAGTGTAATCTCAGGAATGTCAAGACCTTCCCTTAAAAGGTTGATTCCTACCAGAACATCGAAAACATCAAGCCGCATATCACGGATGATTTCCGAACGTTCCAGAGTGTCAATATCGGAGTGAAGATATTTTACCCGGATTCCCACCTCTCTCATGTAATCCGTCAAATCTTCTGCCATACGCTTGGTCAATGTGGTGATTAAGATCTTATTCTTCTTTTCCACTTCTTTATTGACCTCGGAAATCAGATCATCAATCTGCCCTTCCACCGGACGCACATCAATCTCAGGATCGAGAAGTCCGGTCGGCCGAATGATCTGTTCGACTTTTAAAAGCTCATGCTGTGATTCGTAAACAGAAGGAGTAGCTGAAACAAACATCATCTGATTAATCTTGGATTCAAACTCTTCAAAATTCAAGGGCCGGTTATCAAGCGCTGAAGGAAGACGGAATCCAAAATTCACAAGAGTGGATTTTCTTGAACGGTCACCAGCGTACATTCCTCTCACCTGGGGCAGAGTGATGTGGGACTCGTCCACAATGATTAAAAAATCATCGGGGAAATAATCAATTAAGGTGTAAGGCGGCTCTCCCGGTTTTCCCCCGGTCAGATGTCTGGAATAATTCTCAATTCCGGAACAGAAGCCGGTCTCCTTCATCATTTCCACATCAAAATTAGTCCGCTCAGAGATTCTCTGGGCCTCTAAAAGCTTGTCTTCACTTTTAAAATACTCCACCTGCTCCTTTAGCTCCGCCAGTATAGTCGAAGCCGCATGCTCCATCTTATCTTTGGAAACAACATAATGGGAAGCGGGAAATACCGCAATATGACCCAGCTCTGCCCGGATGTCTCCTGTCAGAGTGTCAATTTCCGTGATCCGGTCAACCTCATCACCAAAGAATTCCACACGGTAAGCTTCGCTGCCGGAATAGGAAGGAAAAATCTCCACCACATCACCCCGGACGCGGAACGTACCACGCCTGAAATCCATATCATTCCGGTCATACTGAATATCGATCAGCTTATGAATCACTTCATCCCGGTCCTTTATCATGCCGGGCCGTAAGGATATCACCATCTCCTGATAATCAATGGGGCTGCCCAATCCATAAATGCAGGAAACCGAAGCAACGATAATCACATCTTTGCGCTCTGATAATGCCGCAGTGGCAGAATGACGCAGCTTATCGATCTCATCATTGATGGCGGAATCCTTTTCAATGTAAGTATCAGTAGATGGTACGTATGCTTCGGGCTGGTAATAATCGTAATAGGAAACAAAATACTCCACTGCATTCTCCGGAAAGAACTCCTTGAATTCTCCGTAAAGCTGTGCAGCAAGAGTTTTGTTGTGAGCAATAATCAATGTAGGCTTCTGCAATTCCTGTATGACATTCGCCATGGTAAAGGTCTTTCCAGAGCCGGTAACTCCCAGTAAGGTCTGAAACTGATTGCCCTCCTTAAATCCTCTCACAAGCTGGTCTATGGCCTGGGGCTGATCGCCGGTGGGGGCAAATTCTGAATGCAACTGAAACTCCATACGTTCTTTTTACCTCCTTGGTGACAATATCGTACCAAGATTATAACATAACAAAGATAAAAAGTATAGGCAGGGAAGGAACATTTGTTCTGATTTTATTTTTGGTAAACTGCATCATCTTCTGAGCTTACAATCCGGCCGGTTACCGCACAGGCTGCTGCAGTTTTTGGAGATGCCAGATATATTTCCACCTTGGAAGTTCCCATTCTCCCCAGGAAATTCCTGTTATTTGTAGCCACTACCCGTTCCCCGTCGCTTAATATTCCTCCGGTTCTGCCACAGCATAAACCGCACCCCGGATGGGTGATTATGGCACCTGCATCGGAAAGGATCTCCATAATTCCCTGTTCCATGGCTTCCTGATAAACCTTCCGGCTGGCAGGTGTTATGATAAGTTTTACATAATCTGCCACTTTTCTTCCCTTTAACACCTTAGCTGCTGCAGCCAGATCCTCCAGACGGCCGTTGGTACAGGAACCGATGAATACCTGATCAATCAGAATCCCCTCCAGTTCACTGACCGGCTTAATTTTATCCACCTGGGAAGGACATGCCATAACTGGAACAAAATCCTCTGCGTTGTACCGGATTACTCTTTTGTATACCGCATCCTCATCTCCGGTGAGACTCTTCTGAAAATCATTTAGCTGTATTTCACAATACTCAGCTGTTTTCTCATCCGGCGTAAACAGGGCACATTTTGCACCTGCTTCGACAGCCATATTGGCAATGGTCATGCGGCTTGCCACTGACATATCCTCCACGGTGCTTCCTGTAAATTCAAGAGCCAGATAAGTTGCTCCGTCAGCACCTAAATCCCCGATCAGGCGAAGGATAATATCCTTAGACATCACATGATCGGAAAGTCTGCCTTCAATAACCACCTTTATGGTCTCCGGCACTTTGATCCACATGGTGCCGGTACCCAGAATACTTGCCATCTCCGTATAACCGATTCCCGATGAAAATGCCCCCACGCAGCCATATGTAGTAGTATGGCTGTCTGTACCAAATACCACATCTCCCGGTTTAACATAGCCCGCTTCCGTCATCAGCTGGTGACAGATTCCATCACTTCTGTGCACATGCTTCATGCCGTATTTTTCTGCGAATGCATCTCCAATCCGAAAATGCCTGGTATCATCTAACTGACTGGCAGGAACCAGATGGTCATAGATCAAAACAGCTTTGTCCGGATCCCAAAGCTTTTTAAATCCCATCTCCTCAAATTTATCTGCTACAAAGGGAATGAAAATGTCATGAATCATCACCCGGTCCGCTTTCACAGTTACAATATCTCCCGGTTTTACATTTTCCGCACCTGTATTATGACTGATTATTTTCTCAATAATTGTACTTCCCATTGCCCCCTCCTTAATCCAGTCCGTTCCGTTTTCTCATAGCCTTTACCAGCCCGCCTGCACTTATAATATCAACCAGGTTCTGAGGCAGTGATGCGATCTCATAAAATCTGTTCTGATATTCCACATGCTCATTTACCGTAACTTTAATGGTATCCCCTTCCGTCATATCATCATACAAATCCGGCTGTTCAATGAGAAGAAGCCCGTTGTTAATGGAATTGCGGAAGAATATTCTGGCAAAGGATCTGGCAATTACACATTTCACACCCAGAGCTTTAATAATCTCAGGCGCCTGCTCTCTTGATGATCCGCAGCCAAAGTTTTTTCCAGCTACAATGATATCACCTTCTTTTATCTTGCCTGCCAGCTCCGGCCGGAGAGGGCTAAAGCCGTACTGCTTCATCTCATCTATGGTTTTAAGCGCCAGATATTCCGTGGGAATGATGATATCCGTATCGATATCATCCCCCAGAACCCAGACTTTTCCTGTAAATGTCTCCATTCCTATTTCCTTTCCCCTTCGCTATGCAAGCGTGATTTCTCCGGCAATCGCTGATGCCGTCACTGTGGCAGCAGAACCTAAGTATACCTTAGAACTGGGATGGCCTGCCCTGCCTTTAAAATTACGGGTCCCCGTACTGATCAGAACCTCATTCTCACCAATTACGCCCTGACAGCTTCCCCAGCATACGCTGCAGTTGGGATTCATCACTATGGCACCGGATTCCATGAAGATGTCAATAAGTCCTTCTTTTAAAGCCTGTTTGTATACGTTAAGACTTGCCGGAACGACTAAAAACCGGACGCTGTCGGCTACCTTTTTTCCCTTGATAATTCCCGCACCGATCCTCAGTTCTTCAATCCGTCCATTGTTGCAGGAGCCTAAAAAAGCCTCATCAATTTTTACTCCGCAAACCTCTTTTGCAGGAACCACATCATCTACAAAATCCGGTCTTGCAATCACTGGTTCTATGGTTGACAAATCAATCGTATATTCCCTTGCATAAACCGCATCAGGATCACTTTTGTATACGGCCTTTGGTTTTCTTCCCCGTTCTCCCAGATATTCCAGTGCGGTTTCATCCGTCTCAAAAATGCCGGTCTTGGCCCCTGCCTCAACCGATAAATTGCA
Source organism: Bacillota bacterium (assembly GCA_023460575.1). Lineage (GTDB taxonomy): Bacteria > Bacillota > Clostridia > Lachnospirales > Lachnospiraceae > Lacrimispora. Next base: position 7,477 of record JAEWPQ010000072.1, read on the forward strand.
TAAAACCATACGGTCATTGACACTCAGCGTCTTTGCTCCTTCTCCGCAAAACTCCATCACCTGATAGTTACAGCCATTGGCTCCGATCTGTCCGATGATAGTAAGCATTAAATCTCTTGGATAAACTCCGTCAGGAAGCTTCCCGACCAGATTAAATTTAACAGATTCCGGAACCAGAACCCAGGAGGTGCCGGTAACCATGCCGTAAAGGAAGTCTGTACACCCCACTCCTGTGCCGAAAGCACCTAACGCACCGTAGGTACAGGTATGGCTGTCTGCACCAAAGATCAGTTCTCCGGGACAGACATAATTTTCCATCATAATCTGATGGCATACACCCTTCCCCTCCCAGAAATCAATCTGGTGCTCTCTGGCAAAATCTCTCATCTTCTTCTGGGCTGCAGCCGTCTTCGGATTGTCTGCAGGCACATTGTGATCCACAATAAAGACCAGTTTGCCTGGATCAGCAATACGGGGTTTTGTCAGCTTGTTATGATACATATCAACCGTTAAATGAGTTGTTCCGTCATTGCTCATCAGGCGGTCTAAATTAACAGTATGAATATCACCCGGTTTAACATGATCCACACCGGCAGCAGCCGCTATGATTTTCTCTGCGATTGTCATTCCCATACCTAATCCTCCTTATTTAAAGATGCAATCAGGCCGCCCTGATTCAAAATGTTCTGCATGTATTCAGGGAGCTTTGTACAGGAGTACTCTTTGCCGTTTGCCCTTACAATTCCTTCTGATAAAGAAAGCTCCATAACATCACCGGTACTCACTTCATCCGGAAGTTCTTTGCAGACAATCACTGGAAGCCCTATATTAATTGCATTTCTAAAGAAAATTCTGGCAAATGATTTTGCTATCACTGCTTCCACACCCAGAGCCTTTAATACCCCCGGTGCCTGCTCTCTCGATGAACCGCAGCCGAAATTCTCCCCACCCACTACGTAATCTCCCGTTTTCACTTTTTGGGGAAAATCGGGATCAAGAGATTCAAATGTATGTACTTTCATTTCTTCAAGATCAGGTAATAAAAGATACTGGGAGCCTATAATCTGATCTGTATCAAGATCATTATGAAATTTAAAAATTGCACCTGACGGCATAAGGTTACCTCCTGCTCATAAGTAATACATATTCTTATTTTTATTTTACCACAGCCATTAATATAATAATAATACATGATATGAATATTTACTATAACATAAGATTATACTGTTTTTGATTCATCCGCCATTGTAAATCGGGCACATTTAGTATATCATATTTTTTATACCATCAATCATCAGGAGGACATTTTATGTATAGCTTTAATAACGATTACAGTGAAGGCGCGCATCCAAAGATTCTGGAAGCGATCACCCGGACCAATCTGGATCAGAACGGCGGCTACGGAATTGACGGACACTGCACTCATGCCAGAGAGATGATCAGACAGGAAATCGGGCGGCAGGACGCTGATATTCATTTTATTGTGGGAGGAACCCAGACCAATTTAATTACCATCGGAACTGCTCTTAAACCGTGGCAGGCGGTGATCTGTGTTGCTCAGGGACATATTAATGTCCATGAAACCGGTGCAATAGAGGCAACCGGCCATAAAGTTCTGGCCATGCCCGGTAAAGATGGAAAGCTGACTCCGGATGATATCATTCAGGCGTTGAATCATCATACGGATGAACATATGGTCCAGCCCAAAATGGTCTATATCTCCAATTCTACTGAAATCGGAACCCAGTACTCCAAGGCAGAACTGGAAGCAATCCACAGCCTGTGTCTGAAAAATAACCTTTATCTCTTTTTAGACGGCGCCCGCCTGGGATCTGCACTGACCAGTGTAGTAAACGACTTAACTGTAAAGGATATTGCTGCTTTAACCGATGTTTTTTATATTGGCGGAACAAAAGCCGGTGCTTTGTTCGGCGAAGCTCTGGTCATCAGCCATCCTGATTTAAAACCGGATTTCCGCTTCATGATGAAGCAGCGAGGCGCGCTGCTGGCAAAAGGCTGGCTCTTAGGCATTCAGTTTGAGGAGCTGTTTACGGACAACCATTACTATGAACTGGCTTCCCATGCCAATGCCATGGCTGATATTTTAAGAAAGGGAATTGGTGACTGTGGCTATTCCTTTGCATCCCCTTCGTTCACCAACCAGCTGTTTCCCATATTTACTGAGAGTGTAATAGAAAAGCTTGAAAAAGAGTTTATATTTTCCATACAGGAAAAATTAGATGATGGCCATTCTGTCATTCGTCTGGTTACCTCCTGGGCAACCAGGGAAGACGAATGCAGGCACTTTCTAAATGTACTTAAGACCTGCTCCATATGATGAAAAAGCCCTTAAGAAACAGGCAGTCTGATTGCTGTCGTCTCTTAAGGGCTTTTTTGTCTCTCTATTTTAATGCATTGATCGCTTCTGTCAGCTGATTATCTTCCTCATGTTCAATCTTTATTTTAGTTTTCAGCTCTTCTTTTAATTCTACCGGGACATCGGGTTCCAGACCTTTTTTATGAAGATCAAAACCACTGGGTGTGTAGTAGTGGGCTATAGTCATCTTTATGGCTGTTCCGTTGTCCAACGGGAACAATGTCTGTACAATTCCCTTGCCAAATGTTTTGGTTCCTACAAGCTTTGCTTTATTGTATGCTTTAAGCGCTCCGGAGAAAACTTCGGAAGCACTTGCAGACTGCCCGTTTACCAGAACTGCCATGGGAACATCTACCTCATGTCCGTCAGATGCATAATACTGCTCCCCTTCCCCATTCTTATCCGCCATATAGACCAGAAGGGTTTTGTTCTTCTTTGTTCTGACCAGATTGGGATCTCCTTCAATTACCAGATCATCGGGAAGAATATAATCCAGCATGGATACAACTGCATCCACAACGCCTCCAGGATTATCTCTTAAATCAACTACCAGTTTTTTCATACCCTTTTTTTCCAGGTCATTGATGGCGCCTTTAAACTGGTCTGCAGTCACTGTGTCAAACTGGCTTACTGAAATATATCCAACGTTATCAGCCAGCATCTCATATTCTACAGTGGGAACGGTGATCTGACGGCGTTCCATGGTCAAATCAATATAATCTCCGGCATCCTTGCGAAGAACGGTTATGGTTACAGGTGTACCTTCTTCTCCTTTGATATAGTCCTTTACTACCAGCTCGAGATCAATTCCGGTCACTTCTTTGCTGCCAACTTTATAAAGGATGTCACCTGGAAGCATCCCCGCTTCGGCACCAGGAGTTCCTTCAAACACCTTACTCACCGTAATCACCCCGGTTGTGGGGTTCTGGCTCACCATTACTCCAATCCCACAGTATTCACCGGAAGTATCCTCCATCAGCTTCTTATACTCATCTGAAGTATAATAGACAGTGTAAGGATCCTCAAGACCATAGAGCATTCCTTTATAAATTCCGTCTTCTACTTTACCGTTGTCTTCATCAAAGAGGTAATATTTATCAATCACTCCCTGAATGGTCTGGATCTTGGCAACAATCCGGTTCAAATCCAGATTGCCATCCTGATTCTCTGCCTGAGCGGATTCTGCCGTCTGTCCCTTACCATCAATGGCGGTTCTCCCAATTAAAAAAATACCTAAAGACATGCCGACAATTATAAGGCCTGCCAATGTTGTAAGGAGTGCACCGACCAGGGCACCCTTCCAAAATTTATTCTTACTTTCCACTGTCATTCTCCTATCTAGCTCATTATGGGCTTACGTATTTCACTGGATTTACATAACTTCCATTCACTCTGATCCCAAAGTGGAGATGCGGTCCTGTGGAATATCCGGTAGAACCCACTTTTCCAATTAACTGCCCCTGCGACACTTCCTGCCCTGCCAAAACCAGGAGTTCGGAACAGTGCATATAAACAGTATAGACTCCCCCGCCATGATGAATCATGATATAATTGCCGGCAGAATAACTGTATGTAGAGATCGTAACTGTCCCGGAAGCAGCAGCAGAGATACCTGCACCGGTTGATGCTCCGATGTCAATGCCCTGATGATTGGAAGAGGCCCCTTCAGTTGGGGATTCCCTGTCGCCAAAGGAAGAGGTGACTCTCGAAGAAGAGGGGCAGGGCCATATAAAATTAATATTCCCGATTGCCACCGTATTATACGTTTTTCCAGCCTTCTGCGCCGCTTTCCGCGCTTCTTCCTCCTGTTTGCGTATCTGAGCTTCCATTTCTTTGATACGCTGCTCCTGTGCCGCTAAATCTTTTTCCAGTTCAGATAAATTTTCCTGATTTTTGGTTATCCTGCTCTGGTAAGAAGCCAGTTCCTGGTTTTTAGCCTCTAAAAGTCCCTCAGCCTCCTGCTTTTTTTCTCTGGCAGCAGTCTGAAATCCAAGCAGTTTTTCATATTCTGCATTTAATAGAGCTTCTCTCTGGCTGACCTCTTCTTTGATTCTTTTATAGTCCTCCAGCATTCTTCTATCATATGCAGCAATGCTTCTGATATATTCCGCCCGGTTAAAAAGCTGGGTGAGATCGGCGGACCTAAACAGCAAGTCCAGATAATTCGTCTCACCCTTCTCATACATATATTGAATTCTCAATTTCATATTCCGGTACTGATGTTCCTGTGAATTTTGGGCAATCTCTAAATCCGCTCTGGCCGTTTTAATCTGCTCTTCTTTTGCTGAGATCTGGGCAGTTAGCGCAGTCAGCTGCTTGTCATAGGCAGCGAGCTTGTCATCCAGTCCTCTCACATAAGCGGCTGTATCCGATTTTAATCCCTCCAGCTCTTTTAAGGCAGATTCCACTTCCTTCTTTTGATCCTCCATGGAACTGGCCTTTTTCTTTGCATCATTCACTTCATTCTTTGTGCCATAGGAAGGAAATATGCATGTTACGGTCATAAAAAGACAGATTCCCACTGCAAACAGTCTTTTTCCATGATTCATGGACGGCTCCCCTTATACTTTTAAATGTTTCCGAATAGTAAAGAAACTGACAAAAAATCCGATTCCAAGTCCCAGTGACATAGCCGTCCCGGCCATATAAGGGAATATGGCATCAACTGGAAGAAACTGAAATAATCCGGACAATATGCTGAATTTAGTCACTACATATCCGACGGCTGAACGGTAAAGAAAATAAATGGCAATCAGCGGAATGGACGCTCCTACCAGACCGATGATGACTCCTTCTACGACAAAAGGCGCCCTGATCATATAATTGGTGGCACCAATCAGCTTCATAATCTGATTCTCATTTTTCCGGAAAGCCGCAGCTACGGAAATTGTATTGCTGATTAAGAATATGGCTACAGCCAAAAGGACTCCAATGATCAGCATGGAAAGAATTCCGATCACTTTGTTCAAGCTGTTCATTCCTTCTGCTGCTGTTTTGGAATAATTAACTTTTCTTACACCCTCAATTCCATTTAGCCAGGATACAATCTCATCCTGCCTGGCTAAATCATTTAAAAATATGGTGTAGGAAGAAGAATTGGCAAGAGGGTTGTCCTCTTCAAATCCTTCTGCAAGATCCTGCATGTCCCCGAAGTACTCTTTCTTTGCTTCCGCCCATGCATCCTCGGCAGAAGTGAATTTTATTTCCTTCACTTCTTTTCGTGACTTGATTTCATTGCCAATCTGGGTTATCTTGTTCTTATCAAGACCTTCATCAAAAAATACAGTGATACCTACTGTGCTCTCCGTGTTCTTAATTACATACTGTACATTTACCACGATGGAGAAGAACAGGCAAAATAGAAAAATACAGGCGGATACTGTTGCAATGGAGGCCAGTGAAAATAATATATTTCTGCAGATGTTTATCACACCTTGTTTCAGACAATACCAAAATGTACTAATTCTCATACGTATAACCGCCTTTTTTCTCATCACTTACGATGGCTCCACGATCCATCATAATTACCCGCTTCCTCATACGGTCTACAATTTCCTGGCTGTGGGTAACGACAATCACAGTAGTACCCAGCTTGTTGATCTCTTCTAAAAGCTTCATAATCTCCATGGAGTTGTGGCCGTCTAAGTTGCCTGTGGGCTCGTCAGCAAGAAGAATCTCAGGCTTGTTTATCAGAGCTCTTGCAATCGCCACCCGCTGTTGCTCTCCGCCGGAAAGCTGCTGCGGTAAAAATTTATATTTGGAAGACAGCCCTACCATTTTTAACATGGCCGGCACTGATTCTTTTATACTTCTTGTGGATGCCCCAATGACACGCTGTGCAAACGCAACGTTCTCGTACACATTCCGGTCTTTTAGCAGGCGGAAATCCTGAAAGACCATGCCAAGCTTCCTTCGGTACCTGGGGATGAACCGCCTTGGCATCTTGCCTAGATTCATATCATTTACTATGATTTTACCAGAGGTGGGCTCCACTTCTTTTAACAGCATTTTCAGCAGAGTGGATTTTCCGGAGCCGCTTCTGCCAATGATGAAAACAAATTCACCGTCAGCTACTGTCATATTGATGTTACGCAGTGCCTTGTTTCCCGCCTCGTATGTTTTACTTACGTTCCATAATTCGATCATTTTAGTCCTCTGAGTAATTTAGCATAACGTGATTTTCTTTGATTAATACGTGAAAACGCGAATGGTTGAGACCGCGATTGTGAGTACCTCGACTCCGCAGTGTAACCTCGATTACGCTTCGCTCCATCTCGGTTTACGGGCTTCGCCCTATGAAAAGAGTCAGCAATACAGATGCTTTTGTGCAAGCACAACGCATTGTTCTCTTTCCTCGACTCCGCAGTGTAACCTCGATTACGCTTCGCTCCATCTCGGTTTACGGCTTCGCCCTATGAAAAGAGTCAGCAATACAGATGCTTTTGTGCAAGCACAACGCATCTGTATTACTGCCTCTTTTCTCACTGCTCATAGCTGGCGTTAATAGTCTTGGTTTTCCATATACTTCATGTATTTGACTACCATCAGTGCGATCTTAAATGTAATCGCATCCTCAAATACCCGTAGATCTAGACCTGTACTCTTCTGCAGCTTATCTAAACGGTATACCAGAGTATTCCTGTGAATATAAAGCTGTCTGGAAGTCTCAGATACGTTTAAGCTGTTCTCGAAAAATTTGTTGATGGTGGTCAGTGTCTCTTCATCAAAATCATCCGGTGATTTGCCGTCAAAGATCTCTTTAATAAACATGCGGCATAATGGCAGCGGAAGCTGATAAATCAATCGTCCGATTCCAAGCTTACTGTAAGCTACCACATTCTTATTACTATAGAAGATCTTACCTACATCCATAGCCATCTTGGCTTCCTTATAAGATCTGGATACTTCCTTGATCTCATTTACAATCGTACCGAATGCTACATGAACCTGGGTCATAGCCTCTGTGTTCAGCATGTCCAGAACCGTATTGGCGGTCTTCTCCAGATCCTCGTAGTTCTCGCCTTCTTTTACCTCTTTAACAAGAATAATATTCTTCTCGTCAACGGCAGTCACAAAATCTTTTGTTTTTGCCGCAAATAAATTGCGTACAGTCTCAAGCGCATTCACATCTTTTTCGTGCTGTGTCTCAATAATGAATACAACACGTCTGATATTGGTTTCAATGTGAAGCTTTTTAGCCCGGTTATAGATATCTACCAGAAGCAGGTTGTCTAATAAAAGATTCTTGATAAAGTTGTCCTTATCAAATCTCTCTTTATAAGCAACCAAAAGACTCTGGATCTGGAAAGATGCTAATTTGCCTACCATATATACATCATCGCTTCCGCCTTTTGCAAGGAGGATGTATTCTAACTGATGTTCGTCGAAGACTTTAAAAAACTGATATCCCTGGATTACCTGGCTGTCGGCTGGAGAATCCACGAACGCCAGGATCGAACTTTCGTAAT
>JAEWPQ010000073.1 GCA_023460575.1 Bacillota bacterium
TCAACCTATGATAAAATTGTGAGAGGAAAAACCGAAGGAGGAAGACAAAAGATGGCACAGCCTATAGAAGATCAGGTTGGATTTCTTGGAGAGGCATGCAGAGCCGTTCAGGAACTATCGGTAAGCAGGAGTCTGCTGGAGAAATACCGTCTGGAAGAAAAGAGTCTTTTAAGAGAACTGGAAGCAGAGAGAAAGGCTGTGACCGATGCTATCAGCCTTACGGTGAAGAAGAGGATTCAGGAAATTAACGATACCTATGACGGGGAGATTGCTAAGGAACAGGACCATTTAAAACGCTTAAGGAATAAGCGGGAAAAAGCGAAAACCCAGGGAATAAAGGAACGGATTGAAGAAGAAACTCAGGAACTTAAGGATAAAAACAGGGAACTTTTTGCTGAGTTAAAATCTGTTTTTAAACGGGATCATGTTCCGTCTTACTGTAGAAGCACATGGTATTATGCGCTGTTTTTTACCAGGGGATTTTCTGAATTTATTATACTTCTTTTTACTGCGCTCATTTTCTTTCTTGCCATTCCCTGCGGGATCTATTTTCTGATACCCGAAAGAAAAGCTTTTTACCTGGCAGGGATCTATTTTGTTTCCATTCTGATTTTTGGAGGGATTTATATACTGATTAACAACCGGACAAGAGTCAGACATCCGGAGGCATTAAAAAAAGGAAGAGTAATTAAAAATTTGATAAAATCAAACCGGAGAAAGCTTCGTTCCATTGTCCGTTCCATAAAAAAGGACCGGAATGATACCGTATATAATCTGGAACGGTTCGATGATGAGATTGCTAAAACAGAACAGGATCTTGCGGATATTGCAGACAAGAAGCAGGATGCGTTAAATACATTTGACAAGGTGACAAGTACCATTATTTCCGATGAGATTGCCAGCAGCAAGAGAGAGAAGATCTCTCAGCTTGAGAAAGAGCATGAAGATGCGGTCAAAAACTGGAAAGAAGCTCAGATACGGGTTAAGGAACAGACACTGTTTATCAATGATAATTATGCTTCTTATATCGGATCTGAATTTATGATTCCGGAAAAGCTTGATGAACTGGCTGATATCATACGTATGGGGAAGGCAATTACCATCAGTGAGGCCAAGGAAATTTATAATAGCATGAAAGACTAAAATGAAGGTACAGGAACCTGCCAGGGAAATGGCAGGCCTGTACTTTTTTTGCGTTTTTCTAAAGGAATGGGGTGAATAATTCCAGAAAACCCGGCTTATAATAGAACAGAGAAAAATAAGGACAGCAGGGCAGTATATTATGAAATTATGGGAAAGAATTGCGATCCGGGGAAATCGGGATGTTTTTTATTATGACACCAGGCAGACCTTTGAAGCAGAGGAGTTTGCGTCCAGACTTTACAACATGATATGCTCGGAGCAGGAGAATGGAAAATCGGCTGGTGTGCTGTTTTTATGTATTGGCACCGACCGTTCCACGGGAGACAGCCTTGGGCCCTTAATTGGTTATAAGCTAAATGAAATGGGACTGGAACATTTGGAGATACTGGGTACGTTAGAGCGTCCGGTTCATGCCATGAATCTGGAAACCTATCAGACTATTTTAAAACTGCGATACCCCAATCATGTGGTGGTGGCAGTGGATGCTTCGGTTGGCAATATAGATCATATTGGTTATATTACCCTTGGAAAAGGAGCGTTAAAACCAGGCCTTGGAGTGAGCAAGGAGCTTCGGGCTGTTGGGGATATATTTATCACAGGTATTGTGGGAAGCTGTGGAAATTACGATCCGCTCATGCTTCAAAGTATCCGGCTTTCTGTTGTTATGCGCATGGCAGACTGCATCAGCAGCAGCATCTGTATTGTCGAAAAGTTATGGGAAAATACGTACTTTCTTTGACACGTTTTTCAAATATCATATGCTATGATTCATTGGATTAAATAGAATAGCGGGGTGATCCAATGGGTGAATTATACAATCCTTTCCCAAAACTGCCGAAAAATATCAGACAGATCGGGGAGAGGGATGAAATCGTAAAATTATATGTAGAGGATTATGTTAACACATATTTAAAACGTCTGTACCCTGTAAGCGGACAAAGGCTGCGGGTTGGACTTCTGTTAGGCAGTTTGGAGTTAAATGACGGTACACCATATATCTTCATTGACGGAGCGCTTGAGATGGAGGATGTAACGGAGGATGGACGGAAGGTGTCTTTTACAGAGCTGTCATGGAAAAGAGCATCCCAAAACATGGAACAGCTTTTTCCCAAACGGTCCATACAGGGTTGGTTTCTATGTGGAAGTCCGGGAGATGATTTAAGTCCTTTAAATTACTGGAAGCAGCATATGCAGTATTTTGGAGGTCCCAACAAATTAATGTATCTAAGCTATGGAACAGAAGGAGATGAAACAGTTTATGTAACCTCGGAGGATGGCTTTTACAAGCTTCAGGGGTACAGTATCTATTATGAACGCAATCAGATGATGCAGGACTATATGGTACTGCGAAAGGATGTAAAACGTATCGAAACCGATACAAATGATAAGGTAATTGAAGAATTCCGCAAGCGAATGGGCGAGAATAAGGTAGAAGCAGCGGACAGGCATCAGACTGTCGGACTTCTCCGGGGCATGTGCATGGCCATGTCAGTCGTCATATTAGCTGGCGGAATTGTTATGTTTAACAACTATGAACAGATGGACAGTATGGAGAGCATGGTAGTATCCGCAATTCCTGCCAAAGCAGAAAAGCTTCTGCTGGGTGATAAGGCTCAGAAAAAAGACGGAAAAAAGGAATCCGGAGTTATAATAGAGGAAGCAGAAGGAGAGGTTTATCCAACTTCTGCAGTTAATAAGGAGACGATGTCCCAAACTATGCCGGAAACTTCGCAGGCGCAGACCGCGGCACAGGCTGCGGAATCAGCTGAAACGACGGCTGCAGCGCCAGAGACTGCGGCTGCGGCCCAAAAGATTACGGAAGAAACAGTGACGCAGGCAGCAAAGCCTGAGACTTCTCCTGCGACGGAGGCTGCAGCAGCCGACGGCCAGCGGACGCATACTGTGGTAGAAGGGGAAACGCTGTATGGAATCTGTATTGCCGAATACAATAACGTCAATAAATTAAAGGAAATTTGTCAGCTGAATGGGCTGGAGGACGAAAATAAGATAGTTGCGGGTCAGAAATTGCGTCTTCCATAGAAAAACTTAATGCGTTTCTCTCTGATTTGATGTATACTACTATTATATATGGGCATTTTTAGGAGAAACTGCATGAGCGATATGAACTCTATGAACAGAGAGATAAAGAAAGACCAGCTGCGGCGTCAGATTGTCCCGGCTTCACCGCAAAAAGACGAGGACAGTAATGAAATCATAAAAAGAGCCCGCAACAAGGTGAAAAAGAAAAAATTAAAGATTTTTCTGGTGGTGTTTTTTATCCTGTCTGCAGGGGCAGTCAGTCTGTATACATATTTCAAATATTGTCAGTATACTGGATACAGTGTCATCTGGGAAAAATCGCTGAATGAGGGAAGCTATGTAGGATATTTAAATTTCGGCAGCAACGTGCTGAAATACAGCAAAGATGGGGCTTCGTATATAGATGCTGAGGGAAAAGAGGTATGGATACAAAGCTATGAGATGAAATCACCGGTTGCCAGTGTAAACGGTCCCTATGCGGTTATTGCGGACCAGCAGGGGAATTCCATCTATATCTTTGATAAGACAGGAAATACCGGAGTGGCTAATACTGTGCTTCCCATTATAAAGGCGTCTGTATCTGCTCGCGGCGTGGTTGCGGCTATCTTAGAAGATACTACTTCCAATTATGTTTATTTTTATAAACGGGATGGAAGCTATTTGGATGTGAAGATCAAGGCTCTTTTAGGAGGCAACTCAGGTTATCCGGTTGATATCAGTTTATGTCCTGACGGAACACAGTTGATGGGATCATATGCATTTTTAAAGAATGGAACCATGAATGGAAGGGTTGCTTTTCATAATTTTGCAGAGATCGGAAAAAGCGTCTCGAACAGGCTTGTGGGGGGATTTGATGAACCTTATGTGTCAACACTTGTAGCACAGGTCAGATTTCTTGATGATACGTATTCCTGCGCATTTGCAGATAACGGTATTTCGTTTTATTCCACAAAGAATGCACTTTCTCCGGAACTCATTAAGCAGGTGCCGGCAGAGGCGGAGATTAAAAGTGTATTTTATTCGGACAAGTATGTGGGAATGATTCTGGACAACCCTGAAGGGGAAAACCCTTATAAGCTTAATGTATATAAATCCAATGGGAATCTGGTGTTTACCAGTGGTTTCCAATATCAGTATACTCATGCCGATATTGACGGAAACCTGGTAATTTTGTATAATGAAGACTCTTGCAGAGTCTATAATATGTCAGGAAGACTTAAGTTTTCCGGTACATTTGATTTTCCCATATCGAAAATCCGGAACGGCAGATTTCCTAATACTCTGATCGTAACCGGACCCCAAAACATGAAAGAAATAAGATTACAAATAGGAGGACAATACCAATGAGCAACATCGATACTATGTCAATTAATGCAATCCGCATCCTTTCTGCCGATGCAATCCAGAAAGCCAACTCCGGACATCCGGG
>JAEWPQ010000074.1 GCA_023460575.1 Bacillota bacterium
ACCCTGGTTACTGCCCTGGCAGGAATCCTGTATGGCATTCTGTATTACAGAAAGCCTGTTACCTTAAGAAGAATTTTTATATCCAAGCTGGTGGTCATGCTGATCTGCAACGTGATATTAAACACCCTTTGTCTCTCCCTGCTTTATGGAAAAGGATTTATGGTGCTGATGCCGGCAAGAGCGCTGAAAAATCTGGTTATGTGGCCAATTGATTCCATAATTTTCTATACTTTGCTAAAGACCATGGATTCCATAGGAGTTTTCCGGACGATCCGGAGTGTGCATTTGATTCGGACAAAATAATGATTGAGACCCCGGGGTGTAAAAAGACCCCGGGGTTTTAAAATACATAGACATAAGGCGGATTTCGTAATATAATCTTAAGTGTATGCTTTTAGACAGGAGGAATGAATGATGAGCGATAGTAGCTGTACTCATAATTGCAGTACTTGCGGAGAAAGTTGCGGAAGCAGGGAGGAAGCACAGACAAGTTTTTTAGAGCCTCTTAATCCTTCCAGTATTGTAAAAAAGGTAATTGGAGTGGTTAGCGGGAAGGGCGGCGTAGGCAAATCGCTGGTTACTTCCATGATGGCAGTCGGTATGAATGGAAAGGGACATAAAACAGCGATCCTGGAAGCGGATATTACAGGACCTTCCATACCGAAGGCATTTGGTTTAACGGATATAGGTGTTGGAATGACTCCTAACGGATTGATGATTCCGGCAGTCAGCTCCACGGGAATTGAAGTGATGTCTGCTAATTTAATTCTGGATCATGAGACAGATCCGGTAATCTGGAGAGGACCGGTTATTGCCGGGGCAGTAAAGCAGTTCTGGCAGGAAACTCTTTGGGAGAATATAGATTATATGTTTGTGGATATGCCCCCGGGAACGGGTGATGTGCCTTTAACCGTATTCCAGTCACTGCCTCTCGATGGCATTATTATTGTGACATCTCCCCAGGAACTGGTTTCCATGATCGTTGGAAAGGCAGTGAATATGGCAAAGAAGATGAATATTCCAATTCTGGGACTTGTGGAGAATATGAGCTATTTAACCTGTCCTGACTGCGGAAAACAGATTTCAGTATTTGGAGAAAGCCATATTGATGAAGTGGCTGAAAAATACGGTGTGGATGTACTGGCCAGGATTCCCATTGATTCTAAGATTGCGGCTGCCGTAGATGCAGGGACTGTGGAATATTTAGAGGCGCCATGGCTGAAAAAGGCAGTTGATACAGCAGAGGCGGTCTAACCGGAACTGCTTTTTGAGGTATAAGAATGAATATTAGCATGAACCCTAACAGTGAACTGAATCAGTCAATTGTGAAAGTACCAAATCTTGCTTCAGTCCCGGATCCGCTGATTAAGCAGGCCTATCAGTTTCAGGAAGCCATGATGATGTACACCTGTGCCATCAGAGAGGTTAAGACGAAGCTGGAAGTTTTAAACGACGAGCTGTCGGTGAGAAATTCCAGAAATCCCATTGAGCTGATAAAGTCCAGAGTGAAAAAGCCGGTCAGCATTGTGGAAAAACTAAAACGCAGGGACCTTCCGGTTACGTTGGAATCCATGATGGAGAACCTGGATGATGTGGCGGGAATCCGTGTGATCTGCTCGTTTCTTGATGATATTTATGCAGTGGCGGATATGCTTGCCCGCCAGGATGATGTTCATATCATTGCTATAAAGGATTATATTAAACAGCCTAAAACCAATGGATACCGCAGCTATCATATGATAGTTGAGATTCCTGTTTTTTTCTCAGATCAGAAGAAATGGATGCGGGTGGAGGTTCAGATCCGGACTATGGCTATGGATTTCTGGGCAAGCCTGGATCATCAGCTGAAATATAAGAAAGAAATGCAGGATTATTCCCAGGAGATCAGTGACGAACTGCAGGAGTGCGCAGACGTGATTGCCCAGACCGATGAGAAGATGCTAAGTATCAGAAAGCGGATTGAGGAACAGGGAATTACTGTTACGAAATAAAGAATATAAGGGACAGGCTGTTACGGAGATGGTGAACCGTAGCGGCTTATCCCTTATTTTTTTATTGAGAATGGGAGAGGGCTTGCAGTGTAACGGTAAATATGGTTCCCGTTTCTGCACTGCTGGTAACACTTATTTTTCCCTTGTGGCGTTCAACAATGGTTTTGGCAATAGAAAGGCCCAGCCCGTAGCCGCCTTCTTTCCGGACTCTGGATTTATCGGTGCGGTAAAAACGTTCAAAAATATGCTTTTGTTCTGTTGGTGATATGGTTTCCCCCGTATTGACAACAGTGAAAGCCGCATGCCCGGCCTGCCTTTTTAAACCAACGGAAACAGAACCATTTACTCCGGCATATTTACAGGCATTGTCCAGAAGAATGGTGATCAGCTGTTTTAGCTGGGCTTCGCTGCCTTCTAAAAAAATATCAGATTCAATGTCGTTATCAAGGGCAACCTTGCTTTCAAATGCAACGGATTCAAAGAGCAGTACACCGTTTAAAACCAGATCACTGAAATTTAAAGGAAGCTTTGAGATCTGGACCGCTTCCCCGGACTGGGCATCCCAGCGGGCGAGAAAAAGAAGCTCTTCCACAAGCTGTTTCATCCGGTCTGCTTCTTTCTTTGTATTAATAAGCCATTTCTCCTGTTCCCTTATTGTGCGTTCTTTATGAGAAAATAAAATCTGTAAATTGGCAAGTATGACAGTAAGGGGAGTTTTTAATTCGTGAGAAGCATCCGCGATAAACTGGTTTTGCTGTTCCCAGGCTTTTTCCACAGGCTTTAAAGCCTGGCGTGAAAGAAAGAGACTTAAAAGGAAAAATAAAATTACGGCGTAACAGAAGACCAGTAAGCAGTTCACCAGCAAAACCTCTAAGGAGTCACGTTCATAGCTTTGATCGGCAAAACCGATTTTGGTTCCATTCCTTACAGGGATTTTCATATAACGGAGAGAATAATCTTTTAAATATCCTTCGGGGGAACCGGAATCATTGACCAGTTTTATTAAAGATGAGGCTAACTCATTGGTAACCGTGATGTTATTTTCCTCGATGTTCTCAATGGTATTATCTGAATTCAAAGTTATTACAAATACTGGGATGAGCGGGATTGGATTTTGTTTCGGTCTCCGTCCAAACTCCACTTTGCCCGGTGGTATTTTAAAAGGCTCATGATTCACGGACTGTATGAGGGCCATTGAGGTATCCCGCATAATCCGCCTTCGGTTTGTAACGTAAAAGGCCCCTAACACTACGGCCAGTATGCTGATGACAAAGCCCATATTAATGAGTATGAATCTGGTTCTTAATTTTTTAATCATCTGGATTCCTCCAGGCGGTATCCAACTTTCCGAACGGTTGTGATTTCTGTTTTCGATCCCAGAAAGTTTATCTTTTTACGCAGAAACGAGATATACGCTTCTACGTTATTATCCTCCGCATCAGAATCAGATCCCCATACCCGGTTGATTAAAGTATCCTTTGAAATGATCTTTCCCAGGTTGCTCATAAGGATTCTTAACACTTCAAATTCTTTATAACCCAGATGAATGGATTTGGTGCCGCAGCATAAATCGTTGGTGGACAGATTTAATTTAAGATCTCCAAACGTCATTTCTTCCACAAACACTTCCCCCTGCCTGCGGGAGAGCGCCCGGATACGGGCCAGAAGTTCCTCCGGAATAAATGGCTTTGTCATATAATCATCGGCTCCCTTATCCAGCCCGGTTACTTTATCACTGATGTTGTCACGGGCTGTGAGCATAAGGACTGGAGTCTGTATTCTGGCTTCACGAAGCTTCTCAACAATTTGAAATCCACTCTCATCAGGGAGCATCACATCCAGTATAATTACATCATATTCTCCGGAAAGGCCGCAGTATAATCCATCTTTTCCATTATAAACAAGATCAGTCTGATAATGCTGCTCTTTCATAATCTGTCCTATGGCTTCTGCCAGTCTGACTTCATCTTCCACAATTAACAGCTTCATGGTTAAGTTCTCCTTTGCTTTATTATTATAGCTTTTTAAGCGATTTTAAGCAATACAGTCCAGCTTTCCATTATAAAGGTACAATCTTAAATTAAGCTGAAATAGTGAAAAAGGCGACGGTTAATTTCAGGTTAATTTCAGTCTGCCATCACAAAGCCATCACAACGATCTGTTAAGATAATAAGAAATCTTATAAAGAAGAGGAGAAACCCGAATGAATGCACGAAGAGCAGCGGCTTCCCTTGCAGTTGTTTTGGCTGCAACGGCGGTTACACCCATGAGAGCGGAGGCATCAGCCAATTTTGATTTAAGAAAAAAAGTAATCGGTATATCGGGTGTCATGAATACGACCAACACCGATATGACTGTCACGCGCGGGGAATTTGCCTCCATGCTGGTGAATGCTTCCTCTTACCGAAGCACAGTGAGCAGTTTAAGTAATACTTCTGTATTTGCGGACGTGCCCAGAGACAATGAATACTCAGCTCAGATCCGGATTGCTGCAGAACAGGGGTGGATGAATGGTTATCTGGGAGGATTGTTTAAACCAGATGAATACATAACACTTCAGGATGGGGTAAAAGGAGTTCTTGCATTATTGGGATATAAGAATTCAGATTTTACTGGTGACCAGTCAGGCTCCAGACTTTCTAAATACCATTTCCTTGAATTAGATGAAAACATCAATAAGGAAGCTCAGGAAGTGCTGCAAAAGGATGACTGCATTAATCTGTTTTATAATCTGCTGAAAACCAACAACACCTCCGGCGCCATGTATGGCAAGATTTTAGATTGTGAATTGACCGCAGACGGTGAAATTAATCCCTTCACCATGGTTGATAACAGCTTAAAGGGGCCGAGAGTGGTAAGAAGCAAGAGCAGTCTGAACAATTATCTGCCATTTAAACTCAGCGCAGCCAATGTGTATCTTGATGGAGACGCAGTGACCAATTCCAGTGATGCCATAACTGTAGCACTGGAAAGTTCAGACGGAGTTCTCGTCTATTATCATTCATTATCCAAAACAGTGTGGCTTTATACAGTTGGAACTGAAAATGAAAGCGGACGCTCCGCAGCATTTGGTGAAATAACAAATGTAGTATACAATTCCACCGATTTAATGAATCCCAGTGCGATTATTCTTGATGATGGAAATACATATACCCTTACCAGTACCGAAATGCAGTTCGCATTTTCTTCTTATGGAGATTTGAGGGTTGGAGATACGGTTACTCTTGTTTATACGCTTTCCACAGACAATAACGGAGATGAAACAAGGACTGTCATTGATTATATAGAAGATTAGCGGGAGAGACCGGAATGAAAAAGATCATCCAGAAAATTTTAAGAACCGATCAGAAAAAAAGAAAAGGAAAGAGGAAGCAGATTCTAATTATTCTGATCCTGATTCTTGCTGCACTTACAGGGCTCTTTTTTGCCATATCATACAAGAAGAGCAGGCAGGCAGATGCAGAAGCAAAAAAAATCAAAACATCAATTGTAACAAAAAGAGACATATCTTCCGAATTATCTTCCTCCGGCACCATTTCTCCAAAGGACACGTATGATATCACCTCACTGGCAGAGGGAGAAGTTATTGAGGCGAATTTTGAAGAGGGTGATGAGGTAGAAAAAGGCCAGGTCTTATACAGGATTGACAGCTCTACAGCAGAAAGCCAGCTGACCTCAGCCAACAGTTCTCTTGAACGGTCGCAGGAAAGTTATCAGGTCGCATTGGATAATTATAATGATGCTTTAAATGATTACAGCGGAAACACATATAAAGCTACGGAAACGGGATACATCAGCTCTCTTTCCATAAAAGAAGGAGATAAAATCAGTGATAAAACTGAAATTGCCTCCATCGTTAATGACAGCATCATGAAAATCAAGCTTCCATTTCTCTCTGGAGAGGCAGCCCAGATACTGGTGGGAAGTCCTGCGGTCTTAACTCTGGTGGATACGGGAGAGCAGGTGAACGGAACGGTTGTTTCTGTGGGGAATATGGATGTGACACTGACAGGAGGCCGGATTGTCCGTTATGTCACCATTGAAGTTTCAAATCCGGGAGGACTGACAAAAGATTCTTCGGCGACGGCAACAGCGGGCGGTTTTGTATGCAGCATGGAAGGGGCTTTTGAAGCAAAGCTTGAAACCACCATGAAAGCAGATCTTTCGGCAGGAGTTGAGGTAGGCGCATTGCTTGTGCACGAGGGAGATTACGTGACTAAGGGCACACCTGTTTTCACCATTGAAAACAAAAGTGCGGCAGCGCTCATCCGTACTTATAAGGATTCCCTGGATAAAGCGGAATCTTCTTTGGAATCTGCAAAGAGCTCCCTTGAAAACACCAAGGAAACCTACGACAACTATACGATTACTGCCCCTATATCAGGCAAAGTGATCACAAAAAGCATTAAGGTGGGAGATAAGATTTCAAAAAGCTCCAGCGGAAATACCACACTTGCAACGATCTATGACATGTCCAATTATACCTTTGAAATGAGCGTGGATGAACTGGATGTCAAATCTGTAGCAGTGGGGCAGAACGTAACAATAACCGCTGACGCAGTAACCGGAAAGTCATTTTCCGGTACAGTCACTAATGTAAGTCTGAAAAGCACTACAACCGACGGAGTGACAAATTATCCGGTTACTATCACACTAAATGACGGTATGGATGATCTTCTTCCCGGCATGAACGTAGACGGAATCATAGTTCTTAATGAAGCCGCTGATGTACTTACAATTCCGGCAGATGCACTGATACGGGGGAATTATGTCTATGTAAAGGATGATACTGTAAAAGAAGCGAAAGGAAATATCCCTGCAGGATTTAAAGAGGTTGAAGTGAAAACCGGAATTATCAATGATGATTATGTGGAGATAACTTCAGGCCTTTTAGAAAAACAGGAAGTTTATGTTGCGCAGACCACGGTAAGCACCGGTAAAACTACCGGCATGCAGGGAGAAATGGGAGGTCCCCCAGGAGGAATGGGCGGCGCCATGGAAGGCGGAGGACGAAACAGCAGCGGAAATAACAGCAGAAGCAGCGGTGCAGGCCAGTCCCGGTCAAAATAATGAGGAGGAATGAAACGTGGCAGAACCCTTGATTGAGTTGAAGGAAATCTACAAGGTATACCAGATGGGAGAGGAAGAGGTGCGTGCAAACGACGGAGTGACCATGACCATATTCCGGGGAGAATTTGTTGCCATTGTAGGAAAATCGGGAAGCGGGAAGTCCACTCTCATGAATATTATCGGCGCCCTGGATGTTCCCAGTGATGGACAATATCTTTTAGGCGGGGAAGACGTGGGAAGCATGTCGGATAATCAGCTGGCTCAGATACGAAATAAAATGATTGGCTTTATATTTCAGCAGTATAATCTGCTTCCCAGATTAAATCTTCTGGAGAATGTGGAGCTGCCGCTGCTCTATTCAGGAGCCGGCACCGAAGAACGGAAAGAACGTGCCATGGCCTCCTTAGAACGGGTGGGACTGGCAGAAAAGTGGAAAAATCTCCCAAGCCAGCTGTCCGGAGGCCAGCAGCAAAGAGTATCCATAGCCAGGGCTCTGGCCGGTAATCCGTCCCTGATTCTGGCAGATGAACCAACAGGAGCATTAGACTCCAAAACCAGCCGGGATGTGCTTGATTTCTTAAAGGAACTAAATGATGAAGGCAACACCATTGTGATGATAACCCATGACAGCTCCATTGCCTTAGAGGCACGGCGTGTGATCAGGGTGCATGATGGCAAGATTAATTTTGATGGAGACGTAAATGAATATTCTGCAATCTTTTAAAATGGCTCTGAAAAGTATCTGGAGTAATAAAATGCGGTCCTTTCTTACCATGCTGGGGATTATTATCGGTGTGGCATCGGTCATTATTCTGGTCAGTCTTGTAAACGGCCAGATGTCTTATATGAAGGACAGCTTTACCAGCATGGGTACCAATCAGATGACGGTCCGTTTAACGAACTTAACAACCAGATATGCGGACGCAGATGAGATGTACCAGTTTTATAATGACAACCGGGATTTATTCTCCCATATGACGCCAAGCGTATCCGTAAGTGCCGCCTTAAAATACGGAACAGAGTCTCTGGAGGATACGACAGTAACCGGAGTCAGTGAAGAATATTTAGACATGAAGGATCAGACTCTGGATGCAGGACGTTTTATTACCTATTCCGATATCGCTTCCAGGCAGAAGGTATGCGTTGCGGGCTATTATGTTGCCTGGAAATTATATGGAAGTGTGGATAATGCCTTAGACAAAACAATTAAAATAAATGGCAGTGCCTACCGGATTGTGGGTGTGATTTCCAGACAGGATGAGGATGAGCTGGAAGAGGGAGGGACGGATGATATTTTGTATCTTCCTTACAGCAGTGCGGCTAAAATGAACAATACAGCCCGCATCAGCAGCTATGTGTTTGCTACAGCAGATACGGACTACACGGCGAAGGCCAAGGAATCTCTGGAAACATTTCTGATGGGTGTTTACAAGGATGACAGTCTTTTCCGTGTCACAGCCATGAGTGAAATGCTGGAATCCTTAGATTCCATGATTGCAATGATGTCCATGGTCCTGGGCGGGATTGCCGGAATTTCACTTCTGGTGGCAGGTGTGGGAGTCATGAATATTATGCTGGTGTCAGTGACAGAACGGACGAGGGAGATTGGAATAAGAAAAGCTCTGGGGGCAAAGAAGATTCATATTATGCAGCAATTTGTAATTGAAGCGGCTGTCACCAGTTCTCTTGGCGGAGTGGTGGGAATTCTGGTTGGTTTCGTGGCTACGACAATAGTCGGGGCTGCCATGGGAATAGCTGCAACACCTACACCCGGCGCAGTTATTGTCTCTTTCAGCGTATCGGTGGGAATCGGGCTTTTGTTCGGATACATGCCTGCCAGCCGTGCTGCTAACTTAAGTCCCATTGATGCGCTTCGCAGCGAATAACAAAAGAATAATTTCTTGCAAATCTGTCATAGGAGTGATACTATTTGCATAGGTACCAAAGGAGTAGCTCTGTAAGGGCTGCTCCTTTCGGGCGTCAGAGAATCTATGTTACTGGAAAGGATAAGAAAATGAACGTTGCAGATATGCATTGTGATACCATAGCGGAGCTTTATTACAGAAGACAGGCAGGAAAAGACTGCTCTATTTTAAAAAATGACTGTCATATTGATTTGGAGAGAATGAAAAAAGGAAATTACTGTCTGCAGAATTTTGCCCTGTTTACGGAACTGACAAAGCATGAAAGACCGTACGAATACTGCATGAAGCTGCTGGATTTATTTTACACGGAGCTGGAGGAATATGGGGATTTAATCGGAATTGTAAGGTCATTTAAAGACATTGAAAAGAACCGGAAAGAAGGAAGAATGTCTGCCATGTTAACCATTGAAGAGGGCGGTGTCTGTCAGGGGGAAATTGCTTTTCTGCGTAATTTTTACCGCCTGGGAGTCCGTATGATGACTCTTACATGGAATCATATTAATGAACTGGCTTATCCAAACCGGATCCGGATTGAGAAGGAAGAGGCTTTTTTTGAACCGGAAACAGAGCACGGTCTGACAGAAACAGGGATTGCTTTTGTGGAGGAGATGGAAAGGCTGGGCATGATCATTGATGTGTCCCATTTATCTGATACAGGAATTTACGATGTATTCCGTCACACGAAGAAGCCGTTTGTGGCAAGCCATTCCAATGCAAGAACCATAGCTTCCAACCCCAGAAATTTAACAGATGAGATGATCAAAATGCTTGCAGAGCGGGGAGGCGTCACCGGAATTAATTTTTGCGGCGATTTCCTTCATGACTGGAAGAAAGGGGAGAAGTCATTAAGCCGGATCGGGGATATGGTCTCACACATAAAGCATTTAAAGAAGATCGGAGGAATCGGATGCATCGGTCTCGGATCGGATTTTGACGGAATCGGAGGAGAACTGGAGATGAAATCTCCGGAAGATCTGCCGCTTTTAGAAGCATTTATGAAAAAAGAAGGCTTTCATGAGTCTGAAATTGAAGCTGTTTTTTACGGCAATGTTCTCCGTGTATACAAAGAAATTTTACAATAAGATAAAAATTTACATAAATTTTACATTCATATGTATAATACTTTACATAGATTTGATATGATACTTACATAACATGATATATCATGAAATACGGGAGGACAATATGTCAATAACAGATATACAAATGCTATTTAAGTTTATCGGAGGGCTGGGGATGTTCCTTTACGGAATGGACGCTATGGCTGATGGACTGCAAAAATCTGCCGGACATAAGATGCAGCAGCTGCTTGGTGCATTAACAAGCAATCGTCTGATGGGAGTTTTGTTAGGAACAGGAATTACAGCTATTATACAGAGCAGTTCGGCCACTACGGTTATGGTGGTTGGTTTTGTCAATGCGGGAATTATGAACCTTCAGCAGGCAGTGGGAATTATTATGGGTGCCAATATCGGAACAACCGTTACCAGCTGGATCGTTTCCATGAGTGAGTGGGGAGAGATGTTAAAGCCGGAATTCTTCGCTCCTGCACTGGTGGGTGTCGGCGCTCTTTTCAGCCTGTTTTCAAAGAATGAAAAGAAAAAGCAGATCGGTGAGATCCTGGTAGGCTTTGGTGTCTTATTTATCGGACTGGGCTTTATGTCTGCGTCCATTACTCCTTATAGGAATGCTCCTGTTTTTGGACAGGCATTTTCGGTACTGGGCAGAAATCCGATTCTTGGAATTCTTGCGGGACTTGTGGTAACAGGAATTATACAAAGCTCTTCTGCGTCTGTCGGCATTTTGCAGACTCTTGCTTTAAACGGTATAGTAAACTGGCAGTCTGCTATTTTTATTACACTCGGTCAGAATATCGGCACTTGTGTAACGGCACTTCTTTCCAGTCTGGGTGCAAATAGAACAGCAAAGCGTGCGGCGGCCATTCACTTGATGTTTAATGTAGCAGGTGCTTTCATATTTGGTGTTATTATGTTCATTTTATTTCAAATGAACCCTGTGCTGGCTTCTTCCAGAATCAGCAGTGTGGAAATATCTATTTTTCATACTATTTTTAATGTAACCAATACAATTTTGCTGTTTCCTTTTGCCGGGCTTCTGGTGAAAGCTTCCGGTTTCTTTGTCAGAGGAAATGAGAAAGAAGAAGTATCTGATTCCGAAAGTGAAATGAAGCGCCACTTAGACGAACGAATTCTGGAAACACCTTCTTTTGCCATAGAGAATGTAAATCATGAAGTAGTTAATATGGGATACGCTGCTCTTGAGAATTTTGATGTGGCAGCAGATGCATTACTCACCAGTAATTTATCAGAGATAAAACAGGTGGAAATACTGGAACAAAAAATCGATAATTATGAAAAATTACTGACCGATTATTTAATTAAAATCAACAATCAGTCATTAAATGAAGAACAGCATATCCTGGTTAAAAATCTCTTTTACACCATCAGTGATTTTGAACGGATCAGTGATCATTGCGAGAACTTATCAGAACTGGCGACGGAGAAAGCAAACCGTAATATTATTTTTTCCCAGGAAGCAGAGAGCGAGATGAAGGAGATGTTAAAGGCTGTCCGAGCTTCTCTGGAACATGCAATTAAAGCCAGAGAAACCTCCGACATGTCAGAGGTTCGTTCCGTGGTTCAGTGTGAGGAGAATGTAGACAGTCTGGAAGAAGAATTGAGAGAACGCCATATTGAACGACTATCCACTCAATCCTGTAAACCGGAAAATGGAGTTGTATTCCTGGATGCATTAAGCAATTTAGAGAGGATTTCTGATCATGCACATAATATTGCAGGTTATGTAAAAGAGGAAATATAAGAAACGGATTTAACTTTTTTGAGACAGAAAGGAGAATGTATGGAACGAATCTATGTAGTGGAAGATGATGATAATATCAGGGATTTAATTAAAATTGCCCTTGAGGGCTTTGGCTATGAGGTATCTTCCTATGAGATGGCTGAGGAAGCTCTAAAACATATGGAAACAGACAAACCGGCCCTGGCAGTCTTTGATCTCATGCTTCCCGGCATGGACGGAATGTCGGCAATACGGAAAATCCGGAAAAATGATTTATTAAAAGACATTCCCATTCTTGTCCTGACTGCAAAGGACCGGGAATTTGATAAAGTGGCCGGTCTGGATGGCGGTGCAGATGATTATATGACAAAGCCCTTTGGTGTCATGGAGCTTGCAGCACGCATTCGCAGCCTTCTGCGCAGAAGTACAAAAAACCAGGGTTCTGAGGATGAACTGGAGCAGTACTGTCTGAACTTAAACAAAAAGACCAGAGAGGTTACTTGTGACGGAGTGAAAGTCGAGCTTACATTAAAAGAGTTTGATTTACTGCAGTATTTAATGGAGAATCATAATAAGGTTGTTACCAGAGATGAACTTTTAAATCATATCTGGGGTTATGATTATGACGGTGAAACAAGAACTCTCGATATGCATATCAGGACACTGAGGCAGAAGCTGGGAGACAATGGCGGTTCCTGCATCAAGACAGTCCGGGGAGTAGGATACCGTTTTATTAAGACGGAAGAATAGTGAAAAAGGCATGTTACATAAAATGGCTGATGGAGGTATTATGAAACAGGCGATTTTTGTAAAATTTATTCAGATTATACTTGTGGTGCTGGTACTGAGCAGTTCCATATTTTATATTGCCTCCAGCAGTGCGCTGCTTAAAAATTCCAAAAAAGATATGAAATATACATTAAAGGCTATGGATGAGGTTCTTGATTATTCTGGTGATTTAGAAAAGGAAATCGCAGAACTAAAGCCTACGTTAAGCGAAAACCATAGCCGTTTCACCGTCATTTACTTAGATGGAACTGTAGCGGCCGATACTGGAGAAGTACCGGTCGCTTCTTTGGATAATCATGGAGACAGGGAAGAGGTGAAGGAGGCGCTTACGGAAGGGGAAGGCACCTCCAGACGCTATTCAAATACCTTAAAGGAAAATATGCTCTATGTGGCAATCCGGTCAACCAAAGGGGATTACATTCTACGAATGGCAGTTCCCTATACTGGGATGAAAGAAAACTTAATGCTTCTTCTTCCGGCTGTATGGCTGAGCTTTCTCGCCGCAATCATGTATTCTGCATTTTCTGCGGACAGTTTTGCTGAGTCGATTACACGGCCGCTTAAGGAAATTTCCCAGGAAATGCTGAAAGTAAACGGGGATTATACGGATCTCTCCTTTGAAACGTATCAATATCCGGAAATTAATATTATCGCAGAAACCACTACCAGAATGTCAAAGAATGTAAAGGAGTATCTAAACCAGATTGAACGGGAAAAACAGATCCGCCAGGAATTTTTCAGCAATGCTTCCCATGAGTTAAAGACTCCTATTACTTCCGTACAGGGTTATGCAGAACTTCTGGAAAGCGGTATTATACAGGATGAGGAGCAGAAGGTTGATTTTATCAAACGGATTAAGAAAGAAGCGGGAAATATGAATAATCTGATTAATGATATTCTTATGATATCCCGTCTTGAAACAAAGGAAGCAGAAGTTTTAAAAAGCGAAGTGCGCCTTTCCATACTGGTGGAGGATATAATCGAATCACTGGAACCGCTTGCTGCATCCCACGAAGTTCTGATCCATATGGACTGCAGACCGGTCTGCATCTATGCCAATGGCCAGCAGATGAAGGAATTGATTGGCAATCTGGTCAGCAATGCGGTAAAATACAATAAAACGGGCGGAGAGGTATGGATTACTGTGAGGGAAGAAGACCGCAACGTGATGATCCGGGTAAAAGATAACGGGATGGGAATTCCAAAAGAATCTCTTGGACGTATATTTGAACGGTTCTACCGGGTTGATAAAGGGAGAAGCAAAAAGCAGGGCGGAACCGGTCTGGGACTGTCCATTGTTAAGCATATCGTGAATTTTTATCATGGTACCATAACGGTGGAATCAACCATTGATGTTGGAACGGAATTTATGGTTAAAATTCCGGTTCAGGGAAAAAAACTATAGAAATGCCGGTTAAGGCAGGAGGTGTACGGGTATGGGAAAATTTGTTTTAACGTGTTGTTCTACGGCAGATATGAAAAAAGAATTTTTTGAAAGCCGCAAAATTCCTTATGTATGTTTTCATTATACCATGGATGGGGTTACTTATCCCGATGATCTGGGGGAGAGTATTCCATTTGAAGAATTTTATGATCGGATTGCCAAAGGTGCAGCTCCCTATACCTCTCAGGTAAATGTTGAGGAATACTGTGATTTCTTTGAACCTATTTTAAAAGAAGGAAAGGATATTCTGCATCTGACCCTGTCTTCCGGAATTTCCGGCACTTATAATTCCGCCTGTGTGGCCGCAGCAGAGATGAAGCAGAAATATCCGGAAAGAACCATTATTATACTGGATACTCTTGGCGCATCATCCGGCTATGGACTTTTAACCGATGCGGCTGCAGATCTGCGGGATAAAGGGGCGACACTGGAAGCTGCGGCAGAGTGGGTTATGAATAACCGGCTTTCTGTACACCATTGGTTTTTCTCAACGGATCTGACCAGCTTCAAACGGGGAGGAAGAATATCTGCGACTTCAGCCATGCTGGGAACTGTTTTGAATATCTGCCCTCTCATGAACATTGATGATACAGGACATCTGATTCCAAGACAGAAAATACGCACAAAAAAAAGAGCTATTCAGGAAATGGTAAAGATGATGGAACTCCATGCCCAAAATGGCTTACGTTACAACGGAAAATGCGCCATAGCACACTCTGCCTGTGATGCTGATGCAAAAGAGGTGGCAGCCCTTATTGAGGCACGTTTCCCAATGCTGGCAGGTAACATAATCATAAACAGCATTGGCTGCGTAATCGGCTCTCATACAGGTCCCGGGACTGTAGCAGTATTCTTTTTTGGAGACAAAAGAGTTGATTAGATGTTTAATTACCCATAATCTGGGCGATCATACGATTGGGCAGGCAGACGATGCTTTCCCCTGTGTGCTCAATCGTGCCCTGGTGTATACAGATTTTGTCCGGGCAGGTTGCGTCGGAAACGTGTACTTTACCATTCTGGATTACAATCCGGTTAGTCCCTCCCTGGTACCCGTTCACTAAAACTTCTGTATCATGGTTTAGATCCAGAGTTTCAACAATTTTGCCATCTACGGTGATTTCCAGATATCTGGCAGGCTTTGAAAAAATGATCTGGTTCGCAATAAGAAGAATGAAGGATATTGCTATAATTGCAACAATTAATAAGAATTCTTTTTTGTGTTTTTTTATTTCCATTTCTATAGGACCTCTTACTTATTTTCTATTATCAATAAACAGAATGTGAAAAATAAATTCTGCTTCATTATAACACATAATCATGATTCCTTCCAAAGATAATTAAAATTTTATAAAATCATTGCCCTAGTCCTGTTGGGTATGTTAAAATAAAGTCAAACTTTATAAAAGCAGGAGGATATATGAATAAAAGTAACGCAAATGCTAAAAGAAACGGATATATTGGATTAGGAGCTATGATTTTACTGGCTGGCGCTACTGTTTTTGGAACAGATCCACTTTATAAGGCGATTGACAACAGTTTTAGACCGGAAATCTATGTTCCGGGTACCTATACAGGTACTGCGAGAGGCTACGGCGGGATTGTCACCGCAGATGTAACAGTATCAGGAAAAACGATTGATTCCATTACTGTAAATGGAGAAAAGGAAACTCTTCTCAGTATGGTATTGCCAGGATTAACGGATTCCATACTTGCAAAGCAGTCAACAGAGGTGGATGCCGTTTCAGGAGCGACCCTCAGCAGCAATGCTATTAAAGAGGCAGTGGATCAGGCGCTTGCCAAGGCAATGGGAGAGGAACCGGAAACTGTACCGGAGACAGCTAAAGAGGCAGCTGAGACGCCATCTTCTTTAAAGGATGGTACTTACAACTATGAATCGCCGGAATTTGATGAGAACGGATTCAAAGACCAGGTGAGTATGACAGTTAAGGATAACGCGATTACAGCCGTTACCTGGGATTGCATAAAGGAAGACGGAACCAAAAAGAGCCAGCTTTCCATGGAGGGAAAGTATGTTATGACAGAAAAAGGTCTTAAGTGGCATGAACAGGCAGAAGCAGTTGTGAAATATGTACTGGAGAACCAGTCACTGGAAGGTCTTGTGAATGAAGAGGGGTATACAGATGCAGTATCCTCCGTCAGCATTAATTTAATGGGATTTGTAAACGGAGTGAAAGATTGTCTCAACCAGGCATCTGGAGAAAGCGGCAGCCAGACGGCAGTACTTAAAGATGGAACTTACAATTATGAATCACCGGAATTTGATAAGAACGGATTCAAAGATCAGGTGAGCATGACAGTTAAGGATAATGCCATTACAGCTGTTACCTGGGACTGCATAAAGGAAGACGGAACCAAAAAGAGCCAGCTTTCCATGGATGGAAAGTATGTCATGACAGAAAAAGGTCTTAA
>JAEWPQ010000075.1 GCA_023460575.1 Bacillota bacterium
GCATTGTATTATGTGCATCACTATATGAATCAGTAGGAGGTGGGAAGATGAACAACAAATGTACAGAACGTTTATTTAACGGTATCGTAAAAGAGAACCCGACCTTCGTGCTGATGCTCGGTATGTGTCCGACTCTGGCTGTTACCACATCTGCGGTTAACGGAGCGGGTATGGGACTTTCCACGACTGTGGTACTGTTATTTTCCAATATGATTATTTCTGCTATGCGTAAGATTATTCCGGACCGTGTCAGAATTCCGGCTTACATCGTTATTGTAGCGACTCTTGTTACGATCGTGCAGCTGCTTTTACAGGCCTATGTACCCAGTCTGTATTCCGCTCTTGGAATCTATATTCCGTTGATCGTTGTTAACTGTATTATCTTAGGACGTGCGGAATCTTATGCCTCCAAGAACGGCGTGGTGGCTTCCACCTTTGACGGAATTGGTATGGGACTTGGGTTTACCATCGCCTTAACCTGTATCGGACTTGTTCGTGAGATTCTGGGTTCCGGTGCAGTATTCGGATTTAAATTTATTCCTGAGAACTATCATATCGCCATTTTTGTTCTGGCTCCAGGCGCATTCTTTGTACTTTCGATTTTAACTGCCCTGCAGAACAAATTCAAAGCTCCGTCTGCAACCAATGGTTCAGTTCCGCCATCCAAGTTAGCCTGCGGAGGCAACTGTATGTCCTGTTCCGGTTCCTCCTGCATGTCAAACCATGAGGTTTTGGAAACCAGAAAAAGACAGGCTGAAGAAGAAGCACTTGCAGCAAAAAAAGCAGAAGTAGCCAGAAAAGAAGCAGAATTAAAAGCTGCAACTTCCAAGAAAGACGAATAGGAGAGTGGATCGATGAAAGAATTATTATTAATTGCTATTGGCTCCGCACTGGTGAATAACGTAGTGCTCAGTCAGTTTCTCGGCCTTTGTCCATTCCTTGGAGTTTCCAAAAATGTGAAAACTTCTGCCGGCATGGGCGCGGCTGTTATCTTTGTTATTACCATTGCATCATTTGTTACCAGTTTAATATATAAGAGTGTATTAGTGGGACTTCATCTGGAATTTTTACAGACTATCGTATTTATTCTGGTCATTGCAGCACTGGTACAGTTTGTAGAAATGTTTTTAAAGAAATCCATGCCTGCACTCTATGAGGCACTGGGTGTGTATCTGCCCCTGATTACAACCAACTGTGCTGTTTTAGGTGTGGCACTGACCAATGTTCAGAAGAGTTATAATATTCTGGAGAGTGTTGTAAACGGTGTGGGTACTTCCGTTGGTTTCACCATTGCCATTATCATGCTGGCTGGTGTCCGTGAAAGAATCGAATATAATGACGTTCCTCATTCCTTTAAGGGATCACCGATTGTTCTGATTACCTCTGGCCTGATGGCGATTGCATTTTTCGGATTTTCCGGATTAATTTAAGGGAGGAGACGAAAGAATATGATAACAGGAATTATTTTTGCGGCAGCCGTTGTAGGCATTATCGGTATTCTGATTGGCGTATTCCTCGGCATTGCCAGCGAGAAATTTAAAGTTGAAGTTGATGAAAAAGAAATCCTGGTCAGAAATGAGCTGCCGGGAAACAACTGCGGCGGCTGTGGCTATGCCGGCTGTGATGCTCTTGCAAAAGCTATTGCTGCAGGCCAGGCTGATGTTGGTGCCTGCCCTGTAGGTGGCGCTTCCGTAACAGAGAAGATCAGTCAGATCATGGGTGTATCTGCAGGCGCAGCTGAGAAGAAGGTTGCATTTGTTAAATGTAAAGGTACCTGTGATAAGACTAAAGTTCAGTATAATTATTACGGAATTGATGACTGCCGGAAGATCTCAGTCGTACCAGGGGCTGGTGAGAAGGCATGTGTTTATGGCTGTATGGGATACGGATCATGTGTGAAAGCATGTGAGTTTGATGCGATCCATGTTGTGGACGGCATTGCTGTGGTTGATAAGGAAAAGTGCGTTGCCTGCGGCAAATGCGTGGCTTCCTGTCCCAACAACTTAATTGATCTGGTTCCTTATAAAGCGGAGTACTTGGTTCAGTGTAACTCCCATGATAAAGGAAAAGATGTTAAGGCTAAATGTGATGTGGGCTGTATTGGCTGTACCATGTGCATCAAGCAGTGCGAATTTGATGCAATTCATATGGACAATAACGTTGCAGTTATTGACTATGAGAAATGCACGAACTGCGGTAAATGTGCTGCTAAGTGTCCGGTTAAGGTAATTATATAGTATTAGAGTAAGAGTGCTGTAGTATTGATTATTTTATTATAATCTTTTATTACAGCACTTTTTTTATACCTGTTTTTAAATTGATTTGACAGAAAAAATAAATTTAATTATATAATGATTTAGTTTAATTGTTGAAAAAACGAAAGAATACTGATATAATATAAGAGCAATAAAAATTATGCAAAGGAGATACTTTATGAAAAAACGTATGATAATTTTTTCCCTTGTGATATTGCTTGTTTTCTTGCTTGCCGGCTGCTCAAAACAGAACAGTCAGGCGGATTCAGCTGAATCATCTGAGAGTCTGGAGCTTACACTGGACGAGCTTGAAAAATATAATGGAAAAGACGGAAATCCTGCATATATCGCAGTTGACGGTGTTATATACGATGTTACTGACAGTAAGAAGTGGAAGGAAGGAGAACACAATGGATATACGGCAGGAAAGGATCTGACTGAAGAAATCAAGAAGGTCTCTCCTCATGGAACGTCCGTTTTAAAAAAAATGAAAGTAACAGGGAAAATAGTAGAATAATATGGTGATTATATGTATGGAATATTAGGAATTTTAAGCCTTTATTTGTTTATAATCGTTATGCTTCCGTATTTATTAAGACAGATTAACCGGTTGTTCTTTCAGGGGAAAAACAGGGTAATAACCAAATGGAGAATGAGGATCAGAAAATTACATAAACCTGCGGGATTTGGACTGGCGGCGCTTTCACTGATTCATGGATATCTGGCGCTTGGAACAATAAGGCCTCATACGGGAACTCTTGCCTGGGCCACCAGTATTGCAGCAGTAATTCTTGGGATACTCTTTTCTGTTAAGAAAAAAGCTGTTTACCTGGTATGGCATAGGAGAGCAGCTTTACTGGCAATTCTTTTCGTGGCATTACATCTTCTGCTACCGGGAGCACTGTATTACATTGGGCTGTGAAGAAAGGTTCTATATTGAATGTTGGGGTGTGCTTGAATAGCACACTTTCAACATTCTTTTTGTTGCAGTAAAATACATCGATAGGAGGTGACCTGGGAGGTGATCTCTAATAGAAGTACCTGCATTTTACTACATATAAACTGCTATTTTCAACATCAACCCGTTTTTTGTAGAATATTGTTGTATACTGGCATTGTGATTAATTCACTTTGCAACCGCAGTTGGAACCGGTTTCTTAGAAGGTGTAAGTTTAGGAGGTGAGTCCCAAACGTTTATATATCAGCTTTTAATGTTAAACGTATTTCACGAAGATTAACCGGATATCCGGCAATAAGTAAACGGAAGTATGAACAAAAGAAAATGGAGGGTAATCAATATGAAAAAGTTACTTTTAATGTTTTTGACTTTAACGATGGCTGTATCTGCCAACAGTATTTCCTTTGCAGCCCAGGGGGACTCTGCAAAGGAATATATAGAAGCGAAAACGGTATCTGTAAACGGAGAAAGCAGTCCTGCAGGCGGAGACATTGTCAAAGCTCCAAAAGGTGCACGTTCAGCAAGACCTCAGGATAAATCAGGTTTTAAAAAGGATGATCTGCTGAGCGAAAGTCTTTCACGCCAGGCATCAACATCATGGAAGTATTTAAACGGTTATACTGTATACAGCCAGATAACGAATTATAATTGTGGTCCGGCGTGTGTTCAGGCAGCATTAAATTATCTCGGCGTTTCCCGCAACCAGTCTGATATTGCAAGAGGCTGCAGGACAACCACCAACGGTTCTTATATTGCTGATATGGTAACATATATGAATGGTCAGCAGACCAGGAACAAATATGTTGGAAAGTATAACCAGTCCTCATCTGAGATGAGCAGATTACTGTACAGTGGAGTATCCACATCAAAAGCAGCTCCGATCATCGGATTGACCTTTTCAACCAGTGACGGCTGGCTTTATTCAACAAATGGGCATTTCATGTCCGTGTACGGAGCAAAAAGTGATAAATCCGCATTCGCTCTGGGCGATCCATGGATTGGGTATTCCGGTTCAGGGTTAGGCGGAGAATCATGGACATATACCAAGTCTGCTGCTACTCTTTATAAGGCATATAATAAAGTAAATATTGGATTAATGTATTAAATTTATATAATATCAGGATTTTGGAAGAGGCTGAGGGGATATTTCCCTTCCGTCTTTTCCAGTCGTAGAGAGGGAGCTCTTGAATATATGAACAGGAAAATCAAAGGTTTTATCGTGCCGTTAATCATGCTATGCATCCTATTCCTGTCAGGTTGTCATATCCGTTCTGATCAGGTTAGCACCGGTGAATACTCATCAAGTAATGTCCAGGCATACAATGCAACCTTTGATAACTCTGCTTTAAGGACTTATATTGATATTTATGAAACCAAATTATTGTATATGGAGATGAGTGGACCGGCTGCGGACTTTTATATATATAATTTTCAGGATGGAAGTAACAAAAAAATTTTAACCGTAGATAATTTTGCTTTAAAAGGAATAAGCAATGCATTAATAAATAACACTCTCTATTTTTATGTGAGTTTATATAATGGGGATGAATTAGTAAATGACTTGTATGCCGTAGATTTTTCAACAGATAAAATGGTTGCGGAATCAAAAAACATGTATTCCCAGAAGCTGATTCCATTAACAAACCTGGATAATAAACTGGTATCTCTGCAAGGGGATTACTCAGAAAATGGGGGAGTAAAATCTTTTATGGAGACACTGGACAGCAGCAAAAACATGGTACAGGTCAGGCTGCATACAAAAGCTGAGATGGAGGATTCCCCAAAAGATAATACATCACGGCAGATTTTATATATTACAAGTGATGAGAAATATTTATATACCATAGAAAAAAGTAATTCCGGTTCAGATATGAATTGCTTTATAGCAAAATATGATACGGATTTTTCTTTTATCGGTGAAACAGACATAACAGATATCCTGAAGAAGTATGAAATAACCAGTGGGATAGGTTCCTTCTTAGTGTTTCACAATTACTTTTCAATCACGGACTATTCCAATAATACGATCGTATGTGAGTTTGGTGAAGGTGATAACCAGGTTCTTTTATATGAAAATGACGTTGAGTGTATCCGTGATTATTCTCATTCCAGTCCATATCAATTTCTATATAAAAGAAATACCAACGAAATTTATAAGCTGGATACAGGAACAGGAAAAATTGAGATGCAGAATTTTGATCTGGAAAATGAAGCATCCAGTATCCGAGACATGCTTTCCTACGGTGATAATCTTCTGATTGTAAAGCAGCCGAATTCAGACAGCGGGAAGGAAAATGTATATTTAATTCCCTTTAATTATGAAAAGCAGTAATAGTACAGATAAAAGAAAAGGTGCCGCAAAAGTCGCTGTAAATCAGCAGTTTTTTGCGGCACACTGTCTTTCTGAAGTAAATTTAGAACCCGAAATATTTTATAGCATTGTTATAGGAAATGCCTTCGATAATTTCTTTTAATGCTTTCTGATCATCCGGATATTCTCCGTTATCTACCCAGCCGCCT
Source organism: Bacillota bacterium (assembly GCA_023460575.1). GTDB lineage: Bacteria > Bacillota > Clostridia > Lachnospirales > Lachnospiraceae > Lacrimispora. The sequence goes on from JAEWPQ010000075.1 coordinate 5,734, forward strand.
ACCAGCTCACAAAGAATTCTGCGGAAATATTCATGTCTGGTATAAGATAAAAAGCTTCTGGAATCGGTGAGCATACCGATGAAGTTTCCAAGGCAGCCTAAATTAGCAAGAGAGGTCATCTGCTCTGTCATGCCGGTTTTGTTATCATTAAACCACCATGCAGAACCCTGCTGGATCTTACCTGGGAACTGGCTCTGGAAGCAGCCAAGGATTGTACCAATGGAAGCGTTATCATTGGGGTTTAAGGAATAGATGATTGTCTTTGGCACCTCATCTGTAGCGCTTAAAGCATTGAGATAATCAGCCATCTGTGCAGATGGAGCGTAGTTGTTGATACAGTCAAATCCGGTATCAGGTCCTAACTTCTCAAACATAAGGGCATTGTTGTCTCTCTTGCAGCCGTAATGAAGCTGCATGATCCATCCCATGCGGTTGTATTCTTTTGCCGCAAATATCATAAATGCAGTTTTGTATTTCAGTTCTTCTTCCTTTGTAACAGCTTTTCCGGAGATGCTCTTTGCAAAGATTGCATCAAGCTCTGCATCGTCAGCAGGTACATACATAACGTACTCAAGAGCATGGTCAGAAACGCAGCAGCCCTGGCTGGAGAAGAATTCCATACGGTTCTTCAGCGCGGCCTTTAAAGAAGCAAAATCCTTGATTTCCATGCTGCTTGCGGCAGACAGTTTTGCAATATAAGCAGCAAAATCAGGCTTTTCCACATTCATAGCCTTGTCCGGTCTCCATGCTGGAAGAACCTTTACCTCAAACGTGGAATCTGCAGCGATTTTCTGGTGCCATTCCAATGTATCGGCAGGATCATCTGTGGTACAGATTAATGTTACATTGGACTGTCTGATTAAATTGCGGACACTCATGGAGTCCTGATGAAGCTTTTCATTGCATAAGTTCCAGACTTCTTCCGCTGTATCTCCATTTAAATAGCCGGTATAGCCAAAATATCTCTGAAGCTCTAAATGGCTCCAGTGATAAAGCGGGTTCCCGATCAGTTTTGGCATGGTTTCTGCCCATTTCTGGAATTTTTCCCTGTCAGTGGCATTTCCCGTGATGTATTTTTCTTCTACACCATTAGAGCGCATCTGACGCCATTTATAATGATCGCCGCCCAGCCATACCTGAGTGATGGTATCGAATTTGCGGTCTTCATAAATTTCCTGTGGATTGATGTGGCAGTGATAGTCAACAATAGGCATCTTTGCCGCATAATTGTGATAAAGATCTTTTGCAGACTGGGTAGACAGTAAAAAGTCCTTGTCCATAAACTGTTTCATGTTAGAGAGTCCTCCTTAAATATATATGATTAGAAATTAGTAGTACCTCGCTTAATCAGCTCTGGAGTAATGGTAGTTTTAGCAGGCACATTGCCTCCTTCTAACACCCTCATCAAAGTATTGACGGTAGTGGTGCAGAGAGCCTCAACCTTGTTGTCCACGGAAGTAATTTCGGGCGTTGTGCACCGGGACAATATGGAATTATTATATCCGATGATGCTTAATCCCTCAGGAATGGAAATTCCGGTCTGATTTGCATATTTTACCGCACCAACTGCCAAAATATCCTCAGCGGCAAGAACGCAGTCAAATTTTATTCCGGAATCGGACAGTTCCTTAAGCTGTGCCATGGCAAGATCAGGATCTTTGGAGCAGAGGACCATAAGCTCATCCCGCACCGGTAAATTAGCGGAGATTGTAGCCTGGCGATAGCCTGAAAGCTTGCGCAGATTGCTGTAAGAGGTGCCGGAATAAAGATATAAAAGCGCTGACCGGCCTGACTCATAAAGCTTTGTTGCAGCAGAATAAACAGCGGCATGATCGTCACAGACCGTACTGTAGATCTGTCCGCCTTCCAGACAGCCGTTGACCAGCATTATGGGAATGTCTTTCGCGGCTTCCATGAGATATGCATTGTCCCTGTCTTTCGCCTCCACATAATGGGAACCGGCAAGAATTATGGCATCCACACGCTTGGAACGCAGCAGTTCCAGATACTTCTTTTTGGTTTCGGGAAGATAGCCGCTGCAGCATAAGATGGAGTCATATCCGCTGCTTCTCAGCTGCTTTTCCAGATAATAGACAGCCTCTGCCAGCCATGGGTCAGAGGAATCCGCACACATGATTCCAATGGTCTTCATGGTGTTAAGCCCCAGGCTTCTGGCGAACACATTCGGTGTATAGCCAAGCTCGTCCATGACAGCGAGAACCCGTTTTCTGGTCTTTTCACTGACATTGGGATTCCCGTTAATCACGCGGGAGACGGTGGCGATTGAAACATGAGCATGTTCGGAAACATCGTAAATATTCAAAAGCATTCCCTCCGTAATTGTAAGTATTTACATTCCTAGGTTATTATACATAATTATGGTATATATTACAATCCCTCAATTATTTTTTTTGCAAAATAATACAGAAAATCAGTATAATCCTGTAAACACTTACAAATACTTCGTATATGCGAAAATAATCTTGCTTTTTTATAGACCACGGGAGTATACTAGATTCTGGAAATGGAGGCTATACCATGAAACTTAACAGAACCACACAGCGTACAGTAGAAATCCTGAAGCTTATTTCGAAAACACCGGAAGGCGCGACGTTAGATGATATCTGCCAGAAACTGGACCTCCCCAAAACCAGCGCCTACGATATCGTCACCACACTGGGAGAGATGGGCATGGTTAATGTCACCCGGGGGCAGAAGCAAAACTATACCATTGGCTTAATGGCATACCGGATCGGTGTGAATTATACCAATAATTTAAATTTTATCGGAATCATTGAGCCGGTACTGAAGGCATTTTCAAAGGAAGTGGGTAAAACCGTTTTTTTCGGAGTTCCATCGGATCATCATGTTGTATACATATGTAAGTTCGAACCGGAGAATCCTATTATTACAACAGCCACGGTCGGATCTAAAAATCCCATGTACTGTACTTCCTTAGGGAAGGTGATTCTGGCTTACAGTGATGATGAGAACAGAGATCAGATCATCAGCCGCATCCGATTTACCCGGCATACAGAACGAACCATTGAAAACAGAGAAGGCCTTCTTGCTGAACTGGAAAAGGTCAGAGAAAGAGGATACGCTTTTGATGCAAGAGAGATGGAAGAGCATATGCAGTGCGTGGGAGCACCGGTTTTTGACCGGGATGGCAACGTACTGGGAGCAATCAGCATATCCAGCCTATATAAGCCGGCAGAGGATTATGAGGCTCTTGGAAAGCTGGTTTCCAGTAAGGGAATGGAGGTTTCCAGGTTATTAGGCTTTCTTGGAAAAATATGAGGATTACTTATTGACAAAATGCCTGGAAGCGATTAATATTTCAAGTATAAGAATCGTAAATATGAAGTTGATTCGTATATGCGAATTTAAAAAAGGAGAGAAGAACAATCATGAAAAAAGAACAAGTTTTATCAAAGATGAAAAAAGACTGTCTGGTTGCTGTTGTTCGTGCAAAAAGCCTGGAACAGGGCGAGAAGGTCGTTGATGCAATTATTGCAGGCGGAATTAATTTTATCGAAATTACTATGACTATGGATGAAGGAAACCCAATTGAATTCATCGCTAAAATGTCTGAAAAATATAGCGCCAATGAAGATGTTGTAATCGGTGCAGGTACAGTTCTTGATCCTGAAACTGCAAGAGCAGCAATCCTTGCAGGTGCTAACTATGTGGTAAGCCCAGGCTTAAACGTAGAGACAATCAAGCTTTGCAACCGTTACAGAGTACCGATGCTCCCAGGCGTTATGACTCCTACCGAAGCAATTACTGCTCTGGAGTGTGGCTGTGACATCATCAAGATCTTCCCAGGCAATATCATGGGACCGGCAGCGATCAGCTCCTTTAAAGGACCCCTTCCACAGGGTGACTTCATGCCATCCGGCGGTGTTGACGTTGATAACGTTGATAAGTGGATCAAGGCAGGTGCATATGCCGTTGGTACAGGCAGCAGCCTGACAAAGGGTGCTAATACAGGCGATTTTGCAGCAGTTACAGCAAAAGCAAAAGAATTTGTTGAAGCAGTGGCAGCAGCTCGCAAATAATAGAAAACAACTTAAGAATTAAGGAGAATACAAAATGGCAAAGATCGTAACCATGGGCGAGATCATGTTAAGATTATCTACCCCGAACAATGAAAAGTTTATTCAGGCGGATGAGTTTGATGTAAATTACGGCGGCGGCGAAGCAAACGTTGCTGTTTCTCTTGCAAATTACGGACATGAAGCAGAATTCGTTTCAGCAGTTCCGAAGAACCCAATCGGTGATTGCGCAGTTGCAGCATTAAGAAAATACAATGTTGGAACAAAGCACATTGCAAAAACTGGTGAAAGACTTGGTATCTATTTCTTAGAGACCGGTTCCGCCATGAGAGCGTCTACCGTTGTATATGACAGAGCACATTCCTCTATCTCTACAGCAACAGCAGCAGACTTTAACTTTGATGAGATCTTTGAGGGCGCAGACTGGTTCCACTTTACAGGAATCACTCCTGCTGTCAGCGATAGTGCGGCAGAACTGACTGAGGCAGCTTTAAAGGCAGCTAAAGCACACGGCGTGACTGTATCTGTTGACTTAAACTTCCGTAAGAAATTATGGTCTTCTGAGAAAGCTCAGAAGGTTATGACAAACTTAATGCAGTATGTAGATGTATGTATCGGTAACGAAGAAGATGCAGAGAAGGTACTTGGCTTCAAGCCAGGCAACACTGATGTAACTTCCGGAGAACTGGAATTACAGGGATATGTAGATATCTTCAATCAGATGGTTGACAAGTTCAACTTCAAGTATGTAATCAGCTCTTTACGTGAAAGCCATTCCGCTTCCGATAA
>JAEWPQ010000076.1 GCA_023460575.1 Bacillota bacterium
GGGGCAATTGTATCTTCCATTTTCTGTTTTTTATTATCACGTAATTCTTTGAAAAATTTTTTCATGATCTGCGTGCATTCCTCCCCTAATACTCCGGATTCCATTTCCACCTGATGATTAAATCCGCTTTCATGAAATAAGTCCAGGACAGAGCCTGCACAGCCAGCCTTTGGATTCATACAGCCAATGACGACTTTTTTCATTCTGGCCTGGACGATTGCCCCTGCACACATGGGACAAGGTTCCAGTGTCACATACATCGTACAGTCTTCCAGTCTCCAGTCCCCCAGCTTTTTACACGCCTTCCGGATTGTAAGGATCTCTGCATGTGATAGTACGTTTTTATCTGCTGTCCGCCGGTTGTATCCTCTGGCAATGACTTTATCCTCATATACAATAACACAGCCAATCGGCACTTCACCAACTGCTCCGGCTTTCTTTGCCTGTGTAACTGCCTGACGCATATATTTTTCATCTGTGGTCATAATTATTCCTCTTTGCTGTTTAATGTGATATACTTGTCCTTAGTATATCATGAAATAAAGGAATGGTGAAGAGATGAAGCTTTGTGGTCTTCAAAAAACAACACTTCTGGATTATCCTGGTCATGTGGCTGCCACGATTTTTCTGGGCGGCTGCAATTTCCGCTGTCCTTTTTGCCATAACAGCGGATTGATTGGAAGCGATGCTAAGCCGCTGTTCTCAGAAGAAGAAATAATAAATTTTCTTATAAAGAGAAAGGGAATCCTGGAAGGTGTCTGCATTACAGGAGGCGAACCTACACTCTCCGGAGAGCTTGAACCATTTATCAGGAGAATCCGGGAGCTGGGTTATCTCATTAAGCTGGATACCAACGGCTATCGTCCTGAAGTATTAAAGAAACTGATAACAGACGGACTTCTGGATTACGCAGCCATGGATATTAAATCTGGGCGGGAGCATTATAAAAAAGCCGCTGGAATTGGAGATCTTAAAATAAGGAACGTGGAAGAAAGTGCGGCATTTTTAATGGAAAACCATATACCTTATGAGTTCCGTACTACAGTTGTAAAAGGAATTCATACAATGGGAGATTTCGTGGATATTGGCAAATGGCTGGAAGGTAATTCCCCGTACTTCCTTCAGAATTATGTGGACTCAGATCAGGTTTTATACTCTGGCTATACCTCTTTTTCAGACAGTGAGCTCCAGGGGTTTTTGAGAATATTGAAACCATTTCTACCCGGGGCTGTTATCAGAGGTGAATCTTTCTGACGCAAAGCAGGGGGCTTTTTCAGCCCCCTATTTTTATATCAGTATACCAGAATCCAAATCGCCCGTCTTCAATGGGCTGGTCTTTTGAAAGCACAAAATTAGGAAATCCGAACATTGATGCCATATATCGCTCATTGCTGTAATAATGACCCGGGATTCCCAGCAGATAGCGGGGTGTTCCCTCAGGATTAAACAGTTTGGCGAGAATTAAGTAGCGGTAATTGTAGTAACCATGAAGTAAAAAGCTATTATTTCCATACACCCATGCGTCCCTGGGGAGAAGTCCGATATCCTGAGGTTTGATGGTCAGGATCTCGCATCCGTCTTCATAATCAAATGCCAGAATCCTGGTATGTTCTTTTCTCAGTTTATCCCAGACTACGCTATGTGAATTCTCTTCCAGATTTTCTCTCTGGCGCAGCTGCTCCAGTGCCTCCGGATCTCCCAGCTTAGAATCAATATTATTTTGATCTTTTGCTTCTTTTATTACAGCGTCTGCACGATACAAACGGGTAGTTCCTGCGTTGGGCTCACTGAGCACCTCTGCATTTTCAGCAAGACTGGAAGTATTGGAACTCATCTGGAGGGTTTCTTTTAATCCAGCATCTTCTGTCTCAGCCATGATCGGTTTTGGCATCAGGGGCACAGTCTCCTGCTGTCTTTGTACAGCGGCATCAGCATCAACTGTCGGATCCGTGAGTAAGGATTCTGCAGACATGGGAGCTGTCGGCATTGATCCAGCGGGACGCAGACTCGGCTGTATCGTTTCGGTTGGCGCTGTGGGCATCGGCCCCGTTGACATAGGACCCGTTGGCATCGGCGCTGTGGGCATCGGCCCGGTCGGACGCGGCTCCTGCCACCAGCCGGGTATTGGCCCGGTCATTGCTGGTCGGGTGTTTTGCTGCCAATCCGGTATCGGTGAAGTAATAGGAGGCGGATTACCCTGCCTCCAGCCAGCCGTCGGGCCTGTTACCGTAGGTCTTGTATGCCCACCTTCCGGTACGGAACCGGTCATCTGCTGGATTTCAGGCATGATGTCGTCACCTTCCTGGAGAATTTCCGCCTCTCCGGTTTCCTGGCTTGGCTCCCTCCCGGTTGGCACTGAACTTTCTGCCTGGAGAAGATTCTCTTGTTCCTTAGAATCCAGATTCTCTGTTTTAAGAGGCATATTCTTCGAATCCTGACTGCTGCCATCTTCCAGCGGAAACTCTTTTTCTATTTCCTGAACGGCTTTTTTTATCTGTTCTTCCGATATTGCGGAGGTCTCTTTTACTTCAGAATCTGTATGTTCCAGATCTACTTCTGCTGCATGGGCAACTGCATCCTCCCATATGGTGGTATAAGATCTCCATGTATTTTTTACATCATGTATGGTCAGTCCAAAACATTGGTCCATATTAATCCCGGAACGTTCAATATCATTTTCGGATACTGTGGCTCTGAATTCACCGGAACCGCCTCGTATGAAAATATTACCCAGGTAAATTTCCTTCTCTCCGGCCAATAGATATACTCCAATGTCGTTACCGCCTACATAAATTTTTTTCACACTTACCGTAATTTTGCACTGGATTCCTCTCGTCTCTATCTTGGCAAATCCGATGTTTTTTCCTTTGATTCCGCCTTCATAGGCATAAATATATGAGATTAGTCTTCGATAGTTAGACATGCCACCACTCCTTTATCACTATTTTATGCAAAATGCCATTGCATCTATGACATAAAAATGATATCCTGATAAAAGAATAAAATAAAAATTTTTTCCAAAATATGGAGGATGAAAAAAATGAAGCTCTACCGTGCGAAAGACTACTATGATATGAGCCGAAAGGCAGCAAATATCATCTCTGCTCAGATCATTATGAAACCAAACTGTGTTCTTGGACTTGCTACCGGTTCTACACCTGTCGGCGCCTACAAACAGCTGATTGAATGGTATAACAAAGGTGATTTGGATTTC
>JAEWPQ010000077.1 GCA_023460575.1 Bacillota bacterium
TTTCCCCCATAATTATGATAGATTTCACGAATCTTATCACATATTTTCTTTTTCTCCCGACGGTATTCTTCCTTAGCTGCCTTCAGATAGTTGTAATAAGCGTTCGGAAGAATATTCATATGGCTCAGAAGCCATCTCAGTCCATAGATATCCTTGTATTCGTCAATTAATCGATATGCCTCTAATCGATTTCCTTCGCAAAGAATGCCGCTGCTTTTTTTAAGAAGTCGTTTTCCTTTTCAAGTTCAGCCTTTTCCTGGCGAAGTTTACGAACTTTTTCCATTAATTCTAACTGGGATTTGGCATCATCATCTGTTTGGCATTCTTCACGGTATGCACGTACCCAATTCGAAATTGAGGCTTTGGATACGCCATATTCTGCAGCAAGACTTGCAAGAGTCCTTCCTTCTTGAATATTCTGCTTTACGATTTTTTGCGTGTAGCATCTGAAAACTGTGTCATTGGCTTACTCTTTTTCTAATGAATATTCTAACTCATTAGGTAGGAGTGTTACAACTTTAATATACCATTACACACGTTATACTTCATAACAATAAAATAGAACAAGATATGCTTCATTTGACAATAATCCCCTCCACCCTTAGACTGAGCTAACTTCCTTACTATGACAGTGCAGATATAGCAAAATAGGAAAATTATGTAGTTATTATTATTCTATTGGAAATACCTTGTATGGAGTGGTTTTTAATTGTTGCATAAATTCAGGTGTGATTGTCCGGTCTTGCACAGATACATTCCAATAATCATCCATGAATCTTAGCATTTTTATTAAAGAAATTTTATCTTCTGTTTTAATTTCTACAACTGTAGTAAAATTTTTTATATAACATCTTAGAACGTAATGCTGCATTACTCCAGTGTTATTTCTCCTCAAATTGGAATTTGCAACAATCTGGTCATTTCAAAACTTCTCTAACTTCCCACTACAATCAATATATTTAGTAATTGGAACTGTTTCTCCACCTACAATCAGATTCCCCTGACTGAAAGCCGAAAGAACCTGGTATGAACTTTCATCCAAAAGACTTCTGTTTTTTTCTTCAAGCATAAGACTAATCTGGTTCATTACTTCCTTTGTTCCTAATTCTTCTAACTGTCTCTTCGATACCTCAAGTTTTTCTGGATCGGTTCCACCATCGGAAACTATGGTATTAGTCAGAATTCTTATGCAAGTTGCTGTGACAAGAACACTCTTCTTTAAAACATCTATAACTTGCTGTATCTCTTCTGGACTATGAAACTCTTTCTCTGAATTCTGTTCTTTAACTTTTTCTACTTCAACTGGTGTAGTTGATTTATTTTCTTTTGCTTCACGCAATAATATGCTTGCTTTAGTTTCTTTGTCAGCCAGTCCGTCTTTTATACCTTCAATATAAACTTTCTTACTTCGCACAAATTCATTTATTGCTTGTTTTACTGATGGGATTCCCTTCTCAGAAAGGTAAGATATTAGTTTATCAGTACCTACTTCGAACCCATAACTTATAACCGGGGCAACTACCTCTTCCAAAATAAGCTGTACATATGGATTCATTTCTCCTGGTGTTCGGCTTGCTATAATTTCATCGATATCCACCTCTTCAAGTTCAACGGGACCGTTTAGCTTGTTACCTTTATCATCAAACTGGATAGCTGCTTTTCTTCCATCTTTGTTTACTTTTGTATTAATGTGATTATCCTGGTCTTTATAGATCCTGTACACTTTTCCATCTGATTCTTTTTTACTCATATTACCTCCGTCAAATTCCTATCCTTGTATTTCTACAGCCCAGCCCTACAAGCCGGTATTTATGGTTTTTTCAATTTCAAAACTAATTTGCCTTTTCATCTCTAAATTGGAATTTCCATAAGTAATTAACTTAAGCAAAAATTCAAAAGTTTTTTTTGCTAAAACACGTATCTGGATCGATAAAAGAGAAATCACATTGTTCGGTATCAAAGAGTTTTCTCCCCAAAAGCGTTCTGTTTTTTAGAGGTTCTTCCTTTACTTGAACTGGCCAATATACACCTAATGGTTTGCAATTCATATGACGATAGATTTTTACCAGTTGAGGTGGACCACCTATAGTTGCCTCTGGCGTCGTTTTCCTTAGAAGCGAAACAAGGGCCTCAAATGGCTCCATATCAAACCCCTTTCCATTATATGCAGCGTAATTATCTCCATATTTATCATGTAAAATATTAATTAATTCTTTTGTTAATATACTTTTTGCATCTCCCGCAAAAATAATTTTACCAAACTTTTTTTCAAAACTATAGTCAAACTCCTGTTTCTCAAATAATTTCGAAAAATTATTATAACGATATCTCCACAAACGAAATTCTTGTTCCATCCACGAATATCCACCAACAATAAACTCATTTTCATTAATATCAGCTTTATCAGCTTTAGAATATACTTCCGATTGCATTGCATTTATTTGGGATAATAAGAATCCATTAAATTTCACGAGGTCGATTGCTCTGTCCATAGCTTGATTTGTTTCTCGCGATGCAAAATATGCTTGCATCATTAATGGATATGCATATCCTGTCTCTCCAGCAAAAGCAATGGCAACATCATTTCTCGGTAATGTTAATATTTTGGGACAACTATCCCATCGAAACCCTCCACATAACCTACTGTCCGATGCAATAATTAATTCTTCTGTCTTTTTTAGTTTTCTTATCCAGCCAACTGCTACTGTCATCTAAAATCCCTTTCTTACTTAGATTATTATTTATTATTTTCTTTTTAATTAACTGTCTTTATGTTTCATAGTCTCTTTATCAAATCTTAATTTTTAAATTGTTAAACTTCCTATTATTGCTACAATAAGCATTAACTCAAAAAGATAATTCGAATTATGGATATAGAATTATCAATTATACATTTATTCTTTACCTTTTAATATGTGTTTATTATATCAAATAAGTATTCAAAAATATAGCACAATAATTCCATTACCATTTGGTGCTATATTATTTAAAGTTTGTTTGCTCTCTATATGGGGGGCCATCGTTTTTTTTTATTTAATACTCTCACATTCTACAAATTGAGAGTTGTACAATATACATGCTGTAAACTATTTTCCAGACTCAGAACCCTCTGTACACAGGTTCTAATTGTGTAGTTCAAGAAATTCTGATACTAAAGAATTAACAACCCCCATATATTCAACGTGAAAATCAAGCCGTGAAGCAATGGGCGTATCAATTCCATTAAAAATGATCTTACCCTGCTCCATAGAAAACTGTACTATATGAGATCTCCCATCCTTTTCAAAATATACCGAAGGTAATTTATTTTTCGCATATGGATTATGAAAAACAAAAACACCATCTTCAAGTACTTCCGGAACATCAGGTCTTACTACCTGTATTTTATATGGGTGCCCAGGGGTTCCAATATCGTTCCTTAAAGCATAAACCAAGTTATTCTTCTGATAGCCATGGGATATAGAAAGTGCAGTTAATTTCCCCAATGTTACAGTACATGTAAATATGACAGCGGATATATTCTTATATTTTTCCGAATTAAATAATCCCAATGGTATCTTAGCACTTGTGCCTGGCTTCTTCACATGTTTTTTTACCTGATAGCTGTGGGTACTGAAATCATAATATTGACCATATAACAGTGCCATCATAGGATATAAAAACTCTCTTCCGTAATTCACCTGATCATAGGCACTTAACGCTATCACAAAAGGTATATCATCTGCTATCCAGTCCAATTTTGAATAATCCTCTTCATACTTCTTGGCTTTACTAATAAATGCATTAGAATGTCTAACAATTGCTTCAATCAGAACATCATTAGAATCAGACAATACCAATTGCGATTTTATCATAGATAAAACATCCTCAAATCCCCTAGTTATCTCACGGCGACCATCGGTTTTTATATTTGAAACAACGGCTTCTACATATGCATGAAAGGGTTTCGCAATTATAAAGTCTGGACGGCTTCGGGATTGATCCATTTCAAATCCATAATCTTTAAAAAGTGCATAAAGATAAAATTCCCAGAAACTAGAATGAAAGGATTCCTGAAACTCTCTTACCATTTTACCGTCTCTATCATTCATGCCTTCTGTCCAGTCCTGAACGATTGTTTTTGCGTAACGAAAGTCCGGATGATCTCTCAATAACTTAAATTTTGAATTTAGATTTTCTTCTTTTACACCTTTTATTGTTCTATACAGATCCACGCTACTATTCCCTCTAACTAGTATCTTGCTTTATCATCTAAGTAACGAGTTTATATTAGAAGAAATCTCACCATCTTCTTTTTTCCAAATGGTATAACAATTATATTTTTTTAGAAATTCTATATATTTATTATCAACCTTATGTTCAAAGAAAACAATAGTATGTAGATTGCTATCTGTATTAGGAATTTGATTTAGATGGAATTCCTTATAGTATAATAACTGGCTTAAGGCGTTCCTGACTTGGTAAAGTTCATCGGAGCCATCAGGACATAAAGTTTTCACTTCAATCAAGAGTGTCTTCTTTTGCATCTTAACTGCAGCACAATCCATAATTCCCTCATATAATTTATATCCCTCATCACTCAATCGCGCACCGATTAGTCTCACAAGCTGCTGATGTCGGTTGGTCCTCTCTTTTCGCATATCTTTTGCATATCTAATATCTTTTAAATCTCTGTCGTAATCCTGAAACTCATAGTCTTTACCAATTATATCAGCGGTTACAATATTTACTGGTATATAATCCTTAGTAAATTTCCCTTTTTCCAATTTTAGCTCCGCCTCTAACCTATACCACTCACGACATTGCATTACTCTATATAGTTCAGATTGAAAAATATCAACATCTGTCATTTGGGATTCCGGTTCTTTAAGCTCTCTCCACAAATCATAGAATCCCGGACCGGGTATATTTTTATTTTGGTTTACTACCAGAACTGATATAAGTGGCAAATTTAACTGGTTGCATATCATAGATATTTTTGCAATATCTTTAGGTACTTCCGTAAAAGCATGCCTTTTAGTTTCTTCAGAAATATTGCCATAAAATATGACAGGCTTCTCTCCACCTGTAGTTGTATAAATTTTTGATAATAGGATTTTTGCTGTATATAAGTGATACGGCTTTAGATCATAATTCATCATATGCTTGCTTTCCCCTTACTTAAAATGTGTGAATATTCTTGTTCCAGGAAACCATGATTCCGGTAAAATGGAAACCGGTCTTCCTGTAGACAGAAACCAACTTATTTCTGCTTAACTACCAAACACCTGTTATCGGATAGGATTGTCAAGGTCTTGCCGCTATTGCGGTGTGAGCAGCCTTGATAATTTATCAGATGACAAGGTAGAATAAACCAAGCAGGAAGTGAATTCACAATGGCGGTTTCCTTAGTCCGGACAGTAGGTATAATAACCTCCGGATTATTCAATGTGGCAATATATTTATAGCCTCTGTTGGCGCCCTTATCTATTTAATTGTATTTTACATATCTTCCATAAGTTTTGTCACTTTTCTACCTATCATCTTATCCATTTGACATATTATTATATAAAAAAACGACGACATCCTCTTAATTTGTTTTGTCGTTTTCATGTTTTGTCGTTATTTTATAATTACGCCCCCTTTTCCCATTATTTACAACGATTAGTTTAAAGTATGTTATGGAGATCCACTTCATTCGTTTTAGGGGCAGATTACACTCCCTTCTACTCTATCTTTTACTGAGCAGATTCAAACCATAGCGCGCTTTGAACAACCTCTAGGGTGCACACTTCTTTACCTTGCTAAAATTTCGCATGGTCTTACGAAATCTGTGAAATCGTGATATACTGTTTATTATGATGTGCAAAGGAGGCAAACATGGCTGTGGTGAATATGAAAGCAAAAGAACCAAATCCATTTGAATTACTAAAAACCAAAGAAATTATTTCCATTCTTGATGGTGACACGAAATATAACGAATACGAGTTTGAAGATGGCACGACTGTGACCGTTGCTATGCCTTACCTAAGCGGTACTGACCTTTGTGGGGTGTCAACATTGTTTGGTCTGCCGATATCCTATTCATGGGGAAAAGGAGCTACAAATCTCAGCCGTTGGCAGTACCTCAACAATCTAATTGAACATTGTATAGTGGAAAACAGATGCTCCGATTTGCTGGCATATCTGTTTGGCAAGGAGCAGTTTTCCAAAATGCTTTACAGTCATGGGGCAGACGAGGTTGAAGCCGCCTACACACATATCACCCATGAAATTATTCAGAAAATCAATGGCATACTATACTTTGGGGGGAACGAGTTAGTCGTCATAATTAATCAGTTTATTGTCAGAGCAATTGGTAGCAAGGTGGCTGTACAGGCTCCTCAAATAAAATCCATTGACCGTGAATACATAAAAAGTATTTCCAACCGTGCTATGCAAGATGTTGAGCAACAGAATTACGATAGTGCCATAACAAAATCGAGAACGCTACTCGAAGAAACATTCTGCTATGTTATCGAGAAGAAAGGTGACACTCCTTCTGATAGTGGTGATATGGCAAAATTGTACAAACAAGTCAGAACGCTCTACAATATGCACACAGACGGTAATACCGACAAAAGAATCAATACGCTACTTTCTGGATTGAATAGTATTGTTTCCGCAATAGCTGAAATGCGTAACAAAGATAGTGATGCCCACGGTGTGGGTGCAAACAGAATAACAATTGATGAACACCACGCACGTCTTTTTGTTAATTCCGCAATGACAATGGCTGACTTTATTTTGTCAATCGAAATCAAAACAAACAATATAAATAGAAAACAATCGTCCTAAAAGTCTTTCTTTCAAATACGGCAATATACTTATAGCCCCTGTTAGTTCTTAATCTACATAATTATACTATACCATAACCTCCTAAGTTTTGTCGTTTTTCAATGACTGCGACAAAACCCTCTTTGCCCTTTATTTACAACGATTTAATGGCTTAAAGAGTTTTATCGGAAATTTTTCGGTTTACGTTTTTCTAAATTTTTACCGGAAAACCGAAAACTAAAATCATAGGGGATTTGTCGTTTTTTCATTAGAAACTATTCATTAAGTATATCATATTGGTTGGCATTATCTTAGTCATTTTTCCGCACATCACCTTACAATACAAACAAGGCTCCATATAATTCCTTCTTTGGACTCATAACATAAGAATTCACTTTTGATCGAAGCTACCGTTAGAGGATTTTTGTAAATAATTATCTAAATTTATAAGATATCTTTTATTTATTCCGAACCAATTTTTACCATTATCAAAAATCCCCAACAACAGATAATGATCTAACATTAGTAACATTTTTGTTGCAGGTCTAGTCTCATCTCCAAATTCATTATGAAATGAAGAGATGATTCTTGCATTTGAATTAATCTGATCTAGTATTCCTTGTCTTTTAATCTCTGCAAGCATTGTATCTTTATCTTCATTTATTACTTCGTAATACAAATCAAGCTCGTTATTATCAAATTGAATCCCAGGATGCTCAACTATATCTTGTTTACGTTGTTTCCAATATTTAAAAATATCTTTCCTGCTTATTTTTGCATCAATCATCATTGCAAATAAATGTTCTAAGGATATAGTTAAAATAGGAGCATCTACATCCTCCAAATACTCTGGAAAAAGAGTATGTACATTAGAAGATATAAAATCCATAGGATACATAGAAATATGAATACATATAGGATCTTTCACATAACCACTAACTGTTTTTTCACCACATACAAAACTATATTTATCAAAATTCAACAAATATTCTGACACCTTTTTTAAAGATTTATAAGCCTTATTCGTTTTATTATGAATCTGCAATTTTAAAATCTCATCTTTATCTACTCCATAAGCGTCAAATGATCCAGATTTACATTCAAGTACAGCAATATTTTCAGCATCTTTCAGTAGAACATCAATTTCAATTTTTTGCTTATGATTTGGATAGTAAAATAAAGTATGATAGCTTTCCTGAACAAAGTTTTTTGTTATTCCATATACCATTTCTTCAAAGGCATAACCTTTCTCATCAGTGTAATACGAATACTCTTTATCTAAATATTTATCTTTGAAAATATTTTCAAGTTTGAAGATCATATAATCAAGAAACTCATCTATACAAATAATGAATAATTTGCCTTCATCCAGAAATAGCCCCACTTTATCTTCTTCTTTTATCTCATAAATATTATTTGCAAAAAGATTTATAAATCTTTCAAATTCTGTGGAAGTTGTTTTACCTCTAACCTTCTGTATGTCCGAAAGACCAATATAAAAATCTACTCTACCGAATAAATTTTTCTTTTCTGTATCGGTTATTTCTTTATCAGAAAATTTATATGTTTGTAAGCCCACATAATATAACGTTATTGCCAAAGACAATTCCACGATAGTAGAACGATCTATACTCATTCTGTGAAAAAAACTCTCTGGAATAGCTGAAGCGATAAGTTCCAAATAATAAACTCTAATAAAAATTGATTTGGGTTGAATATTCTCGCTATCCATAATCAACTCCTGAAAATTTGTATGTTTCTCCATCTGCCTATCAATTTCATATTCTTTTATTTGCTTATCTATATCTATCCACTGTTTTTTATTATCTTTTAAAATACGAATAATGGTATAAGAATTTTTTATAGTATAAGCACTATAATACTCGCCAAATTGATTATATCTTTTATAAAGCTTCTCAAGAATGTTATTCATTTATTTGTCATCACTTTCCAATCCGTCTATTTGTATTAAAATAATTTAGGTTACCGAATACTCCGAGCTTTTGTTCCAATCGTTCCGGGATAATGTTCTACCCATTCCGGACATGTTCCAATTGTTTATAATGGAAATATGCATCGAGATTACTATGTAAATCCATTATGAGAAGGTAATTTTTATGACCCAATATAAGAAAACCTAAAATTTGCAGTCTTGGGATTAACCAAACTAGCATTGCCAGTAGTTGCGTATGTGCCAGGAAGACTGTGAGAAATATATTAAATCGAGCAAAATAAGCTGCACATCACCTAGTCGTTTAAAGCCGAAACCACAGAGGCGGATCCGGGAAAACCGTTCTTTCCAGAAAAATCTGTACCATCCGTTGGACGCATATTTCCAGAAAGAAATGATGCGAAACGGTATAACCCTAAAATCACTCTGGAATGAATACTGTGAAGAGTGCAGACAATCCAATGAATTACCACTTATATACTCCCAGTTCTGTTTCCATTACCAGAAGCAATTCCAACTGAAAATGCCGCCATGCACATATCCCGGAAATCCGGGGTATAGATTGAAGTGGATTGGGCTGGAGATTCTAACCGTATTATCGATTCCAATACAGGAGAGATCAGTTTTATTATATCTAAATGATTACAAAAATCCCTCAAGTCACAATATACAATGGGTATACAGCTTGAGAGATTTCATATACTTTAATTATTTATTTAATTCAAATCACGTTCTATACCTTTAAAAGATTTTACTCACGTTTCATGTCTTCTCAATAACTGAAAAGCTAATTGTTAAAAGAATTTTTTACATAATTAGAAATTGACGAATTACCAATAAATGCATCTGCTTTTTCCATAACAGATTCCAAAAGAAGATGTTTCATATTCGAATCATTGATCGTTTTCACAAAATCCTCCTCTGTTAATTCAATGGTATCGTCAGCAAAGGTAAAATCGTTACAAAATAATTTTAAATCTGCGTCAACAATCTTTAAAATATCAGAATCGCTTTCCATGTCATTATTATCGCATACCTGCGGGTGACTAATAATCTTCTGCTGATCTAACCGAATTAAAAATGAACATCTAGTATCCTGTTCATAAAAATAATCAGCAAAAATCCCTACTGTTTGCTGACCATTAATCATTTTTGAATACTTAGCTTGGACCTTCGATATCATCTCATTCCTCCTCACGTTTTTCAAGAATATATACTAATTATAATCCCAAAGAGCCATTTTGGCAACTTTTTATGGCACAAAAAGAGCTGCATTTAGGCCACTTTATGTTTATAAAGATAGAGGACTATTTCTCAATAATATAATATATAACAATATCCAACGAACATTAGGCAATTTATTTAAGTTGAGCAAATAGTATATACAATGAGTTATGTTTGTGTTGTTATATTCCCCTAATAATAAAATAATATTAAACCATTTAATTTCAGTAACGCTATTATACCTAGCATTTACGCTTAAATTAATTTATGACATTATATATATCAAAGTTGCCTTTAAATCGTAAGCGCATAGTTTAAGGGTGGATTTTAATTAGCGCCATTTGTCTCTATAATTGTTATCAGGAAATGCGAGCGTTTTACTCCAATCCTTTGCAAGAATGCAAGCATTTTACTCTATTTCGGAGACTAGCAATTATGAGATCAAAACGAATTTCTGCCGATGAGCAGTTTCAGCTCATCATGGAGTGCCGACAAAGCGGCCTCTCCGACTATCAGTGGTGCCAAATGAATGATATTAATCCAGGCACCTTTTATAACTGGATCAGTAGACTTCGTAAGCGCGGAATGGTAATCCCCATGTCATCTGATCAAGGAAAGAAAACATCATCTCCTTTGCAGGAAGTGGTCAGGGTTAACTTAATACCAGATTCAGCATCAGTGCCTGCTCCTATGCAAGTAGAGCAAAATACTTGCATTGTTCCGGATCTTGCTACCAAAGAGTTGCCTACTGTTGAAATTCTGATTAGCAATGCAACAATCCGTTTCTTTAATAACACAGATAAGAACCTGATCGAAACTACTCTCAAATGCATGGGAGGTGTCATGTTGTGCTAGGTGATATATCCTCAGCAATCAACATCTATATCATTACAGGCTATACTGATATGCGTAAGTCCATAGATGGACTCTACGCCATCATTCTAGACCAGTTGAAAGCGGAACCCGATGCCAGATCAATTTATCTATTCTGTGGCAGACGATGTGATCGAATCAAGGTTTTGCTCCGAGAGCCTGATGGAATGGTTCTTCTCTATAAACGGCTTGACGTTGTACAAGGTAAGTACCGATGGCCAAGAAACAGCAATGAGGCAAAAAACATTACCTGGCAACAATTCGACTGGCTTATGACGGGGCTTGAAATCGAGCAGCCAAAGGCTCTTAAAACTGGCTGAAACCCTTGATTTTACTGGCATTTTCGCTCTTTTTATGGTATACTTTTTATAGTAAACTAAGGAGCAAAAACGTGGCGAACAGTAGTAAAGATATCCAGCTCATTGAGCTTAAAGATATGATTTCACAACTAAATACTACGATCAAGACACTTGTGGAAGCATTGAATAAACAGCAGGCTGAAAATGATAATCTTAAGTCTGAACTGGCTTGGTTTCGCCAGAAGTATTTTGGTGCTTCCAGTGAACGCCGCGTGGTGGATGACGTCGCAGGTCAATTGAACCTTTTTGACAATCTTACAGAGGATGAGAAACCGGTGGAACTAATTGAACCGGAGGTTGTCCCTGCTCCAAAGAAATCTCGAAAAAAGAAACCTACTTTAGCAGAACAATTTAAGAACATTCCGACCAGACAGATAAAGGTAGATACACTGACTGAAGAGGAAAAGGCATGCCCAATCTGTGGAACTGGGATGATTCCGATTGGGACAGAACTAATCCGTAGTGAAATCGTTTATACGCCACCAAAGCTGGAGCGTATCGAATACATGGCAACCACGTATTCATGTCCAGTGTGCAAGGATACGGAGGAACCACAGTTTATAAAGGATAATGGAACGCCTGCACTGATTCCCGGAAGTTATGTTTCAGAATCTCTGCTGGCATATATCATTTATCGAAAGTACGGATTGTACATTCCTCTTTATTGTCAGGAACAGGATTTCCTGCAAATGAATGCTCCAATAGGACGAACATCTATGGCATATTGGATTATTATCGTTGGCATTGAATATATAAAGCCGCTGTATGATTACTTTCATAGGGAACTGCTTAAACGCAGATTCCTTATGATGGACGAGACACCAATCCAGGTATTAAAAGAGGAAGACCGACGGGCACAGACCAAATCTTATCTATGGGTTGTCCGAACTGGCGAAGATGGATTAAATCCAATCATCCTCTATAATTACACGCCTACAAGAGCAGGAGAAAACATCAAACAATTCCTAAAGGGAATCGAACCTGGATTTTATCTGATGGCAGATGCATACCAGGGCTACAACAAGGTGAATGAAGCCAAGCGTTGTTGCTGCTTTGCGCACATCAGGAGATACTTATTGGAAGCTATCCCAAAAGGCCATGAGAAGGATTACAGTCATCCGGCGGTGCAGGGAGTCTTGTATTGTAATAAGCTGTTTGAGTATGAGCGGATCTATAAGGAAAAAGGGCTCTCATACAAACAGATCGGAAATCGTCGCCTCAAAGACCAGAAACCAGTCGTTGAGGGCTTCTTGGCGTGGGCAAATCAAGTCACTCCCGGAGATAATGCCAAACTTAAGAAAGCCATCACATATATCAAAAACCGTCGAGACATTCTTATGACCTATCTGGAAGATGGCCGATGCAGCCTAAGCAACAACCTTAGCGAAAATTCAATTCGTCCAGTAACTGTAGGCCGGAAAAACTGGCTTTTTTCAGATACTCCGGGAGGAGCGACAGCTAATTCACTCTATCTCACCATCATAGAGATGGCAAAGGCGTATGACTTAAATCTATATGAATATTTAAAGTTCTTGCTAGAGAATCGTCCAAGCAAGGGCATGTCAGATGACGAGATAGCAAAACTTGCACCTGGGAATAAAACAGTCCAAGAACTTTGCAAGAACAAAATGCAGTAAAATGCTTGCATTTCCGAATCCTAGCAATAGGGTCTGGAAATAAATTTTGAGTTATACCCCGAAATCACGCGCTTACTTTAAATCCACACTTTCTAATTATATCTTTGTAGTCATTCCTTACATTCTTATCATCGTATCCATTAAGATACCATATAATTATACTTGTATTTAACCTTGAGCAAAGTTCTCTTATGTAAATTTCATCTACTTTAGAAAATGAGAAGCCATATGAATATATTTTATTTATAGAAGAAGAGAGACTTTGGAAGAATTCTTTATGATGTTCTAATGCTGATTTAGTATCTTTCTTCAATTTGTCATGAATTTCTTGGAAACTATCTTCTGTACCTGGCCTCATTCCATAATTAACATCAGAAAAATAGTCGTAATTCATACCATGTCCGAATAATAATTTTCCACCCTGAACACCATGTATATGGCATACATTTCTTACCTTATATACATCTTCTAAAGTTAATGTGTAATTGAAAGACAAAAATAAATCTGAATTTTTATCTATCAACTTTAAAAAGTCATTCTTAGCCAAGGTCTCCTTTACATTAAATGATGAAATCCACTCATTGAAATATTCAGGTATTTCTAAAATTGGATTTATTAATGCAATGGCACTACTCTCATTGAAATATGTTTCATGCCATTCATCATCATCATTATCATCGGACTCATAATCTAACATATAATTTTCAAAATCAATTTCTCCAATAGATGCTTCAAGATTACTCCATTTATCCCCATCAGCATCGCATAGTAATTGCTTTATAAATCCTATTACTTCATCTTCATCATCGGGCACTTCATTTCCATGATTATCTATCCTATATTCAGGAATATAGTTAATAGATTGAGCATTGGGGTATGTCTTATTTAGATAGGAATGAAAATCTTCATAAGAAGTTTTAAGTCCATGTGATATATCAAACCCATTTCCTATGATAAACAAATTACTCATATATAAAAATCCTCCCTTTCAATAGTATTTTTGAAAGATGCAGTATGATTTAAGTATATTATACAGCATTGTCCAATTAACTTCCACATGAAACGCTGTTGATTTTCGTTAACAGTACCCTTACGTTTATAATAGCAAAAAATGGTCTGCTTAAAAATAAAAACAGATAATTTGACATTTTTACATTGAATTACTCACAGTTATTTAATTTATAATTTATAAAACTAATATTATTATCTTTTATTATTCTTCCGATTTCAAAAATACAGCCAAATTCAAAGCTATTAGCCTTACATATGATTGAATTATCACTGATTCTAATATAGTATGTTCCATCAAATTTCATAAAATCATATAACGCAGATATATCATAAATATTATTATGTGTTTCTTGCCCAACCTTTATTATTCCTTCACATTTAACCATTCCTGTGGTAATAGAATGATTACCACCGTGTACTATTGAAATTCCCATTGGTAGTAATAAATCTATATAATGATTTGACTCATCTTCTTTCCACCTATTATTTTCTGTGCCTATCGCAGCCAAGCATTTACTAAGTCTGCTTCTTTCCCAGACTGTTGGTAGAATCGGATCTATACCCAAATTAATATTTATAGTATCATTAAAATTAGCTAAGTTAGTAGTAGTATTATAAAAAAAATTAAAAATTTCAGTTGATAAATCTTCAGTTGTAATTAAATAATTAAATGAAAATGACTGGTAATGACCTAATGTTGTATTGTATGTTTCAATTACTGAGAGTGTGTTTGTAAAAGTGATTTTATCAGCTAACAATTTTATTACTGTAAAAATATTTATGCAGTCAATATCGGATTGTTTTATAATTTCGTTAACGAATTGTTTTATATTTTCAAGTTTTAAACTGTTTGAGGTAAGATTTTTTTCTTCTCCATTAATTCTTAGTATGATTTTTTTAATCATATCTTGAAAATAGTATTTTTTCATCTTTTATTCTCCAATAGTATTTTTTATAACAACATTAATATTAAAGCAAAATCTTCATATATATTTTTAAATATTTCATTTTATAAACAGAACCCAGGAATTGCGGAAGTAACATTTAATTTGTCCCCTCTACTTCATATATTAGTAAATCCGAGTTCGATTATAAATCCTGTATAAATCGCAACATGTGAGAGTTTCCTCCGTATATTTAATTATAACTTAGAATATTATTATACCATTTTATGTTTGATTTAGGGGATCTGTATAAAAAAACATCTCTGAGTCAACGTTTTAAAAAAAGAGACACTGCCAAATGCATCAGGGCTCAAAATAATAGGCTTGATAGTTCAGATAATAAGTATTAACATTAATTACATTAGTAATAGATGTACATGATTCATAAAGAAAGGTGGTACATATGAAAGCTGAAGAATGGTTTAATTCTTGTAGACAAACAAAGCACAAACATCTCGAACAGACCAAGAATGCTCTCAGCCTGCATGATGGCGAATAGATAGTCAATATTGAAGATATAACTGCTACTATCGAGCTCCTGAAGAACGATGACTTAAAGTATAGCAATGATACAGTAGTCGATCTAATATGCAAGGTTATACAGGCATTTAACAGTGATGAGAAGTTTAAGGATATGATTGAAAAAACACGTATTTTAGTAGACGAATTATATAGTAAGTTAACTGAAGGGCAAGCGTTAGAAATTTTCTACGATGGATCCTATGCAATTAAGGTTGGAGGACAGATCTATCAAGCATTAGAAATAATTAGTGACTTTATTGGAAGTGCATTCATGCTTATATATGATGACTGTTCTACTCCTAACGTTTTACAAGAAATCATAAATTGCAATATTCAGAGAATTAAATATCAAAAAGGCAATAAAGGATACATAGATAATACTGACAATGATATAGGCAGGTTGTTGGCTTATCATATGACTGAAGAAGATTCAGATACATATATTAGATACATATGAGAGGTATTTGAAGTCGGACTTGCATATCTTATCGGATATGAACTTGGACATCATTATAATATAGATACGACACCAGGTAATGATTGCGAAATTAAACCAAGACCGAAAGTTGAGATTAGCGAAGGATTTTTTTAGCATATCCATAGTATAGTGTCTGCTAAGCATGAAAAAGAACTCAAAGCAGATAACTTTGCCTTTAACTTTACCTGCAATTACATTAATGCTAGTTATCATAAATTCATGCCACATCATGTGCACGGATTGTACACTACATACCTTGCAAGCTCATTAATAGGCGATCCCAAGGCTATTAGCGATAACCACCCAAGCATAGAATCGAGATATATGTACTTAAATATGCTTATTATATCTGCGTCTTCTATTGATACAGGGCTTTCAATAGCTGATAAACAAGAAAAACTGGTCAATCTATTAAATGAAGCAGGAATTGATTTTAATTGGTGTATTAAGAATCAAAAGCAGGATGAGTAATCTCTAAATTGCCCTGCACCACGGCAGCTCCCTTGACGCTCTTTAAAGTCATTATTTCAGATTTCCAGGGGTTGATAGCAAATCTCATCGTCTTAATGCATCAGGTGGATCCAAATACCGCTGGTTTCCAGCTGCACTTCGCGAGTTACCTACTCTCTTGAACTTTTCCGAATTTCTTGACCAACGATCCGGTCTCAAGACGAAGGTAGCAGTCGCTGTCCTTCTAACAGTTTTGTCGTTTTTATTTTCCGTTACAAGTTGTTGGTTTTTTTATATTCGGGAGGAAATTTATATGCAGTTCTACATTGCTACTGCTTCGGACGCAGATTCCGCTGACATGGAATGGGAATCTCTTCAGGACTTGGAGGTTTCCGAGGATTTTGACCAGACCTCCCAAGAATTACTTTATTCGATTAACAATAACCTGACGCAAATCAATACATACGTTG
>JAEWPQ010000078.1 GCA_023460575.1 Bacillota bacterium
ACACGAGTCAAAGTAGGTCAATAATAGACTTAAATAAATTGACGGAGTGTGAGAATGTGATAATCAGACGTGGAGACATTTATTATGCCGATCTAAGACCGGTAGTAGGCTCTGAACAGGGCGGGATCCGCCCGGTTCTTATTATACAGAACGACATCGGTAATAAGCACAGTCCCACTGTGATCTGTGCAGCTATTACCTCAAGAATGAATAAGGCAAAGCTGCCTACCCATGTGGAACTGGATACAAAAAAGTGCGATATGATCAAAGATTCTGTCATACTTTTGGAACAGCTGCGGACCATTGACAAGCAGAGGCTGAAAGAGAAGATCTGTCATATTGATGAGAAACTGCAGCAGGAAGTGGACTGTGCATTAAGAGTCAGCTTAGAACTGAATACATAGTTCACCATTGACGGAATGCTGATAAAATGGTATATTCTTAAATAGTTGTGAGAAAAAATACGAAAGAAAATGAACAAAAGGAGTAGATTTTTCAGATGGACGATGGCAATCCGCTTATACGCGTGATTATTTTTATTGCTTTTATCGTATTGGATGCAATTTTTTATGGATTTGGTGCAGCAATTCAGAATGTGAATACGACAGAACTGGAGCATCAGATGGAAGAAGGCAGCGAGAAGGCGGCAAAGCTGCTGCACATTGTTAACAGACCGACCAGATTTGTAAACACCATTCAGATAACAACCAACTTAATAGGAATGGTGACAGGAGCGTTTGTATTAGGGCAGTTTGGAATTACGCTGGAGGCGATATTACGGAAGGGGAACGACGATCCCAACCGGTGGATATCCCTTTTCAGTCTTTTTCTTGTAGGCGCCTTATTAATTATTCTGCTTATCAGCTTCGGAATCATTATTCCAAAGCGCTGTGCAGCTGAGAACCCTGAGAAGTGGGGATACCGGATGCTTCCTGCAGTGACCTTTATTATGATCCCACTGATACCATTTGCGTGGGTTGCCAACTTAATCGCATTCATAGTTCTTAAGATTATGGGCATTGATATGGCAGCAGACAGTGAGAACGTGACCGAAGAAGATATTATGTCAATGGTAAACGAGGGGCATGAACAGGGTGTTTTAGAAGCCAGGGAAGCGGAGATGATCACCAACATCTTTGAGCTTAACGACAAGGAAGCAGCAGATATCATGACTCACAGAAAGAATCTGGTTTCCTTAGACGGAGAGATTACTCTGAAAGAAGCTGTAAAATATATACTGACAGAGGGATATAATTCCAGGTATCCGGTCTATAAAAAAGATGTGGATGATATCATTGGGATTCTTCACATGAAGGATGCGCTGATTGCAGCTGAGATAGAAGACAATGGCAGCCGGCAGCTCTGGGAGATCGATGGACTTTTAAGAGAGGCTCATTTTATCCCCGAGACAAGGAATCTTGATACGCTGTTTAAAGAGATGCAGTCCAGAAAGATCCACATGGTAATTGTGGTTGATGAATATGGTCAGACCTCAGGTATTGTAACGATGGAAGATATTCTGGAAGAGATCGTAGGCAATATTCTTGACGAGTATGATATGGATGAGGAATTTATTGTGCCATCCGATGACGGATCTTACGTTATGAATGGCATGACTACGCTGGAAGATGTGGAACGGGCATTAGATATTGAACTTGATGAGGAGGATTATGACTCCTATGATACAATAAATGGTCTGCTGATTTCCAGGCTGGACCGGATTCCCCAGGAAGGGGAGGAATCGGAAGTTTCCATCATGGGTTACCGTTTTAAGATCCTTCAGGTGGAAAATAAGATGATCCAGACTGTACGTGTCTGGAAAGAAGATCCCGATGTCTCTTCTGAAGAAGAAAAAGGGATCAGAAAGATGGAATCCGAAATCAGAGACTCTGAAAAAGAATGATAAGCGCGCACAGCTGCCAAAACTTTCCGTTATAAGACAGGAGGGATTGGCGGCTGTGTATTGTTTTTTCTTGCAAGATGAAAAAAATAGTGATAGAATAGAAAAGATGTTATTTTTTTGAATTAAAGAGGATGAAATAGAGAAAGAAAAGGAGTGTTGGAAACGATGTCAGGACATTCAAAGTTCGCAAATATTAAGCACAAAAAAGAAAGAAACGATTCTGCGAAAGGTAAAGTATTTACTGTTATCGGAAGAGAGCTTGCAGTAGCAGTAAAAGAAGGCGGACCAGACCCTGCAAACAACAGTAGGCTCCGTGATGTAATAGCAAAAGCGAAGGCCAACAACATGCCCAATGACACCATTGACCGAGGCATTAAAAAAGCGGCGGGAGATGCAGGTTCTGTTAACTATGAGACAATTACATACGAAGGATACGGCCCGAATGGAGTGGCGATCATCGTAGATACTCTGACAGACAATAAAAACCGGACTGCTGCCAACGTAAAAAACGCATTTACAAAAGGCGGCGGAAATGTAGGTACTCCAGGCTGTGTATCCTTTATGTTTGATAAAAAGGGCCAGATTATTATAGATAAAGAAGACTGCGATATGGATGCAGATGAACTCATGATGATTGCTCTCGATGCAGGTGCAGAAGATTTTTCGGAGGAAGAGGACAGCTACGAAGTTCTCACGGCACCTGAGGAGTTCAGTGGAGTGCGTGAAGCATTGGAAGCAGCTAAAATCCCCATGATTCAGGCTGAAGTCACGATGATTCCCCAGACCTGGGTGGAACTGACTGATGAAGATTCCTTAAAGAAGATGAACCGGATTCTGGATCTTTTAGATGCGGAAGACGATGTTCAGGCGACTTATCATAACTGGGATGAATAAAAAAGAGGGCTTGCGCCGGAAATCGGAGCAGGCCCTTTTATCATGGAAAATCAGAAAATTCAGACGATCTCAGTTAAATTCCTGACTGATTCCTGGATATCCGCCACCAGCTGGTGGATGCGTTCATAAACTTCCCCGGAGCTTTTGGAGATTTCTCCGAATTCTCTTGCCACGACAGCGAATCCAACTCCTGCTTCGCCGGCTCTTGCTGCTTCGATGGAAGCGTTTATAGACAGAATATTCTCCATGGAGGCAACCTTTTGTAAGTCATGGGTTTTTGCTGTTACTTCATTTAAAGAGTTTTTGATGCTGTCAATCTCTGAATCCAGTACGTTGTCTCTTTTTCCTGAGATTGCCTGTATGTATTCTAAATTAACCAGTTGATTAACAATGCTGCCAAGCATCTGTGCCGCCGCCTTGATGGTAGTTTCCGGGCGTACGGGCACTTTTCTTAGTGCATTGATATATTCCTCTTCATTGATTCCCAGTTCTCTGGCAATAGAACGGAATTTTTCTTCATCCGGCTGTGCAGGCAAAACCTGTCCGCCGATAATTGCCCCAACCTTTTCTCCTTTAATGATAATGTCAGAGGAAAAATCCATAAGTCCTGCATGGCAGAAATAAGTTCCTCTTCCTTCTTTGTCACACGTTTCACATCGTTTTAACCCTTCTTCGCTGTTTCGTGTGTATTTCATGCAAAAATCAGTGAAATTGCTGCCTTTTGTAATGTAATTACCCTCTGAATCCACCGCGATTGCTGCTAACCCTGTCGCTTCTGAAAACTGGTCCTGAATTGACTGCAATGCGTTCAAATCAACGAACTTTCTGATATTGATCATCTGGTGCATGCCCCTCTCTTGTATTTGCGGTACCGTTTTATCATTCTTATTATATAATAATGGTAAGATAAATACAAGCAAGGAAGTAAGCAGCCATATCTGCGAAAATCCATTGAAGCTTATGGATTATTGTGCTACAATCACCGTGAAAAAGATAAAAAAGAGGCAGGATTATGGAAAGTGACCGATTGTACCGGGTAGAAAAAAAGGATATTGAGAAATTGAAGCAGCTGCTGACGGAATGTTTTAAGGAAGATCCGCTTTATTGCAATCTGATCCCGGATACGGATACAAGAAAACGTCTTCTCCCGGAACTGTTTGAATGTGATATGGAAGAATTTTTTGAGACCTGTGAGATATATGCAGACAGTCCGGATATTAACGGAATTATGGTTGTGGATGATGAATCTGAGGTCTATGATCCGGTTCACTATTATCTGGCTGAAGCAGCAGCGACCTTGAAAACAGATGGTTATTTAATACGGGAAGACAAAACCTTAAAGACGTTCTGGAATTTTTTTCATGGCCGGGATTATTTAAACTCCAGATGGACCGACCAGCTTCATCAGGAAGAACGGCTTCATATTATTTATCTGGCAGTAAGGCCCAGTATGCAGCATCATGGAATTTCTGCCTGCCTGCTGAAAGAAGCCATAGAATTTGCAGACAGAAATCACCTGATGATATCACTGGAAACTCATAAACACAGTAATGTAAGCTTTTACGAGCATTTTGGTTTCCGGCTTTTCGGTGTGGTGGAAAAGCATTTTCATCTAAAACAGTACTGCATGATAAGAGAGATGCGCTAGAGATCAGTACAAATAGTAGGACAGGCTCTCCCGGATGTGAAAACCGGCTTTTTTATACAGGGACACAGCTGCAGGATTCTCATCGGAAACCTGTAAATAGATGATATCTTTTCTTTGATCACCGGTAAGGGAAATATAGGTCCTTAAGAATAAATTAAGGCAGGCAGTACCAAGGCCCTGCCCGCGCAGGTGTTTGGAAATTTCAAATCCGAATAAATAAGTACTGTTTTCCTGGATGTCAAGACTGCATTTCCCCACTAAGGCGTTATCCTTTAAAAACTCATAGCAGAGGAAACCGTCGGAGTTTCTTAAGGAGGTAATGGTTAAACCGCAGCCATCTACAATTTCTTTAAAAAAAATGGATTTTTCTGACTCTGGTATGGAAAGTTCCATAAAATGTTCTTTATAGCAAAAAGAAGCTTCCATGGCCTTTAAGGCTTTTAACCCATCCAGGCAGTTTTCATAAACAGGAAAGAGAAAATCGCAGTCCGGATAATCATTTACCAGTTCTTTTAGCAGTGAAGTAAAATGTCCTTTCTGCCGTTCGCCGGGAAGGGTGCATCCATAGCATTCCATGGTGTCAGAATCAGTAAAAAATGTAATAAGAGCGGATAAGAGGCGTTCATTTTCATATAATAAACAGCAGATGCAGTCCTCTTCTAAGGGTAAAGTGAGAGAAATATGATCATATTGATTGCAGGCTTCCTGTAATAGAAAGAGGTCTTTTGACTGGCGGGCATCTGGGCTGGCTGTTCGGATTAGATTCATGGCTTTACTCCTGATTTGTTTTCGTATAGTATAATACAATAAAACAGTAAAATTCAATCAAATATTTTCCATATTGCTGATTGTTTCTTTCAAATATGGGTGATAGAATAAACACATGTAAAGCAGTTGGAGGGATCACATTGAAAAAGAGAGAAGAAATACCGGTTTGCGACACCTGGAATCTGGCGGACATACTGCCGTCTGAGGAGGCCTGGGAGGATTTATTCCGTGAAACAGAACGCTCGCTTTCAGGTTATAAAACATTTGAAGGACATCTGGCCGAATCCGGCAAGATGCTTTTTTCCTGTCTCAAATTTGATGAGGAGATATCATTAAAGATCGAGACGTTATTCGTGTATGGCAGGCAGAAATCCGACGAAGACACCGGAAACGCCAGATATCAGGGACTGTCATCAAGAGCGAGGGCACTGTCTTATCAGGCTGCAGGATTGTCAGCCTATATTATTCCGGAGATTTTAACCATACCGGAAGATCTTTTAAAGGAATACAGGGATAAGGTTCCGGAACTGAAACGCTATGACCGGACTTTTGAAATCATATTAAAAAAGAAGGCACATACGCTGCCGGCATCTATGGAAGCGCTGCTTGCCAACTCCATGGAAGCAACTTCAGGCTCATCAGAAATTTTTAATATGTTTAATAATGCAGATGTCAAATTCCCAGAGATTAAAGATGAAAACGGAAATCTTATAAAAATAACTCACGGCAATTATGTTGCTCTTATGGAAAAGCAGGACAGGGAAGTCCGCAAAGCCGCATTTTATGGACTTTATGGGGTTTATAAGCAATTTGGAAATACTCTGGCGGCCACATTTTCTTCCAATGTAAAACAGGCAGCATTTTATGCAAAAACAAGGAATTATTCCTCAGCCAGAGCACATTCCCTGGCAGAGAACGAAGTTTTTGAAGAGGTTTATGATAATCTCATTCAGGCTGTTCATGACGGACTTCCATATCTTCATGAGTATGTATCATTGAGAAAGAAAGCGCTGGAAGCGGAAACGCTTCATATGTATGATCTTTATGTGCCCATGGTTTCCAGAAAAGAACGGAAAATATCCTTTGAAGAGGCCAAAGCCATGGTTCTTGATGGGTTAAAGCCTTTGGGAGACCAGTACCTGTCTCTTTTAAAGGAAGGGTTTGAGAACCGCTGGATCGATGTGTATGAGAATGAAGGGAAGCGCAGCGGCGCCTACTCCTGGGGAGTTTACGGAGTACATCCTTATGTCCTTTTGAATTTTAACGGAACTCTTGACAGTGTTTTTACTCTGGCTCATGAGATGGGGCATGCGCTTCACAGCTGGTTTTCTGACAAGAACCAGACCTATGTAGATGCAGGATATAAAATTTTTGTTGCAGAAGTAGCCAGTACCTGCAATGAGGCTCTCTTAATCAGACATCTTCTTGAGATTACAGAGGATAAGAAGGAACGGGCTTACCTTCTCAATCACTTTATGGATAGTTTCCGCGGCACTCTGTATCGTCAGGCGATGTTTGCGGAATTTGAAGACAAGACCCACCGTCTCGCAGCAGAGGGAGAGGCTTTAACATCCGAAAGGCTATGCGGACTGTATCATCAGCTGAATGCTGATTATTTTGGACCGGAGATGGTTGTCGATCCTGAAATTGATTACGAGTGGTCCAGGATTCCGCATTTCTATACACCGTTTTACGTTTACCAGTATGCCACCGGATTTTCGGCAGCGGTGGCCATCAGCACCAGGATTTTAACGGGGGACGAAAAAGCGGTTAAGGGGTATTATGAATTTTTGAGCGGAGGAAGTTCCATGCCTCCTATTGAACTATTAAAGCTGTGCGGTGTTGATATGTCCACAGCAGAGCCGGTTAAAGACGCTCTTTTGGTATTTTCAGGTCTTTTGGAAGAAATGAAAAAGCTTATTTAAAACTGATTCCGGATAGAGGAGAGGGGAGCAGGTATGAATCTGTATCAGATGATATTTAAGAGGAGATCCATTAAAAAGTATAAGAAAGAACCGGTTCCAGAGCAGTTGAAAAGGGATATTCTTTATTTTGGGGATTGCGTTTCAAGGTTGTACGGCGACATTAAAGTAAAGATGGAAATATGTGACAGTATGGAAGAGGATCTTTCACCAAAGGGGTTATGGAAGGTGGAGGCCCCCTATTATCTGGTACTATATTCTGAGGAGAAAGAGGGATATCTTGTCAATGCCGGATACATTATTGAGCCGGTTTTATTATATATGACAGGAAAGGGTCTGGGAACATGCTACCTTGCCAGTGTTAAGACTGTTAAACCGGCTCCTGCAGGACTTAAACAGGTAATTGCCATTGCCTTCGGATATCCCAAAACATTGCTTTATCGTGATCCTGCAACAGCCAGACGTCTTCCCTTAAAGGAATTGTGTGTGTTTAAGGAGGAAGCGGGAGAGTCAGTGAAGAATATTCTAAAGGCGGTACGGCTTGCTCCGTCTGTTATGAACACCCAGCCATGGCGGTTCATTGTCTATCATGACAAAATATATGTTTTTTCCTGCAGAGAATTTCTGCCTTCACCTTATCTGCTTACTCTGCGTGAGATCAGTGTGGGAATTATGCTGTCCCATCTGGCCATTGCAGCGGAAGAGATGTGGATCAATGTCAGTCTGGAAACGGATAAAGCGATGGAAAAGAAGTCATACAAAAGCGGTGCGTACGTTGCCACTGCATATTTAAAGGAATATAAATTATGAGAAAGCTTCATGACAGAACCAAAGAGAAGATATGTTATATAAAATCTTCTCTTTTTTCGCATTATGACTTTATTCAAATGGCAGAAGATGATAGAATGACACTGTTTGGTTACTATGGAGAAGTGAGGAAGATTCATGAAGCGGGAAATTGATATAAGAGATATTTCAGATGGAAAAATGTATGAATTAAACGACCTGGTAAAAGCTGACTGTGGAGACTGCAGCGGCTGTTCTTCCTGCTGTAAGGGAATGGGCACCTCAATTGTGCTCGATCCCCTTGATGTGTTCCGGCTTACAAAAGGGCTTAACTGCACGTTTGAAGTGCTGCTTCAGAATAAAGTGGAATTAAATGTTGTGGACGGAATTGTTCTTCCCAATGTACGCATGGCGGGAGCAGGAGAATCATGCGGATTTCTGGATTGTCTGGGCCGGTGCAGTGTTCACCCGTTCCGCCCTGGTATCTGCCGTCTGTTCCCTCTTGGAAGAATTTATGAGGACGATGGAATCAGGTATTTTCTCCAGATTTATGAATGTCCGAAGAAAAACAGAACCAAGGTGAAAGTACGCAGCTGGATGGACAATCCCGATGGAAAACGTTACGACAAATTTATTGCAGATTGGCACGATTTTTTAAAGAAAGCAGAAAATGAGATTCAAAAGAAGAATGATCCAACATTTACCAGCCAGGTCAGCATGAATGTTCTGAAAATGTTCTATTTTACCTCGTTTGAGAAAGAACAGGATTTTTATGATGAGTTTGGCAAAAGGCTTGAAGCTGTAACTTTCTTATGATAGAATTGGTAAGAATAGAGAAAAATAAGGGCGAAGAGAACCGAGGAGGAAGACATGATCAGGCAATTAATTGACAGAATTCAAAAAACAAATGCACCGGTTTGTGTGGGACTTGATCCAATGCTAAGCTATATTCCCGATCACGTAACAGAGAAGGCATTTCATGAACTGGGTGAGACATTAGAGGGTGCTGCAGAAGCAATCTGGCAGTTCAATAAAGAAATTGTGGATCATGTTTATGATCTGATTCCCTCCGTAAAACCGCAGATAGCCATGTATGAGCAGTTTGGGATTGAAGGCTTAAAGGTATACGACAGAACTGTTAAATATTGCCAGGAGAAGGGACTTATCGTCATAGGTGATGGGAAAAGAGGGGATATTGGTTCCACATCTGCAGCCTATGCTGCGGCGCATATCGGTAAAGTGAAGGTGGGTTCTAAGACTCTTACGGCATTTCATACAGATTTTCTTACGGTCAATCCCTATCTTGGAACAGATGGTATTGCTCCCTTTGTTGATGTATGCAAAGAAGATGACAAAGGCCTTTTTGTTCTGGTTAAAACCTCCAATCCGTCCAGCGGAGAATTCCAGGACCGCCTGATAGACGGAGCACCTCTTTATGAACACGTTGCAAAAAAGGTCGTGGAATGGGGAGCGGGCTGTATGGATGGCACATACAGCAACATTGGTGCAGTGGTAGGAGCCACTTATCCGGAGATGAGCGCTGTATTAAGAAAACTGATGCCAGACACCTATTTCCTTGTACCTGGCTATGGAGCCCAGGGAGGAACAGCGGAGGATTTAAAGCCATGTTTTAATGAAGATGGTCTTGGGGCAATCGTGAATTCTTCAAGAGGCATCATCGCTGCCTATAAACAGGATGCATATAAGAAATTTGGTCCGGAGCATTTTGGAGAAGCTTCCAGACAGGCCGTGATTGATATGGTTTCAGATATTAACCGGGTGTTATAGGGGGAGATCATGGGAAAATTAAAAATTACGGCATCAGTCGCCAGCCAGACCAGGCTTGCAGACGGTGTATACAGCATGTGGATTGACGCAAAGGAAATCACTGACCAGGCTAAGCCGGGACAGTTCATCTCGGTGTATACCGGAGACAGTTCAAAGTTACTGCCCCGTCCCATCAGTATTTGTGAAACCAACCGGGATAAAGGGCTTTTAAGAATTGTTTACCGTATTGCAGGCGGAGGAACAGAAGAATTTTCCCGTTATAAGGCAGGCGATCCCATAACTGTCATGGGGCCTTTGGGGAATGGATTTCCTCTGGATGCAGGAACTTCGGGAAAAAAGGCGCTGTTAATCGGAGGAGGTATCGGGATTCCGCCTATGTTAGAACTGGCGAAAAACCTTTCCTGTACGAAGCAGATGGTTTTAGGATACCGGGACGAGCTGTTTTTGAATGAAGAGTTTCTGCCTTATGGAGATACATTTCCTGCCACAGAAAGCGGAACTGCCGGAACCAAGGGTAATGTTATGGATGCAATCAGGGAGCATGGCTTACAAAGCGATGTAATTTTTGCATGCGGCCCTACTCCCATGTTAAAATCCTTAAAGGCATATGCTTTGGAAAATCATATCGAATGCTATCTTTCCCTGGAGGAAAAGATGGCCTGCGGAATCGGTGCCTGTCTTGCCTGTGTCTGTAAAAGCAGTGACAGAGATGACCATTCCATGGTTCATAATAAAAGAATCTGTAAAGACGGTCCGGTATTTAAGGCTGAGGAGGTTGAATTCTAGATGAATATGAAAGTAAATCTTGCCGGTGTGGAATTAAAAAATCCGGTTATGACTGCCTCAGGTACCTTTGGTTCCGGTGAAGAATACAGCGAGCTTGTGGATTTGAACCGTTTGGGAGCAGTAGTCACTAAGGGAGTGGCCAATATTCCCTGGACGGGCAATCCAACTCCCAGAATTGCGGAAACCTATGGTGGAATGATTAATGCCATTGGTCTTCAAAACCCGGGAATGAATGTATTTATTGAACGTGATATTCCTTTCTTAAAGCAATATGATACAAAAATCATTGTAAACGTCTGCGGAAAGACTACGGAAGATTATATCGAAGTAGTGGAACGGCTTTCCAATGAGCCGGTGGATATGCTGGAGATTAACATTTCCTGCCCCAATGTGAAAGAGGGCGGAATTGCATTTGGCCAGGATCCAAAAGCAGTGGAAGCCATAACAAGAGAAGTAAAAAAGTATGCAAAGCAGCCGGTCATTATGAAGCTGAGTCCCAACGTGACTGATATCACCGTTATGGCAAAAGCAGCCGAAGCAGGCGGAGCAGACGTCTTATCTATGATTAATACACTCACAGGAATGAAGATTGATGTGAACCGCCGGACGTTTGCAGTTGCCAATAAGACAGGCGGGTTATCCGGACCTGCAATCAAGCCGGTTGCAGTGCGTATGGTTTATCAGGCGGCATGTGCAGTTAAGATTCCCATTATTGGAATGGGAGGAATCATGACTGCTGAGGATGCTCTGGAATTTATTCTTGCCGGTGCCACAGCAGTTTCTGTGGGAACGGCCAACTTTGTAAATCCCTATGCAACTATGGAAATCATTGAGGGGATTGAAGATTACATGTTGAAATATCAGGTGGAAAACATGAACGAACTGATCGGTGCCGTACGATAACAGAACGATTTTTGAATAGAGAGGACAGCAAAATGGAACAGTATAAGCAGGAATTTATTGAATTTATGGTGGACAGCGATGTTCTTAAATTTGGGAGTTTTACATTGAAAAGCGGAAGAAAGTCCCCGTTTTTCATGAATGCAGGTTCTTATGTAACAGGAGCGCAGTTAAAGAAGCTGGGAGAGTATTATGCCAAAGCAATTCATGATAATTTTGGTACAGATTTTGATGTGCTGTTCGGACCGGCTTACAAAGGAATTCCTTTAAGCGTTGCAACTGCAATCGCTTTTCATGAGTTATATGGAAAGGAGATTAAATACTGTTCCAACAGAAAAGAAGAAAAAGACCATGGCGGAGATGCCGGAATTCTTCTTGGAAGTCCCATTAAGGATGGAGACAGAGTAGTCATTATTGAAGATGTGACCACATCCGGGAAGTCGATTGAGGAGACCTTTCCGATCATCAAGGCACAGGGTGATGTGACAATTCTGGGGCTTATGGTTTCCCTAAACCGTATGGAAAAGGGAAAAGGAGAGCAGAGCGCACTTGATGAGATCCAGGAAAAATATGGTTTTAAGGCATCTGCGATTGTGACCATGGCGGAAGTGATCGGACATCTTCATAACCGGGAATACAAAGGAAAAATCCTCATTGATGATGCATTAAAAGAAGCGATTGATGATTATTATAAAGTTTATGGCGTAAAATAAGGAGAGTGGGATATGGAAAGAGTATATAAAACCATGAGAAACGCAGGTGCATTAAACATTGTTGTTGGAATTATAGTGACTGCTGTGGGACTTGCTGCCGGTATTATATCAATCATAAACGGAGCAATATTGCTGAAAAGAAAATCTGAAATTACATTTTAACCGTTATCTCAGGAGCGGCAGCTGTCAGAATCCATAAAATTCTGGCAGTTCTCTCCTTTCTGGATAAAGATGGAGCTGTTATGATTAAAAATGCGACGAAACGGCAGAAGTTTGGTTGGGTGATTTTTATAATTTACCTGATCTTTTTGGCGTACTTTCTGTTTTTCTCGGATTATTTCGGAAGAGGTGGTCATATACGGGAGGAATACGCTTATAACCTGATTCCCCTGAAGGAAATTAAACGGTTTATTATATACCGCCGGGTAGTTGGTCTACAGGCCTTCCTCTTAAACATTGTTGGGAATATAGCAGGCTTCATGCCCTTTGGTTTTTTCCTTCCGGTCATAAGCCGCAGAAGCCGCCGCTTTACCAATACAATGCTGCTCAGTTTTTTATTCAGCCTCTGCATTGAAACAACCCAGCTTATTTTCAGGGTGGGAAGTTTTGATGTAGATGACATGATTTTAAACACGCTGGGAGGAATAATGGGATTTATCCTGTATAAAATAGTTCAGCACATAAGAGTAAGGAGGATGAGGCGTGGGAAAGCAGAAAAAAGTGTCCTACATTAGAAAGCCTTATGCTAAAAAAAGTTTTCTATCGTTAGGACTGGCTTTGGGAGCACTGGTTTTAGGGGTTCTTGGAATATCCAGCGCTGCAATTACTGCCGGACAGGCGCAGTTAAATGTTGCGGCTGTCTGCTTTTGCAGCATGTTGATTTCTATCTTTTCCCTGTTTTATGGTGTTCTGTCTTTCTTTGAAAAAGAAAAAAAATACATATTGTCCAAGATCGGTATTGGCATCAGCGCTTTACTGTTTATTTTTTGGGCGGTTCTTCTTATTATAGGCATAAAGGGGTAAAAAAATGGATTATAGAGAGATGTTTGAACAGGAAAACGAGGGAATTATGGAACGATTCCTTCTTTCCATGGAGCGGATCAGTCAGATAGCCTCAGAGCAGACAGTGGCCCAGCCGTTTCATGATTACTTTACAAAAACAGCTGCATTTATCTGTGTGATGGGTGAGTACCTGGATTATTTAAAGGAAGGAAAGCACAACACGGCTTCTCTGGAAGAGTTAAAAGAATGGAACAGAAAATTTTATGAAGACATTCTCCCGAAGGCTTATGAAACCAGCTATGCAAATCCGGCTTATGCAGCGGAAAAACTGGGTGATGGATTCGGGCAGCTCCTTTGCTACCTGTATAAGGAAATCAGGGGCGATATTGTTTTTATTCATGAGTACAGACTGACTGACATTACGATTTTAAACGAAACCTTAATCGAGATTTATAACATGTTTGAAGAAGGAGTGCCGGAGGTGGCCTCTGTAAAAGAGGTGATTTACTGGTTTGTCAGTGATTACACTGATCATACAGTGACCTATCGTGTCAGAGAAGGATTGGACCCTTCCCTTTCCTTTGCGTCAGATATTATCCGTGACAGTGACTTAACGGATCTTCGTTATCTTTACCGCTTTGGTGAATATATTTCAGAAACAGAACTTAAAGTTGCGGATTATTTAAATTCTCTTTCGGAGGAAACAGTCCGTCTGATGGCAGATACTTACACGGAAGGCTACAAAAAGGGCTTTGAGGTGATGGGCAGAGACTTATCAAAGAAAAAAGCGGTCCAGATCCGTTATGAGCTTGGATTCGAACGAATGGTCAAATATGCCATGGAGAATTTTGAAAAGCTGGGGCTTAATGTGATTTTATGCCGGGCGGCTGTATGGGCAGTGAATACCAATGCCGGACGAAAATCCGGTTATTACTCTACTTCTCCAAACCGCCAGTATGATTATGACCACCGTTATGATGATACCATCTACCTCAATAAGGCATTTAAAGACAGAAAAGCATCGGTACTGAAGGTTGCATACGAAACGTACAAAGATCTGGCAGCTGGCTTTGCAGGACCTGCAGTCATTGAGACATTTGGAAAAGAAGGCTTTCATCCCATCAACAAACCGGATGCCTGCCGGCTGGATCCCAAACAGGAGAAGCTTGCTGTGGAAATGTCAGGTGAGACAGCCAGAATTTTAAATGAATATGTTCCCGGCGATGAGATCAGCTTCACGATTATCGCATTTCCCGTTCCTGAGATCGGTGATAATTTTGAAGAGATATTTAACGAGACCATTGCAATCAACACCCTGGATTATGAAAAGTACAAAGGTCTGCAGCAAACCATGATTGATGCGCTGGATGATGCAGATTATGTGGAAATCACAGGGAAGGGGGGGAATAAAACCCGCCTGACAGTGGCTCTTCATCATTTAAAAGATAAAGAAAAAGAATCTAATTTTGAAAACTGTGTGGCTGATGTGAACATTCCTCTTGGAGAAGTATTTACGTCACCAAGACTTGCCGGAACCAATGGTGTTTTAGAGGTCAGCACGGTTTATATTACAGATTTTCAGTTTAAGGATCTGGTTATGACATTTGAAAACGGCATGATCAAAGACTATTCCTGCAGTAATTTTGAAGATCCAAAGGAAGGAAAAGAACTGATCAGGCAGGTGATTTTAAAGAACCATGACACACTTCCCATGGGAGAGTTTGCCATCGGAACCAATACAACTGCTTATGCCATGGCCAGAAAATTTGATATTCTTGACAAACTTCCTATATTGATTGTGGAGAAAATGGGACCTCATTTTGCAGTTGGAGATACGTGCTACAGCTGGTCGGAAGACAGCCGCCTTTATAATCCCAACGGCAAAGAGATAATCGCGAAGGAAAATGAGATTTCTGCTCTCCGCAAAGAGGATGCTTCCAAGGCATATTTTAACTGTCATACAGATATCACCATACCTTATGCAGAACTGGACAGAATTGAAACTGTCTGTGCAGATGGAAAAAGGACTTTGATTATAGATGACGGAAAATTTATATTAAAAGGAACAGAAGAGTTAAATTTGCCATTTTCTCTGCAATAAGCTTTAGAATTACAAAAACTTAGAGAAAATCATTAAGTAATGTATATAATTGTCGATAAAACACTATCAGAGTGTGATTTTACAAAAGAGCTAAATGGAGGATACCAAATGAAGAATTTAAAGATTGGCAAAAGAATTACGGTCTCTTTTGGAGTGGTTTTTATTTTGTTTTTAATTGTATCATGTACTTCTTTATACAGCTTGATCGGAAACAATGCCAGGTTCGTGGAATTTTATAATAACGGACATCAGGTATCATTAATGACTGTAGAGATGAGACAAAATATACAATCGGCTGCAAAAAACGTGGGGTATGCAACCATGAGCCTGGATTTGAATACCAGAGCAAAGTATATTGATGAAGCGGAAGCTGATTTTAATAAATTGAAAGAAAATGTTCAATTTCTGAAAGAACATTACAGAGGGGACAAGTCAGTCGTTGAGAATATCGAGAAGACGCTGACTGAAGCGGAGCCCTTTAAAGAAAAAGTGTTCACTCTGGCAAAAGAAAATAAAACACGCCAGGCGACAGAGATTTTCTTCGAGTCTCTGGAACCGTGTTTTAATCAGCTCCAGACGGATCTGATGCAAATCAGCGATGCTGCAAAGAAGAATGCTGACAGCGATTTTACCAAGTCACAGTCTGTTATGAGCTTTGCTCAGATTATCGTGATCCTGCTTCAGATAATTGGAGCCGGAGTCACTTTGCTTCTTGCTGTATACATGACAAAGAGTATTGTAGCACCCGTTAAAGAGATTGAAAAGGCAGCTGCAGAGATGTCCAAAGGCAGCCTTCATGTAGAACTGGGCTATCAGTCAAAAGATGAGCTTGGCGGACTTGGCAACAGTATGCGTTCCACCATATTAAATATCGGCAGTATTATAGATGATATCATCTATCTGTTAGGATCTATGGCAGCCGGAGATTTTACGGTGGTGTCAAAGAATCAGGAACAGTATGTTCTGGATTATGAGCCAATACTGCTGGCGATCAGGAATATCAGGGATAATTTAAGCGATGCTCTTTTCCGCATTAATGAATCGGCAGACTTAGTTGCCAGCGGTTCTGAGCAGGTATCCTCCGGAGCGCAGGCACTTTCCCAGGGCGCGACTGAGCAGGCTTCCTCCATACAGGAACTGGCAGCTACGATTAATGACATCTCCAATCAGATCAATAAAAACGCAGAGAGCGCAAAAGAAGCACGTATGAGATCAGAAGAAGCCGCTCTCAATGTAACAAAGAGCAATCAGAAGATGATGGAAATGAATCAGGCCATGACTGAGATTAACACCAAATCCAGTGAGATTGGTAAGATTATCAGAACGATTGAAGATATTGCATTCCAGACCAATATCCTTGCATTAAATGCAGCAGTGGAAGCTGCACGTGCAGGAGAAGCAGGAAAAGGGTTTGCAGTCGTTGCCGATGAAGTGCGCAACCTGGCCAGCAAATCAGGAGAAGCGGCGAAGAATACAACAATTCTCATTGAGGAAAGTTTACAGGCAGTGGAGAACGGAAGCAGGATTACTGCAGAAACAGCGAAAGCCATGCAGGATGTTGTGGAAGGAAGCCGCCGGATCAACATGATTATAGAAGAAATAGCCTCTGCTTCCGATAAGCAGGCAGTCGCTGTTAATCAGGTTACTCAGGGAATTGACCAGATCTCAAGTGTGGTTCAGACAACCTCTGCTACAGCGGAGCAAAGTGCTGCAGCCAGTGAGGAACTGTCAGGTCAGGCGCAGATTATGAAAAGTCTTGTTCAGCAATTCAAGGTCCATAGTGGGAAGTCTCAGCAAAGCAGTGCACCTTTAAACACTGCCAGAGTAGAAGCTGACCATGAGTATGTCCCTGTTTTCAAAGAAGAAGCTGATCCGGAACCTATTGCTATTGACCCTGTTTACTTTGAAGACTCCTCTTCATTTAAAAACAGCAAATATTAAATACATATCAGGTGTAAAAAGCCGCAGGATGTTGAATCCTTTCGGCTTTTTGCGCCTGTTTTTTTAAATTACAGGGTATACTTAAAATTATAAAGAAAATTATTGACGGGGAGTGGAAAAGCTAGTATTATAATTAATAAGTGTTAATTAATTAATAAGCGATTAATATAAGATGTACTTATTAACAACATTATTTCTGATAATGAATTACACATGTTTGGAAGAGGAAAAGGAGAAATTACTATGGCAAACGTATCAATTGTTATGGGAAGTGATTCAGATATGCCTGTTATGGCACAGGCTGCAGAGGTTCTGGAAAAACTGGGAGTAGAGTTTGAAATGACCGTCATTTCAGCACACAGGGAACCGGATATATTTTTTGAATATGCGAAAACAGCAGAAGCCAGAGGCATTAAAGTGATTATCGCCGGAGCTGGCAAATCGGCTCATCTTCCTGGAATGTGTGCAGCATTATTTCCAATGCCCGTTATTGGTATTCCGATGAAAACTTCAGATCTGGGCGGTGTTGATTCCCTGTATTCCATTGTACAGATGCCTTCCGGTATTCCGGTAGCAACTGTGGCGATTAACGGTGGTACCAATGCAGGAATTCTGGCAGCAAAGATACTGGCTGCAGGAGATCGGGAACTTTTGGCGAGACTGAAGGATTATTCTGAGAAATTAAAGAATGATGTGGTGAAAAAAGCAGAAAAGCTGGAGCAGATCGGGTATCGGGAATATTTGTCCCAGATGAAATAACAGAAAGAAAAAGCGGAGGAAAAAGAGATGGATTATAAGAATGCCGGAGTGGATATTGAAGCTGGATACAAATCGGTTGAATTAATGAAAAAGCATGTACAGGAAACCATGAGGCCGGAAGTCCTTGGCGGACTGGGCGGTTTTTCAGGAGCATTTTCCATGTCAGCTTTTAAAGAAATGGAAAAGCCGACTCTGGTTTCAGGAACCGACGGAGTGGGAACAAAGCTGAAGCTTGCATTTCTTATGGATCGACATAATACGGTTGGTATCGACTGTGTAGCCATGTGTGTCAATGATATTGCCTGTGCAGGAGGAGAACCGCTTTTTTTCCTTGATTATATAGCCTGTGGAAAGAACTATCCCGAAAAGATTGCAGAAATTGTAAGCGGTGTGGCAGAAGGCTGCAAACAGGCAGGTGCTGCACTGATCGGAGGGGAAACCGCAGAGATGCCTGGTTTTTATCCTGAGGATGAATATGATCTTGCAGGTTTTGCAGTTGGAGTGGTAGATGAAAAGAACCTGATTACCGGTAAGAATATAGCGGCCGGGAACATTTTAATCGGTATCGCATCTTCCGGTGTTCACAGCAATGGATTTTCTCTTGTCCGCAAGGTATTTGATGTGACGAAGGAAAATTTAAATGTTTATTACGACGAATTGGGAACAACTCTTGGAGAAAGCCTGATTGTGCCTACCAAAATTTATGTGAAAGCATTAAAAAACGTGAAAGAGTACGGTGTGACCATAAAAGGCTGCAGCCATATCACCGGAGGCGGATTTTATGAGAACATTCCACGTATGCTTCCTGATGGAATCTGTGCCGAAGTGGAAAAGAACAGCTATAAACTTCCTCCTATCTTCAGACTTATGGAAGAAAAGGGTGAGATAGCGGAAGAAATCATGTACAATACTTTTAACATGGGAATTGGCATGGTGCTGGCGGTGAATCCGGCTGATCAGGACAAGACCATGGATGCAATCAGAGCTGCAGGAGAGACCCCTTATGTAATCGGTCGCACAAAAGACGGTGAGAAGGGTGTGGTTTTATGCTGAGAATCGGGGTTCTGGTATCGGGCGGAGGAACCAACCTTCAGGCTGTTTTGGATGCCATTGACTGCGGGGAGATTAAAAACGCTGAGGTCAAAGTGGTTATCAGCAATAACCGCAATGCCTATGCGCTGGAACGTGCAAGGAATCATGGAATCGATGCTCTTAGCATTTCCCCTAAGGATTATGAAAGCAGAGCAATATTCAACGATGAACTTTTGTCCCGAATCGATGAGTATCATCTGGATTTAATCGTGCTTGCAGGTTTCCTGATTACTATTCCTGAAGCTATGATCAGAAAGTACAGAAACCGAATCATAAATATTCATCCCTCCCTCATACCTTCCTTTTGCGGGACCGGCTATTATGGGATGAAAGTCCACGAGGCTGCATTAGCCAGAGGTGTGAAAATCACAGGGGCTACGGTCCATTATGTTGATGAGGGAACAGATACAGGTCCCATTATTCTGCAGAAAGCAGTGGAAGTAAAGGAAGGCGATACGCCGGGAGAACTTCAGAAAAGAGTGATGGAAGAAGCAGAGTGGATTATTCTTCCCCAGGCGATTGCGCTGATTGCAAAGGAACAGGAGGAAAAAGCATGAAGGTTCTGATCATAGGCGGCGGCGGCAGGGAACATGCTATTGCATGGAAAGCGGCTCAGAGCCCTAAGATACAAAAGCTGTACTGTGCTCCGGGAAACGCAGGAAT
This sequence comes from Bacillota bacterium, assembly GCA_023460575.1. GTDB lineage: Bacteria > Bacillota > Clostridia > Lachnospirales > Lachnospiraceae > Lacrimispora. Next base: position 19,667 of record JAEWPQ010000078.1, read on the forward strand.
TGCTGAAATCGCAGAATGTGTTGATATCGGAGTGATGGATTTTGACAGTCAGGTGGACTTTGCCAAAAGGAAAGAGATTGACCTGGTAATTGTTGGTCCTGATGACCCTCTTGTAGCAGGGGCTGTTGATGCATTTATGAAAGCAGGAATCAGAGTATTTGGTCCGGATAAGAAGGCCGCCTGTCTGGAAGGCTCCAAATCCTTTTCTAAGGATCTGATGAAAAAATACGGAATTCCTACGGCTGCTTATGAAACATTTGATTCAGCAGCGGAAGCGCTTGCTTATCTTAAGACTGCTAAAATGCCGGTTGTCCTAAAGGCGGATGGACTTGCTCTGGGAAAAGGTGTTTTAATCTGTAATTCACTGGAAGAAGCGAAAGACGGTGTCCGAACATTGATGCTTGATAAGCAGTTTGGATCTGCCGGTGACCGGATTGTAGTGGAAGAATTCATGGTTGGACGGGAAGTGTCTGTGCTTTCTTTCGTAGATGGTAAGAACATAAAAATTATGACCTCTGCCCAGGATCATAAAAGGGCGAAGGATGGAGATCAAGGCCTTAATACCGGCGGAATGGGTACTTTTTCACCCAGTCCTTTCTATACAGAAGAAATAGATGCATTCTGTAAGAAGTACATCTATCAGGCAACTGTGGATGCGATGCTGTCTGAGAACAGGGAATTTAAGGGAATTATCTTTTTCGGACTGATGCTGACAAAAGAGGGACCGAGAGTTTTAGAATACAATGCAAGATTCGGTGATCCGGAAACACAGGTAGTTCTTCCGAGAATGAAAAATGACATTGTAGAAGTGTTTGAGGCCTGTATAGACGGAAAACTAAACGAGATTGACTTACAATTTAAAGACAATGCAGCAGTTTGTGTCGTCCTGGCTTCTGATGGGTATCCGGAGCATTATGAAAAAGGATTTCCAATCAAAGGACTGGAGCGTTTTAAAGGACAGGCTGGTTATTATGCATTCCATGCAGGAAGCCGGTTTAATGAAGAGGGCATTCCTATTACAAATGGAGGAAGAGTTCTTGGTGTGACAGCTCTTGGAAACAATTTAAAGGAAGCAAGAGCTAACGCTTATGAAGCCGCAGACTGGGTGGAGTTTGAGAACAAATATATGAGGCATGATATCGGTAAAGCAATCGATGAAGTGTGAGAACGTCTTATGTCAGCGGTTTTCATGCATAAAAAAACGTTGACACCACAGAATTTTCATGATATTGTATCTCTACAGTAGGACTTTGATCTTTTAAAGTGTTTTTCTACATCACTATTTTAAGACGGCATAGGATAAGACTGGATTTACACAGTTTAATAGTACCGGAAGACTTATAAAACGGGTTGCATAAAGGTGTAACTGAGCCGATATCCAGGTTACGGGTATCGGCTTTTTCCATAATGCCTGATAAAGGGAGGCTGATCGTTAGGAGCAGGAAAAGGAAAGTTACGTTAAGGGTTGAGGGGATGGAAAAATTTAGCAATAAATGCTGGGTGAGTAATATGACGAAAAATGTCTAAAATAAACTATGTAATGGAATGCTAATGTTTGGGAATTTAAACTACATAGTTTGTACCAGTGCGATCTTCGGTACAAACTTCAGGTGCATAATTATGCACGGGAATGGAGGAAAATATGCTAGAATGTTTACGTAAATTAAATTTACCGGAGTATGTACAGGATATTTTAAATCAGTCACAGGGTGTTGTCATTCCAAAATCGCGAAAAGAACTGTTGACTCTTGCTATGGGCGGCGATGAGAACGTTACATTTGATATTGATTACGAAGTGGAAGGCAAGGGGAGAGTTTTAGAGGCTACCGCAACCAAATGTAAAAATGGTATTGTAGTGAATTATATAGAAGATTACATGCGCAGGCGTGATCCCAATTCCATGCTGATCGCAGATAACAATCCGACGGACAAACCCAGATATGAGGAGGTTTATCATAAGGATTTCGAATCTCTAAGAATGGATACCTTTGACTGGCTGAAAAATCAGGAGCTGATATTTTTCCCATTTAAATCCGGCGGTCTGGAGTATGGTTATGATTCAGTTTTAGTAGCTCCGGCCAATGCGGGATTTTTTGCAGCAGGCCTTGCGGATCTCCAGGGATTTTTAAACATAGACGAAATCACATATGATTTTAAGCCGAGAGCTGTTGTTTTTCTCGCACCGCCATTCCGTCATACGCATTTCAATGGAAAACAGGTAGTGGTTCATAACCGTCTGAAAGGAATACATGAGGTATATGCCTATAATCTGTATCCAGGTCCAAGCGCGAAAAAGGGTATTTATGGCGTGCTTTTAGATATTGGTGAGGAAGAAGGCTGGGTAACCGCACATGCATCCGCAGTAAAGGTTATTACACCCTACGACAATGAAATCGTGATTATGCATGAAGGTGCTTCCGGAGGCGGAAAGAGTGAAATGCTGGAAGATATCCATAAAGAGATGGACGGAAGAGTCATTTTAGGAAGAAATACGGTGACTGGAGAGAAGAACTATCTAAATCTTTCAGAGACCTGTGATTTAATTCCTGTAACGGATGATATGGCGCTGTGCCATCCAAAGATGCAGCAGGGCAGTAAGAAGCTGGTTGTGAAGGATGCGGAATCTTCCTGGTTTTTAAGAGTGGATAATATTAAGCGATACGGAGCTTCTCCCCAGTATGAAAGAATATTCATTCAGCCGGAAGAGCCGTTAATCTTTTTAAACCTTCAGGGAGTACCGGAAGCTACCTGTCTGCCATGGGAGCATACTATGGACAGCACCGGAAAGCCCTGCCCCAATCCACGTGTAATTATGCCAAGAAAACTGGTACCTAACTCCATTGATGAACCGGTTGAGGTTGATGTAAGAAGCTTTGGTGTAAGAACGCCTGCATGTACAAAGGAAAATCCGTCATACGGAATTATGGGTATTATGCATATCCTTCCGCCTGCTCTTGCATGGCTGTGGCGTCTGGTTGCACCAAGAGGCTACAACAATCCAAGTATCATTGATTCCCAGGGAATGACCAGCGAAGGAGTGGGATCCTACTGGCCGTTTGCAACAGGTAAGATGGTAACACAGGCCAATCTTCTTCTGGATCAGATATTACAGTCTACCAATACCCGTTATGTCCTGATTCCGAATCAGCATATCGGAGCTTACGAGGTGAGCTTTATGCCTGAGTGGATTTCCAGAGAATACATCGCCCGCCGCGGAAGCGCGAAATTCAAGCCAGAGCATCTGGTGGAAGCACGCTGTCCTCTGTTAGGATTTGGTCTTGATTCATTGAAGATTGACGGACAATATATCAGAAGAGCATTCTTAAGACCCGAAACCCAGCAGGAAGTGGGAAATGAAGGCTATGATGCAGGTGCTGCAATCTTAACTGAGTTCTTTAAGCAGGAGCTGGTGAAATATAATACAGACGAGTTAAATCCGTTAGGAAAGCAGATTATCGAGATGTTCATGAAGGGTGCAACGGTTCAGGATTATCTTGAAATTATGCCTATGAGATATTAAAGTTAATAATAAGTTTGTATGTGTAAGGGAGCGTGGCTTTGAAGATGATTTTCATCGACAGAGCCACGCTTCTTTTTTGTCAGCTGTTTTTTCTTTCGTATTACAGAAAGAAAAGAAGGGGTATGGGGGCGCTGTAAATTCCTGAACAGGCAACATTGCCCTATTGGGAAAGGTTTTTGCTGCCAAAACTTACAGACTGAAAGCTGGAATGATTAAAATGCTGAAAATATGGTCATGCCTCTCCTTTGATAATAAAACATTGACATTGCCCTAGAGGGAAACGCTTATAATTGACTGGTAAAGTTTATATATGCATGGATCGAGGTGGATTTTAATGGGAAATGAATATGGAGCTTCACCCGAACAGGGAGAGCAGATCCGTATCGTACAGGAAACAGTGGCTGGAAGAGAAATTACTCTGGCTCACATTATCGGGGGACCGCTGCCAGTCGTATATCGTAAGTTAGGCTTAAATCCGGAAATTGATTATCGTTCGTCTGCCATAGGAATTATGAATGTGACGCCTCCTGAGTCAGCAGTCATTGCATCGGATATCGCGGTAAAGAGCGGAAATATCGATCTGGGTTTTGCTGACCGGTTCAGCGGCACATTGATTATAACCGGTGAGATCGCGGAGGTTCAGGCTGCAATTGAGGAGATTGTGCAGTATTTTCATGATGAACTTGGATATGTGACCTGTCAGATTACAAAGCGGTGATATGATGAAAAAATTGTTTTTATGCGGTAGAAGCGAAGCAGGCAAAACTTCACTGACCCAGGCATTAAAGGGAGAGCCGGTGATTTATCATAAGACCCAGTATGTCAATCACTGGGATATTACCATTGATACTCCGGGAGAATACGTGGAAAATAAGAACATATCCATGCAGGCTCTCTGCTGTTTTTCCTATGAGTCAGATGTCATTGGTCTGCTGTGCGGGGCAGATGAGCCCTTTAATCTATTTCCGCCGGGGATTATCAATGCCTGCAACCGACCCATGATTGGCATTATAACCAAAATAGACGCCCCTGAGGCTAAGGTTTCCATGGTGAGGCAGTGGCTGGAGGAAGCCGGATGTGAGCGGATCTTTCCAGTCAGCAGTATTACAGGAGAAGGGATTGATGGGCTTAAGGAATATTTAGGTGACGAGAAATAAGGAGAAACCCAGAAAGGTGTGTTAAAATGACAGAAAAGCGTCCTGATCAGGAAGTATTGCAGAAGATATTAGGAAACACACAAAGACATGGGGCAAGTGAGCCGCTGCGCGTGGTAAAAGTCTCTGTTTCCGGGAAAGAGATATCAATGGCACATGTCATCGGAGTTTCCGAGCCTTCTGTATATAAAAATCTGGGCTTGGATATAGGAACCCATGCAGGAGAGGATTTTACGGGTATGTCAATCGGTACTGTCCATATGTCCCCGCCTGAATCCACGGTTATTGCAGCGGATATTGCCGTAAAAACAGGGTACGTGGAATTGGGATTTCTGGACCGGTTCAGCGGTACTCTGATTTTGACCGGACCTTTGGAAGAAGTAAAAACTGCGGTGATTGAAATTATTAAATATTTTGGCGAAGATTTATTTTATAAGACCTGTCCGGTTACAGTGAGATAGCAAAAAACGGTTCTGTTCAAATGAAGCAGAGCCGCTTTTTTATATGGCTGTTTTTAATAAGCCACCTGCTTTGTAACACTGCTGATACCCTCAGACCGATTCCTCTAAATACTGATATCGTCGGGCCCGCCGGCATTGATATCATTTGCAGAGACGCTATTGTTCCTTTCAATGGAAGTTTTGAAAAAACGATTAGTTATACTCTTGTTTCAAGTTCAGTGAATGAGACGTCTGTTGTTAACACAATAATTAATATTACTCCGAAAAATATTGAGAATCTTGTATATGAGGGCACAGAGAATCTTCCTGCAACTGCTAATATTAAGGTAGAACTTCTCCAAAGTTGTCTGACACCATGTTTATAAGATATTAAATGAGGCCTACTCCTATGGATGATTCCAGGGAGCAGGTTTCATGATAAACATCCTTTAACTGTCGCAGGCAGCAGCCTGTTTTTCTGTGTAAACCTCAAGACCGTCCTTCTGGATTAAGTTTTTTAACTCTTCCAGGTAATTTCTTGCGAATATGCTTAAGTGTATTTTTGGATTCTCAATCCAGCCTATTCTCATATATTCAGAGGTTATAAGAGGAACTGCAATAATATTATCCCCGTTTAAGTTGCTGTTTAAAATACCGCTGCAGATGGTATAGCCGTTCAGGCCAATTAATAAATTGAACAGAGTAGCACGGTCACTGACGTAAATGATTTTTTTCCTTGGAACCGTACTTAATATTTCCTCAGAAAAGTAAAAGGAGTTATTCTCTCCCTGCTCAAAAGCCAGAAAAGGATAGGGCTTTAACTCCTCCAACGTGACAGATGAATGACTGGAAAGAGGATGAGATGAACTGATAAATACATGAGGAGAAGCTTCGAACAAAGGATGAAAGATCAGCCCGCTTTCCTTGAAAAGCTTTTCCAGTACCTTCTCATTAAAATCATTTAAATACACAATTCCAAGTTCACTTCTGAAATTCTTCACATCTTCAATGATTTCATAAGTTCTTGTTTCCCGCAGTGTAAATTCATATTCGTCATGATCCTGCCGTTCCACAAGATTAACAAATGCATTGACAGCAAATGCATAATGCTGGGTGGAGATAGAGCAGATCCGCTTTGCCGGCATTTTCTTCAGATAATGCTGTTCCAGTAAATCAGCCTGTTCCAGCACCTGTCTGGCATAGGAAAGAAATTCACTTCCATCTAAGGAAAGAGAGATTCCCTTGGGATTTCTGTTGAATATGGTAATACCATATTCCTGCTCCAGCTCTTTTACTGCGTTTGAAAGGCTGGGCTGGGTGATAAAAAGCTGTTTTGCAGCCTCCGATATGGAGCCGCAGTTAACAATGGTGATAATATAGCGAAGCTGCTGAAGCGTCATTATTATGGATTCCTCTCTTTCTCATTCTTTTTTTATTCTAACACAAATTGATATAGTTTAAAACTATACCATGACATAAAAATATAGAATTTTACAGATAAATATGTTTCCGTTAGAATAAAGAATAACAATACAGGAAAAAAGAGAGGAGAATAAAATCATGGCACTGACGAAAAAAAGAGCACCTTTTAAGTTTGATATAGTAGGAAGTTTTCTGCGTCCCGAATATTTAAAGGAGGCAAGAGAGGGCTGGAAAAAGGGAACAGTCACTGACGAAGAATTAAGAAAAACAGAAGACCGGGCCATCACGGAACTGATCGAAAAGCAAAAAGAAGCAGGACTTCCAGTCATTACAGACGGAGAGTTTCGCAGAAGCTGGTGGCATCTGGACTTTATGTGGGGGCTTCAGGGCGTTAAAAAACTGGAAGTAGAACAGGGGTACCGCTTTCATGAAGAAGTTACCAGAGGAGAATCGGCCGGTTTGTGCGGGAAGATTTCAGGAGAAAAACATCCGTTTGTAGAGCATTTTAAATTTGTTAAGCTGTTTGAGGATGATACGGTAACTGCGAGACAGACCATACCGGCTCCCGCCCAGTTTCTGGCGGAGCTGGAACGGGGGGATAATCTGGAACAGACAAGGTCTTACTATCCGGATGAAGAAGAACTGATACAGGATATTGCATCTGCCTACCGCACTGTGATACTGGACCTGTATGAGGCAGGCTGCAGAAATGTTCAGTTTGATGATTGTACATGGGGAATGTTCTGCGACACAAAATATTGGGAAGCCAGACAGAAAGAATCAAAATCTGTTTCTTCCGAGGCGGAAAAATATGTGAGGTTAAACAACCTGGCCATGGAAGATCTGCCCCAGGATCTGGTAATCAACACACATGTATGCAGGGGTAATTACCATTCCACCTGGGCATCCTCCGGCGGATATGCCCCTATTGCGCCACACTTATTTGGAAAAGAAAATGTCTCTGCTTATTACCTGGAATTTGATGATGAACGCTCCGGAGATTTTGAGCCGCTTCATTACGTTGACGGAGATAAGCAGGTGGTTCTTGGACTGATTACAACAAAATCCCCGGATCTGGAAGAAAAGTCACGAATCATTGAACGAATCCGCAAGGCCTCCCGTTATATCCCGCTGGACCGTTTATCATTAAGTCCTCAATGCGGTTTTGCATCAACCGAAGAGGGAAATAAACTGACAGAAGAAGAACAGTGGAATAAAATAAAACTGGTAAAAGAAATTTCAGAAGAGGTCTGGTAAAATCAGCATTAAAATGGTATTGTTGTTTGGAACGTAAAACAACAATGCCATTTTTAAATTGACAAAGGAGGGCAGACCATGAATGTACAGATATTCGGAACGAAAAAGTGCTTTGATACGAAAAAAGCAGAGCGTTATTTTAAAGAACGAAAAATTCCGTATCAGTTCATTGATATGAAGGAAAAAGGAATGAGCAAAGGGGAATACAACAGTGTCAGACAGGCTGTAGGCGGCACCGATGCCATGCTTGATGAAACGTGCAGGAATCAGGATGTTCTGGCACTTATTAAATACATTGCTTCTGAGGATAAGGATGACAAGATTTTAGAAAACCAGGAAGTACTGAAAACACCCATTGTCAGGAACGGAAAACAGGCCACCATCGGTTATCAGCCGGACACGTGGAACGGCTGGAAGTAGAAACAGCCGGAAGACAGGACTTTCTGACAGCCGGTTAACCTTGACATAATAGAAAAAATTACTTAAAATTAAAAAAAACAACTCAAAGGAGCGGCACGATATGAAAAGACCGGAAAAAAATCAAAGATGGGTATTTAATCAGGAGATAGAAGGGGAGAAAGCGGGAGATGGTGTTGTCAGAAAAGTTCTTGCATACTGTGACGGAATGATGTGTGTGGAGAATCATTTTGAGCAGGGGGCCATCGGTAAGATGCATAATCATCCACATACACAGATTACATATGTGGCAAGCGGAGCATTTGAGTTCACCATCGGTGAAGAGACAAAGACGGTAAAAGCCGGAGATACCTTATTAAAACAGGACGGAGTGATGCACGGCTGTGTATGCCTGGAAAAGGGAATTCTGGTAGATATTTTTACCCCGATGAGAGAAGACTTTATATCATAAAGATGTCAGAAGAGATCTGTATTTTGCCGGATAACCACGGCAGAGCAGATCTCTTTCCTCTTTTTTATGGTATGAACGGATTGTTAACGTGACATCGTCACGGAAAAAATAAAAAATATCTGTTAAGATCATAAAAAAAACATGGAGGAAGCAATGACGTTACAAAAAAACAAGAGGTATGCAGTGGTAGATGAGGCTCATTGTGTTGCCTGCGGCAGCTGCATAAAAGTTTGTCCGAAAGGAGCTGTTACAGTACCAAATGGAATTACCGCAAAAGTCGATATAGACAGCTGTGTTGGCTGCGGCTTGTGCGCAAAGGCCTGCCCGGCATCTGTGATACACATTGAAATGCTTAAGAGGAGAGAAGAAAATGGGAATGAATAAGAAAAAAAACTGGTATGATTATCTCTGGCTGACATCTTTGCTCTATTTAATCCTCGGATTCTTTAATATTCTTTTTGCCTGGCTGGGCCTTCTTTGTTTCTTTATTCCACTTGGAATATCCGCGGTTAAGGGAAATAAAACCTATTGCAATCATTATTGCGGCAGAGGGCAGCTTTTAGATCTCCTTGGAAACAGACTGAAATTATCACGGAAGAAAGATATTCCTGCATTTTTAAAAAGCCGTGCATTCCGATATGGTTTTCTCATCTTTTTTCTTACGATGTTTGGCAATATGCTGTTTACCACCTATCTGGTTTTTTCAGATGCAGGAAGCTTAAAACAGGCAGTGCAGCTTTTATGGACCTTTAAACTTCCCTGGCATTTTGCTTATCATGGAACCATAGCAGCGGACTGGGTTGCCCAGTTTGCTTTCGGATTTTACAGTGTCATGCTGACATCCACAGTGCTTGGCCTTATTACCATGGTATTATATAAACCCAGATCCTGGTGTGTGTATTGCCCCATGGGAACTATGACGCAGCAGATCTGTAAGTTAAAGGACAAATCATAAAAACCTATTGATAAAAACTATATTATATGCTATAAAAGAAGCACAGAGAAGTTAAAGGAGGTGACAGGGATGGCAAAGTATGTTTGTGAACCATGCGGTTATGTATATGATCCGGAAATCGGTGATCCTGATTCCGGTATTGAGCCAGGCACTGCGTTTGAAGATTTACCGGAGGATTGGGTTTGTCCGGTATGCGGAGTTGGTAAAGATATGTTTGTTGAAGAATAAAGCTGCTGCCATCATTGGCCGGCTGCCATGCCTTCAAGCCACAGGCGTTAGTTTCGCCCGGCTTGAAGGCTTTTTTTGTTTCAGGTGCTGGTAAAACGTTCAAACAGCCGGTTAATTTCAACCTGCCCGTATCCCCATATGTTGTTGGGATATATGTTTGCAGGATTTCGGACGGCGCCGCTTATCATAAGCCGGTTGGCATCGTTACCGGTGATTCTGAGGTAATTACCCCGTACAATCGCCCATTCAAATACCATGGCAATGATACCTGCCGCATGAGCGGCAGCAGCTCCTGTTCCGGTTGCAGTTCCGTAAAGGCCTCCGGGGACTGCACATGTCAGCTCAAAGCCCGGTGCCGCAATGTCTGGTTTTACCTGCCCGATTCTTGTATAGCCTCTTCCTGATTCCGGAAGAATGCTGTCATTGAGCTGGTTATAGGCAGTTACAGTCAGCAGGTGTCTTGCATTGGCTGGTGATGTAATTGTAGTATCCGGGCTTGAGTCCAGAAAAAACGTATCATCGGACAAAAGATCGCCGGAGGGAAGCCAGGAATGAAAGGCAAAAGGTTCGTTTTCAGGACTCTGTACCCGCAGATACCAGATGCCTGGAAGCGGATTGTTAAAGCGCAGAAGAATCAGCTGTTCTCCCGTTTCTTCTTCGAAAATAATATTATTTACATAAATTGTAGTCTGATTAAATATAAAGTTGAATTTTCTGCATTGGTTCAGACCTGGATAGACCGGCTGGGTGGATTCCCGGTTGGGAGAGGAGATGTCTACGGAAAGTCTGGCAGGTGCATAAGACCAGATTTCCATGGCAAATAAAGTGTCACTGCTGCCGACTCTCAGTTCAATGTCATTGTAATAAGGGGGCGCGGAGGTAGAATTGTAGTAGTGACGCTGATTGTTTCCTTCGTTGCCTGCAGCTACGGAGATTCCATTGCCGGGAAGCAGAGCCAGATGATCTAAATAAGCGCTGGCTGCACTTCTGCCGTCATGCCCCCCCTGACTGCTTCCGAGAGCGATGCAGATGACAACAGGACGGTTAAAACGGGCGGCAGCTGTAACTGCATAGCGGATACCAAGTATCAGATCTGACTCCTGATAACAGATTGCGCTTTCGGGTATAAATGATATCTTTTTTGTAACAGGTTTTGCTTCCTTCAGCTTGATAATAACCAGATCAGCCTGAGGAACAACGCCGCTGAAACCCTGCTGTTCATTGGGGGAACCAGCCAGAATACTGGCCATGGCAGTTCCATGCCCCAGCACGTCTGTAGTGGGAACAACGGATAAGGGATCAGGTGACTGAAGTGCAGCATTGATCTGTTCCCTGCTGTATTCGGAACCAAAGGTAAATTCGCCCGGAATCGTGCCTGACTGATCGGTCTGATCCCACATGGTAAGAATCCGGGAAGTACCATCGTTAAAAAGAAATGCCGGGTGCCGGTAATCAATCCCGGTGTCAATGACAGCCACCAGTACCCCCTGCCCGAATAAAGCCAGATATGGATTGGTCTGTACTGTAGTAACTCCCGATTTTTCAAGACTTATGGTAGAGGCCAGGGTATAGATGGTAGGGAAGCTGCTGTAGGAGTACTTTCCAAGGTCACAGGGATCTCCTCTGCCGGCAGGAATATGAAGCAGAGAGTTTTGTCTGTTTAAATAAGTGATATTATCACCGGTATCATAGGTTGGAGCCAGGGCAGTGCTGATCATTATATCATAATAGCTGTTATCCAGAATTTTTGACAAAATAATACCTCCCTGCCGGCTTTGACCGTAATGTATGATACATTTTATGCAGGGAGGCGGGGATTATGAGTTCTTAGTTAGTGGGAGGTGTCTGACTGCTGTTACCGTCAGGAACAAAAGTGGATTTTCCAGCTTTATTTAAATATTCTATGATTCCTTTGGCATCAGCCTCCCCCAGTTTTTTTAATTCCTCATCTGTGGAGAGAAAACCGGTTAAATCGCTGATGCAGTTGATGTATCCATGTTCAATTATAAAGCCCCGGAGACCGTACATCTGGGAATAACGGGGGATTGCATAGTAATCAGCAGTACTTCCATCCGGATATAAGGTTCCGTTTTTAGAATCCTGAAGAATTAGTCCACGGTTGTGAAGTCCGAGACCAGTGAGCTGGTTTAAAATCGTATTTGCTGCGTCCTGGGACTGAATTGCGATGTCGTTGTGAAAGCGACCGGTTCTGGGAGACATGGAGCTGGCGCCGTAAGCATGCCTTGTGGTACCGTTGCCTGCAATGGAATCCACATGGAGACTGACAAATAAGTCTGCGCGGACGGAAGCGGCAAAAGCAGCACGCTGATCCAGGGGAACCGTGACTTCGGAGCTGTCTTTGGTCAGATATACAGTATAATTGGAATTTTGTTCCAGATATTCTTTTGTATAATTGGCTATTTTCATTGTGATGATATCTTCATAGTAGGTAGTTCCGTTGTATTCGAAATGGCAGCCGGAGTAGTGGCCGTCTGTCTTACCGTGCCCAGGGTCCAGAACAACTACACAATTGGATCTTAAACTCATTCCAGGACCGATCACAGGCACAGTGGTTTTGCTCACCGGGGGAGCGAAAGCAGGCCCGCTTTCTTCTTCCGCTTTTGATGTGGAAATAATAGAAGATGAAAACAGTGCTGCAAGCAATATCGTACCGGCGGTGCGTTTAAGAATCTTGTTAAAACGAATCATGATAAATCCTCCTGAACAATGGCATTTTGTCCAATATTATAGCACTAAATGTCATATTCTGCAAATGGTATTCTATGAATTTTTCATCTCCTGTGGTAGAATAGGGAATGTAAAAATGGAACAGGAGAACTGCTTATGAACTATTACTTTGCCCCCATGGAGGGGATCACAGGATATATTTACAGGAACGCACATCATAAATTTTTTAAGGATGTGGATGTTTACTATACACCATTCATTGTCCCCAACCAGAACCGTGAATTTTCTTCCAGAGAAAAAAATGATATACTCCCGGAACATAATAAGGGGATAAAGACCATCCCCCAGATCATGACCAATAACTGGGAGGGTTTCGTCTGGACCGCCATGGAACTTAAAAAATATGGATATCAGGAGGTAAATTTAAATTTAGGCTGTCCCTCCAAGACTGTTGTGTCCAAACTAAGAGGCTCCGGTTTTCTGGCAGTACCGGACCAGTTAGACCAGTTTTTAGACCGGATCTTTACTATTGATATGAAAATCTCCATTAAAACCAGGATTGGAAAGGACAGTCCGGAGGAATTTCACCGGCTCATGGAAATTTATAATCAATATCCGGTAAAAGAACTGATTATTCACCCCAGAATTCAAAAAGATTTTTATCGGAATACTCCAGACTGGGACATGTTTCGGATGGCAGTTTCTACCAGTAAGAATCCTGTCTGCTATAACGGTGATATATTTAGTCCCCAGGATTATGAGAGGCTGATTCAGACCTTTCCATCTTTGGACCGGGTTATGCTTGGGAGGGGACTTGTGGCAAATCCCATGCTTGCGGGGGAAATAAAAGGCAAAGCGCATCTTCAAAAGGAGCAGTTAAAGGCGTTTCACGACCACATCCTTTCCGGATACCAGGAGACTATTTCCGGTGACCGGAATGTGCTGTTTAAAATGAAAGAACTGTGGGCCTACATGCTTCCGTCTTTTGAAAGGGGAGAGAAGCATGGGAAAAAGATACAAAAGTCCCAGAATCTTTTCGATTATATCCCGGCTGTGGAGGCACTTTTTAAAGATCTGGAATTAAAGTCCTCTACTGATTCCCCGTGTGAATGATCCTGGTAAAAAGTAAAAAACGAATATTTTGTGATTGGATGGTTGAAATTAACAATATCTTGTGGTATATTCATGAATATAGCTTTTAATAACAGTTATTGATATTATTATAACGTGACAGAATGGCAGGAATC